>NZ_ANAH02000071.1:0-300000 GCF_000335475.2 Cystobacter fuscus DSM 2262 | reverse complement strand
CCTGCGGGAGGTGGATGCCGGACTGGTGGAGGCCGCCGTCGCCATGGGCTCCACCCACCGCCAGGTCATCCTCCGCGTGCTCATCCCCGAGGCGCTGCCCTCGCTCATCCGGGGCACCGCGCTGATGATCATCAGCCTGCTGGGCTACAGCGCCATGGCGGGCGCCGTGGGTGGAGGAGGCCTGGGCGACCTCGCCGTGAAGTATGGCTACATGCGCTTTCGCACCGACGTCATGTTGGGATGTCTCGTGGTGCTGCTGGTGTTGGTTCAGTTCGTCCAGTGGATCGGGGACGGACTGGCGGCCCGGTTCGATCGCACCACCTCGCGTCCCGCGCGTTCCCTCGATTGATTCCCCTGGAGGTCCCAACCATGAAGCACTTGTCCAAGGTCCTGTTCACCTCATCGCTGCTCTCCGTGCTGGCGGTGGCGGGCTGCAACAAGAAGTCCGACGCGCCCGCCGAGCAGCAGCAGCAGCCCGGTGCCGTCCGCACGTTGAAGGTCGGCGTCAACCCCGTGCCGCATGGTGAAATCCTGCGCGTGGCTGCCCCGCTGGCCGAACGTGACGGCGTTCGCATCGAGGTGATCGAATTCACCGACTACGTCCAGCCGAACATCGCGCTGGCGGACAAACAGCTGGACGCGAACTACTTCCAGCACGTGCCGTATCTCGAGCGGTTCAGCGCCGACCGCCAGCTCTCGCTGGCCAGCGTGGGCGCGGTGCATCTGGAGCCCCTGGGCGTCTATTCGACGAAGCACACGGCCATCGCCGCCCTGCCCGAGGGAGCGAAGGTGACCATCCCGGCCGATCCCACCAACGGGGGCCGGGCCCTCCGCCTGCTGGAGCAGCAGGGATTGCTCCAGCTCCGCGAAGGCGTGGGAGCCAGCGGGACCCTGAAGGACGTGGTGGGCAACCCGAAGAAGCTGGACCTGCGGGAGATTGATGCCGAGCAGCAGCCGCGCACCCTCCAGGACGTGGATGCCGCCATCATCAACGGCAACTACTTCCTCGAGGCCAAGAAGAACCTCCAGCTGGACGCGAAGACGCTGGCCCAGGAGTCCGCTCAGGGCAACCCCTACGCGAACATCCTGGTCGTGCGAAAGGGCGACGAAGGACGGCCCGAGATCAAGACGCTGCTGAAGGCGCTCCAGTCCACCGAGGTGCGCCGCTACATCGAGTCCACCTACGGCGGCGCGGTGATTCCGGCTTTCTGACAGGTCCCCCGGCTCGCCTGAAGTCAGACGTCGGCGGGCTGCTCACTCCGGCTGCCCGTCTTGCCGAGGACGGGAGGCGATACGCGCCTCCCGTGTGCTCGTTCCGCTACCTCAAGGCGCCTGCGTCACCTTGTTGTTGGCGCCATCGCGGCTCACCTTGGGCTTCTTGGCGCCCAGGGCCTTCTTCCAGGTGACGGTGTTGTTGGCGCCCGTCACGTCGATGGCGCCGACGGCCTCCACCTTCACCGTGTTGCCGGCACCGCTCACGCTCACGCGCTTGCAATCCCCCGTCAGCGTGACCTCGTTGTCGCTGCCGCTGATGTCCACCTCGGTCTTCGACGAGCAGCGGTGCGTCTCCTTGGCGCCCACGCCCGAGATCTCGATCCGCGCGTCGTCCGACTGCTTCTCGGCCCGGGCACTCTCGCCCTCCTCGCCGCCCTGCGTCTCCACCTCGGTGTCACCCGTGCGGACGCTCGTCCCGGCGCCACCGGTCTTCACCTCCGTGTTGCCCGTCTTCACCTCCACATTGCCGTCCTTGCCCACCTTCACGGACGTACGACCCTGCGCCGCGCCCATGGCCGGAGCCAGCAGGAGACTCGCGACCACACCCGACAGAACCATTCCGCGAACGAACTTCGACATTGCACCCCTCCCTGTGACGATGTCCTGGGACCATGCACGAAGGCCGGGGAGGGCCTCCGCTGGCGGCGCACTCAACACGCGGCGTTGCCAAAGAGCAAGGCTCCGTCGCGTTCGTGGAAGCTCACCTCGTGGACCTGATTTCTCGGGAATCATCGCCGGCCTCATGCTCCTCGCGCCGCGCCTGCTGGGGACCGGCGCCCAGGGTCCGGGCGAAGAACGTCTGGATGTCGTCGAAGTAGTAGCGAGCCGCGGGCGGCTCTGGGGTGTGAGGCTGTCCCGGCATCAGGAGCAACTCGAAGTGCTTGTCCGCGCGGATCAGCGCGTCCGCCATGCGCAGGGTCGTGGACAGGGACGCATTCACGTCGCTGGTGCCATGCATCATCTTGAGCGGCCCCTGGAGGTTGCCGGCCAGGGCGAGGTTGGAGCCCGCCTGATAGCCGGCGGGATTCTCGCTCGGAAGGCCGAGATAGGGCTCGTTGATGATCGCCTCCTCCTCCAGCGCGCCCGGCGCTCCCGCGTAGCCCGCCTTGAAGACCTCCGGTGCCGTCAGCATGCCGCGCAGGGCGAAGTAGCCGCCCCACGAGTGGCCGACGATTCCAACACGGGTCAGGTCCATCCAGGGACGGGTGGAAGCGGTCTGTTTCAGGCCGGCGACATGGTCGGGAATCTCCGTCTGACCGACCCGGCCATGAGTCACATCCTGAAACGCCTTGCTCCGGCCCGGCGTGCCCCGGGGATCGAGCAGCATGACGATGAAGCCCCCCTGTGCCAGGGCGTTGGCCTGGAGCGACATGGCGTTGCCGACGAAGTTCCAGGGCACGAGCGTGGTGAAGGGTCCGGCATAGATATAGGTGAGGACCGGATAGCGACTGGTGGGATCGAAGTCGCGCGGCTTGTAGAGCACCCCGTGCAATGGCGTGACGCCATCGGCGGCCAGGACGGTGAGCGCCTCCGGAGGCGTGTAGCCCAGTTCCGCGAGGGCGCTCGCATCGGCGATCGTGAGGCGAAAGCGGGTCCCACCGTCCGTGGACGCCACCTCCCGCAGCCGGGGCTGCGTCCGCGAGGACCAGGCGTCGACGTAATATCCGCCCGACGAGGAGAAGGAGAGGCTGTGCATGCCGGAGCCCGAGGACAGCCGCTTCAGCGCGCCGCCCTTCAGGCTTCCCCGGTAGAGCAGGTGCTCGTAGGGCGCGGCACGGTCGGCGGAGGCCAGCAGGAAGACCGCATCGCCCCTGGGCGCGACGGCGGCCACCTGATGAACCGGGAAGGTGCCCCGGGTCACCTGACGCACGAGCTTGCCTTCATAGTCATACAAATAGACATGCCGCCATCCGTCGCGCTCGGACATCCAGAGGAAGCCGGTGTTGTCCGGCAGTGGCGTGACCTGCCGCGCCCAGCCTTCCAGGGCGAAGTCCAGCCCCCCCACGAAGCTCTCGGGCCGCTCCTCGCGCAGCACCCTCCGGCTCTCGCCGGAGACCGGATCCACCGCCGAGAGTTCCAGCCGCTTGCCATCACGGGAGAGATGGAGCAGCAGCGCCTCGCCACCATCGGGACGCCAGCCGGCGAACCAACCATAGGTTTCTCCCTCGGGCGGCGCGATGCGTGTCACGCGGCCACTCGAAGGCTCGACGATATGGAATTCCGACCGTGCCAGCGGCGTCCCCGTCTTGACGTAGGGAACCAGGGTCACGCGCTCGAGCGCACTCGTATAGTCCACGATGGGAATCTTGTGGACGCCGCGCAGATCGTCACGCCTGACCATCAGGAAGCGGCCATCGGGAGACCAGGCCCGGTCGGGAATCCACCAGCCGTGGTTTTCCTCACCGCCGCGCTCGACGCACGTGCGTCCATCTTCCCCCTGCACCAGGAAGCCCCCCTCGTGTTGCACCGCGACGGCTCGCCCTTCGGGAGAGAAGACGTTGTCTGGGGACAGCGCCAGGGCGGCCCGGTCGCCCGGGGCGAGCGCCGTGACTCGGCCATTGGATAGACCCAGCTGGAAGGGCTGTCCTTCGAAAAGGAAGAGGATGCCCCGTTGATCCGGCGCGATGACGAAGTCCATCTGCGGCGGAGGTTGAATGGCCCTGCCCACCCACCGTGAGAGCTGGGTCCGCAACTCGGCGCCGGACAGCAGCGGCTTCATCGCCCCCGTCCGGGCGTTGACGAGCACCCAGGTTCCGCTGTCCTTCCCCACCGCTGACCAGAAGACCAACCGCTCTCCATCACGCAGCCATCGCGGCGGGCTCAAGCTGTCACGAATGAGTTCCGGGAGCCGGAGGTAGCGCTCGGAGAGTTCCAATCGCGGGTCTGGCTGAACGGCGGGAGCGGGCGAGCCGGCGAGGGTCGTGATCAGCATGCCGACGGAGACGAGGAGACATCGCATCCGTGAAGGGTAGGCAGTGGGCTCGAATACCACCAATATATCTTTCGAGGCGGATCAAGACGGATATCGTCTGGATATGGAATTTCGCCAGCTCCAGCTTTTCGTCGCCGTGGCGGAGGAACTGCACTTCGGCCGGGCCGCCACTCGGGTGGGCATGGCCCAGCCACCGTTCAGTCAGCAGATCCGCAAGCTGGAAGCCGAGCTCGGCGTGGAACTGCTCACCCGGACCAGCCGACGCGTGGCCCTGACCTCCGCGGGAAGCCGCCTCCTGAACGACGCCCGGGAGCTTCTGGCCAGACGCACCGACGTGCTCCTCAATGTCCAGCGGACGGCCCGCGGAGAGCTCGGGACCCTGCGGATAGGCGTCGGCGCATCTTCGGCGTTTGGGCTCCTGCCGGGCATCGTGCTCCGGTTCCGGTCCCGGTTTGCGGAGGTGACGCTTCGTCTCGACGATCGCGAGGGGCTGGACCTCGGCGCCGCGCTCCAGGCGGGAGAGCTGGATCTGGCACTCGTGCGGGCCCCTTTCCGCTACGAGGGCGTGAGTGTCGAGCGGCTGCTCCGGGAACGTTTCACGCTCGCGCTCCCCACGCGGCATCCCCGGGCTCGCGAGAAGATCATCACCCTGTCGTCACTGGCGAGCGAGCCCTTCATCCTGTTCCCTCGGAACTCGGCGCCCGGCCTGCACGACACGATCACGCGCATGTGCGTCGACGCGGGCTTCTCTCCCCGCATCCTCCTGGAAGCCGGTTCCTGGTCATCGGTCATCGGCATGGTCGCGGCGGGCCTCGGCATCACCCTCGCCCCGAAGTCGGCCAGGGAGTTTCGGCCAAAGGGGGTGGTCTTCAGGGAGTTGGGCGGCGCCTCGGGATGGGCGGAGCTGGCCATCGCCTTTCCAGGCCAGCACCCCTCGCCCGCCGCGGCACACTTCCGCGCGGTTGCCCACGAAACGGTCGCGCGCCGGGGTCACTCGTGACGTGAACGATCATGCTTCAAGGCCCGGGCGCGGGTGTGGACCGGGGCGCCCAGAGCCGCCCCAGGTCGAGCTGGCTACCAGGAGACCGGCACCTCGTGCGCGCCGAGCAGGTTCTCGTCCTGCTTGAAGGGGATGTCCTCGAGGGGCACGGCCAGCCGCAAGGTGGGGACGCGCCGGAACAGCGTGCCGAACACCACCTCGAGTTCGATGAGGGCGAGCGCGCGTCCCATGCACAGGTGGATGCCATGGCCGAGCGCGAGGTTGCGGTGCGGGGCGCGGTTGACATCCAGACGGTCCGGATCGGAGAAGACCGTCTCGTCGCGGTTGGCCGAGTCGAGCTGGACCAGGACCCCCTCCCCGGCTCGAATGAGCTGGCCGCCGATGGTGAGCTCCTCCGTGGCGGCGCGTTGCCGAGCGTTCTGTGAGACGGTGACGTAGCGCAGGAGTTCCTGGACGGCCTGGGTGGGATCCTTCGCCGCGAGGAACTCGCCGATCTGATCCGGATGGAGCAGCAGCGCCACCACGCCCATCCCGAACATGTACGCGGACGGGCCGTGCCCGGTGAAGAAGAGGAATTGAAACATCGAGACCGCGTCCTGCTCGCTCAGCTTTCCCTGAAGCACCTGTTCGGCCACGACACGGCCCATGAGCGTGTCACCGGGCTCGCTCTTGTTCGCGTCCACCAGACGTTGGAAGTAGCCATCCATCTCGTCCAGCGCGCGATCGACCGCCTCCCTCCCCGCCGTGCGGGATCCGATGGTGCGGCTGAGGACGTGCAGGTGCTCGTAGTCCTCGCGAGGGACGCCGAGCAGCTCGCAGATGACCAGACTGGCCACGGGAAGCGCGAAGGCCGCCATCAGATCAGCCGGCCTCGGTCCGGCCAGCATCGCGTCGATCGTCTCGTCGACCGTGCGCTGGATGATCGGTCGCAGGGCGTCCATCCGCCGCGGCGAGAACTCCTGGAGGAGCATCGCCCGCTGGGCCCGGTACTCTTCATCGGAGCGGAACGGGAACGGCAGGAGCCGGTCTCTCCGGGTCGCCGACGCGGGTGAGATGTGTGGGAAGCCCGGCAGCCTGAAGTCCATGCTCAAGCGCGGGTTGGCCAGGGCGTCGAGGGCTTGCGCGTAGCCGGTGATCAGCCACGGCGTGCTGCCATCCCACACCCGAATCCGAGACACCGGCGCCTCCTGCCGGAGACGCTTGAATCCGGCCGGAGGATCCAGGGGGCACCTCCAGTCCTTGGGCAATGGATAGGAATCGCTCATCGTGTGTCTCCAGCTCGCTCGAGGCGAGCGGCGGCTCCAACCACCGTGGGGGTCTGGTACAGGTCGCGCAATCCAATGTCACGACCGAGTTCGGCGCGAACCCGGACCGCCACATCGACCAACAGCAGGGAATGGCCGCCAAGACGGAAGAAGTCATCGTGCGGGCCTACCGTCTCGACGCCGAGCACGTCGGCGAAGATCCGGGTGAGGACCCGTTCCGTCGCGCCTCGAGCGGACAGCAGGCGGGACACCGGCACCTCGAGAGCGGCGGTGCGCAGGACCTCCTCATAGGAGGACAACAGGCCGTCGATGAATCCGGTGTCGAAGACGCGCTCATCGAACTCGGCCCAGACGACGCTCGCTCCGTCCACGCTCTCCTCGACACGCAGGGTGAGCTCGAACTTGGCGGTGGCGAAGTCCAGCAGGTGTTCGCGCACCGCGCAGCCGTGCAGTGCCATCACCCCCATGGATCCCGCCGGGTGATGGGCGAAGTTGACCTGCACGAGGGGCGAACGGACGGGGTCTCTCGGGGGGGCGAGCTCGGCCACGAGCTGCTCGAAAGGCAGATCCTGGTGCGCATAGGCGGCGGTGGCGTCGGCCACTCTCCCGAGCAGCTCGCGGAAGTCCGGGTCCCCGCTCAGATCGATCCGCAACGCGACGGTGTTGACGAAGAAGCCCAGCACGCGCTCGACCTCTGGCAGCTCGCGGTTGGCCACGGCCAGGCCGAGCAACACCCGCTCCCTGCCCGCCTGGTGTCCGAGCACGACCCCGCAGGCGGCGGCCAGAACCGTGACGTGTTGGCTCGCACCGAGCGGAAAGACGGTCCGCAGTGGTTCGTGCCGGGCCACCAGCACGTCCACGGCCGCGCGCAGGGCGGTGACGTCCAGCGGACCCGTCACCTGGAAGCAACGGGCCGAGCTGTGGGCGAATCCCGTGGGATCGAGCCCATGCAGGAAGCACAACCGCCGCTGGGCGAAGGACATCGGGAACACGGTCGTCATGCGCGGGGCAACCTGGGAATCGTGGACCGCGCGGGAGGCAACGTGGAGAGCACGTCGGCCAGTTGCGCGACGGTCGGGCGGGTGAAGATCGTGGAGAGTCCAACCTCCCGACCGGCCATCCTGCTCAGCCGCGCGGCGAGCTTCATGGCCTGCAACGAATGCATGCCCAGCGCGAACAGGCTGTCATGGACACCAATCCGGTCCACCTTCAGCAACTCGATGACGAGCGCGGCGATCCGGGTCTCCGTTTCGTTCCGCGGCGCCAGGAAAGGCGCGTCCGCGCTCCCGTGCGGTGTGGGCAGGCAGGACCGGTCGAGCTTGCCGCTGGTGGTCAACGGCCACGCCTCGACGACCATGACGACACCAGGCACGAGATGTCCGGGCACCCTGCGTGCCATGTCCTCGCGTATCGCCTGACCGGACAGTGCGGCCCCCGGTGCGGCCACGACGTAGCCGATGAGCCGCGGCTCGTCCCCCACCCGGTCGGTGAGGGCGACGGCGTCGAGCACCCCGGGATGGGCGGCCAGTCCAGCTCGCACCTCGGCCAGTTCCACCCGGAAGCCCCGGATCTTCACCTGGTCATCGCGGCGACCCAGGAACTCGATCACCCCGCCGGGGAGCCACCGGCCCAGGTCTCCGCTGCGGTACAGCCGTTCGCCCGGGAGGGAGCCCAACGGGTTGGGCACGAACCGTTCGGACGTGAGGCCCGGCATGCCCAGGTAACCATGTGCGACGATGGGTCCGCCGATACAGATCTCTCCGACCACACCCGGCGGAACCACCTGCGAGAACGCGTCGAGCACGACGAGCTGGGCGTTGGACAGGGCTCGGCCAATCGGCACACTGGTCCCCTCGACGTCGTGCCAGTCCTCGAGCCGCTGTCCGCTGGCCAGAATGGTGGTCTCGGTCGGGCCGTAGGCGTTCGTCACCCGCGTGATGCCCCGGCTCCGCAGCGCGCGGAACGCGTCCGGGGAGACGATGTCGCCTCCGACCAGGACCCGGTCCATGTGGTCGAGCACCTCCGGGGTCTCGGCCACCACCTGGTTGAACACCGCGGGTGTGAGGAAGGCGTGGGTGATCGCGTTGCCGGTGATGCATTGTCCCAGGCCTCGCACGTCCCAGCCGGGTGGCAGGAAGTGGATCGCCGCGCCGTTCACCAGCGGTCCCCAGATCTCCAGCACCGACACATCGAAGGACGCCGACGCCAGGGCGAGCATCCTCTTGCCCGGCGCCAGATCGATCAGGTCCGACCCGTGAAGCCGGGCCACGACCGAGCCGTGCTCGACCATGACGCCCTTGGGCTTGCCGGTCGAACCGGACGTGTAGATGACGTACGCGAGCTCGCGGGCATCTCCCGAGGGCAGCGGGCTCCCGGGCGCGTCGGAGACGTCGTCCAGCCGCACGACCGGGATACCCGATACCTGGTCGGCCAGCTCCGCCGTCGTGACCACGGCCCGTACCCCGGCATCCAGGAGGATCCTCTCCCGGTAGGAGGAAGGGTGGTTGGGCTCCAACGGGAGGAAGGCCGCCCCCGACTGGAGGACACCCAGTTGGGCCACGACGAGCCCGGCCGAATGCGGGACGCACACCGCCACCAGGTCCCCCCGACCGATCCCGAGGCCACGCAGATGACGCGCCAGCCGTCCCGCCCGATGCGTGAGCTCGCGGTAGGACATCGGCGAGTCACCCGACACCACCGCGGGGGCGTCCGGCATGCGTTCGGCCCAGTGCTCGACGAGCTCGGGCAACCCTCGCGCCGGTGCGTCACGCCTGGGTCCCCTGGAGACGAGCGCGCGCCGCTGCGCATCGTCCATCAAGGACAGCTCCGACACCGGGGTGCGCGGAGCGTCGGTGATGGCGTGCAACAGCCGCTGGTACGCGGACAGCATCCCGGTGATGAAGAAGTCCTCGAAGAGGTCCCGGTCGAACTCCCAGGCGAGCATGATGCCTTGCAGGGACGAGCGCGGGCTGGCACGCACGGGGGCATCGGACCGGGGGATGTGCACGACGTTCCCGGGCAACCGGCTGATATGCCCCGGCGCGGCATAACGGGGGACGGCGACGACGGCCAGCTCGAACTTGGCCGAACCATTGCTCAGTCCCTCGACGACGGAGACGTCGAGCGGAGCGGCGCCGAGCGGGCCCAGCGGTGCGTCGTGGAAGCTGAACATGGCCTGGATCAGCGGGTGGAGCCCGTCGTTTTGCCTCGCGGGTGACTCCGCGAAGATCATCCCGTACGGCAGCTCCTGGTTGTCATAGACGGCCAGGGAGGTCCGCCGGACCCGCCCCAGGAACTCCTCGAACGTGGGGTTGCCGTGAAGCCGGCCGCGCAGCACGACCGTGTTGACGAACATTCCCAGGAGCTTCTCGGAGTCCTGCCAGCGCCGATTGGCGACCCCGGACCCAACGAGGATGTCGGGTGACCCGGTGTACCTGTGCAGCAGGACGAAGAACGCCGCGAGGAGCGTGGTGAACAGCGAGGTCTTGTTCCGATCGGCCAGGTCTTGAAGGCGGCGCGCGAGCTCTCCGTCGATCTCCATCCGGGGCGCCGCTCCGCGGAACGTCTTCGACGCGGGCCTGGCGCGGCGGGGGAGCTGGAGCACGGTCTCGGCGCCCTCCAATTCCTGGCGCCAGAAGCGGCGCTGCGCCGTGGCGGCAGCGCCACCACACCACTCCCGCTGCCACCGAGCGTAGTCGTAGTACCGCACCGGCGGGTCCGCACGCCGCACCCGGCCGTGGCGCACGTGGTCGGTGTAGCCATCGATCAGCTCGCGGACGAAGACATTGAAGGACCAGCCGTCGTGCACGATGTGGTGCTCGACATGCACGAAGACATGTTCGTCCGCGCCCAGCCGGAGCAGCAGCCAGCGGAAGGGCCTGCCCTCGGCGAGCGAGAACGGCGTCTGGAACACGTCGCGCACGGCCTCACCGACCAGGTGTGCCTGCTGGGCCTCGTCCGCGCCACTCAGATCGCGCAGCGGGACCTCCACGTCCCAGGGCGGCTCCAGCTCACAGCGCAGTTCCCCCTCCACCTCGGGGAAGCGCGAGCGCAGCACGTCGTGGCGCCGCACGATGTCGGTGAGGCTGGCGTGCAACGCGGTGAGATCCAGGGCTCCCACCAACCGGAACACCGCCTGCGAGTGGTAGGCCCGCGCGTCCGGGTTGAGCTTGTGCATCAACCACACACGCTGCTGGGCATGGGACGGAACGATACCGGTGCCAGGTTCGGCCACGCGCGGGCCCGGCCCCCCCCCTTCCCGCCGGTCTTCGAGGTGTGCGGCGAGTTCGGCGACCGTCGGAGCCCCGAGCACGGCACTCAGCTCGAGGTGCACCCCCAGCGCGCTCCGCACCCGGGCGGCGAGCTGCGTGGCGAACAGGGAATGGCCGCCCAGGTCGAACAGATCGTCCCACACCCCGATCCGCTCCATCCGGAGCAACTCCGCCGCGATCCCCGCCAGGGCCTCTTCCAGGGGCGTGCGCGGCGGTTGGTATCCCCCGTCCGGCCGTCGTGGGCGGGGCAGCCGGGCCCGGTCCACCTTGCCGCTCGTGGTCAGTGGCCATTCATCGACCCGCACGATCACATCCGGCACCAGATAGCCGGGCAGGCGGCGGCGCAGCTCGGCGCGCATCGCCTCGGCCGATAGCCCCCCCGCCGCGACCGGTAGCACATAGCCCAGGAGCCGCTCACCCTTCCCCTCGATGACGGCCACCGCGTCGCGCACGTCCGGCAGCGCGACCAGGGCGGACTCGACCTGGCCGAGCTCGATGCGCGCGCCGCGGACCTTCACCTGGTCATCACGCCGACCGAGAAACTCGAGCGTGCCGTCCGCCCGCCGCCTGCCAACATCCCCGCTACGGTACAGGCGGCTGCCCGGCACCGGGCTGAAGGGATCGGGAACAAATGCCTCGGCGGTGCGGGCGGGTTGCCCCAGATACCCCCGCCCGACCCCGCTCCCGCCGATGCAGATCTCCCCCGGGGCCCCGTCGGCCACCGGGCGCAGGCGCTCGTCGAGGAGGACGACATGGTAGTTGGAGAGGGGTTGGCCGATGGGCACCCGCTCGCCGTCCGGATCGCCCACCACGGTGTGCAGCGTGCTTCCCACGGTCACCTCCGTCGGCCCGTATCCATTGACGAAGCGGTGGAACGGCGACCATTGCCGGGCGGTCTCCGGGAGACACACGTCCCCGGTGCTGATCACCAGCTCCAGGTCGGTGAACCGGCCAGGCCGCAGCGTGCGCAGCACGGACACCGGCAGCACCGCGTGGGTGATCCGGCGGGTCAGCAGCACGTCGGCCAGCGGCTCCCCGGAGAGTCGCGAGTCGTCGATGAGCTCCAGACGGCCGCCGTTGGCCAGGGCCATCAGGATGTCGAACAAGGCCGCGTCGAAGGACGGGTGGGCGAACTGCAACACCCTCGTCCGTGGCCCCAGCTCCCCCAGGACGTCACGCTGGGCATGGAGCAGGTTGGCGACTCCCCCATGCTCGATCATCACCAGCTTGGGCTCGCCGGTCGAGCCGGACGTGCAGATGATGTACGCCAGATCCTCTGGGGAGAGCGCCGCCTCGTCCACGGAGTCCTCGTCCGCGGGCTCGCTGGCGCCGGGCTCTTCGTCGAGCGAGAGGTGGGGGACACCCGGTACGGCGCTGGCCCGCGACGGACCCACCACCAGCACCGCGCCCGCCCTCCGGATGACGTCCCCGCGCCATGCCTCCGGGTGCGCCGGAGCCAGCGGAAGATAGGCCGCACCGATCCGCCAGAGAGCGAGCGCGGTCTCGATGAACGCCAGTCCACGGTCCATGACGACCGCGACCACATCCCCACGGCCGATCCCCCGGGTGCGCAAGCGCCCGGCCAGGGCGCGGGTGCGCTCACGCAGCCGCGCGTAGGTCACCTCGACGGCCGCGTCCGCGATCGCGACGCGCTGGGCTCCCAGTCGCGCTTGTTGATCGATCACGTCCAGTGCCGACCACCACGGTCCGTGATCGACCCTGCTGTCGCGCACGCGCGCGGCCATCCGCGCACCATCCACGCCTTCGTCCGAAGCGGTCCCGGGAGGCTCTTCGAGGGCCCAGGGGCTCTTCAACCGGAGGCTCGACAACAACCGTTCGTATTCTGTTCCGGTGACCAGGGCGGAAGAGGGCGTGGAAGGCAAAGAGGTCTCCTGTCAGGACTCTCTAGATCAACGAAGGGGCCACGCATCGGGCAAAAACCCGGTTGAACCGCGGCCCCACCTGACGCATTACAGAGGGACCATGAGCGACCGAGGCCCTCCCAAGAAGAAGAACGAGGCGTTCAACAACCCCTTCAAGTCGGCTCTCACGGACCTCAAGAAGAAGCAGGCCGAGGCCGAGCCTCCCAAGAAGCCCCAGGCCCCTCCCCCGCCCCCCAAGCCGACCAAGGCCTCGCGCGCCCGCGAGGAGGACGACGCCTCCCTCTTCCTGTCCGCCATGGACGGCGTGGAGCAGCTCACCAACCGGGGCGAGGCCCCCGTGCCCAATCCCCGCCTCCCGGAGATCATCGACGAGAACGCCGAGGCGCTCGCCGAGCTGGCCGAGATGGTGGCGGGCCAGGGTGACTTCGACATCTCCGGCTCGAACGAGTTCATCGAGGGCGCCGCTCCGGGACTCGACGTGCGGCTCATGCGCTCGCTGCGCCGCGGCGACTTCGTCCTCCAGGGCCAGTTGGATCTACACGGCAAGACCCGGGCCCAGGCCCAGGAGGCCGTGGACCGCTTCCTCACCGACAGCCACCGCGCCCGCAAGCGCTGCGTGCTCATCGTCCACGGCCGGGGGCTGAACTCCCAGGATCAAATCCCGGTGCTCAAGGAGTGGCTGCGCGATTGGCTCGGCCAGAAGCGAATCGGCAAGACGGTGCTGGCGTTCGCCACCGCACGGCCCCAGGACGGCGGGGCGGGCGCGGTCTACGTGCTGCTGCGCCGGTAGCTGGACGCCTGGGCGGCTCCGTGCATACATGCCGCCATGGCACGCGATCTGATTGATCTCCACATCCACCTGGGCAGTTCCGTGGCTCCCCATGTCCTCTGGTCCCTCGCGCACCAGCAGGGCTTCAAGCTCCCGGTGAAGGACTACTTCGAGTTCGTCGAACTCATCACCTCCCGTCCCGGCAAGGTGGGCAGCCTCGAGGACTACCTGAAGATCCTCCACACCTGGACGGAGAAGCTCCAGAGCTCGCCCCTGGCCGTCGAGCGCTGCGTGTACGAGATCATCGGCAAGGAGTACCGCGGCAGCCGCGTCACCCAGATCGAGCTGCGCTTCAACCCCATGAAGCGCAACCTCAACTCCGAGCTCGACCTGGACCACATCATCCACGCGGCCCTGCGCGGCATGGACCGGGCCATGCTCGAGTACGGCGTGAAGGCGGGCCTCATCTTCTGCCTGGCGCGCGAGTTCGATCACCGGCTCAACAGCATCCTCGTGGACAAGGCGATCAAGTACCGCAACCGTGGCGTGTACGGCATCGACCTGGCCGGCACGGAGAAGAACGCGCTGGAGCTGGAGCCCGACGTGGTGACGCAGTACGAGGAGCTGTTCGAGCGCGCGCGCCAGGCGGGCCTCAAGTGCACCGTGCACACCGGTGAGACGCAGGGCACCGGCGCCGAGGGCGTCATGGCGGTGGTGGACAAGCTCAAGCCGCACCGCATCGGCCACGGCATCCGCGCCGCCTACGACGAGACGGCCATGAAGATGCTGCGCGAGCGCGGCGTGGTGCTGGAGATCTGCCCCACCTCCAACCTGCACACCCGCGCCGTGGACGGCATCGCCGAGCTCAAGCACATCCTGGCCACCTTCTGGGACCGGGGCGTCAAGTTCACCCTCAACACCGACGGCACCTACCTGCTGGAGACGGACATGCTGCGCGAGGTGGAGCTCGTCGAGAAGAACGGCCTGCTCACTCCCGCCCAGGTGGATCAGACGCTCGCCTGGGCGCGCCAGGCCTCCTTCATCCCCGCGTGAGCCCCATGTACGCCCTGCTGCGCGCCCTGCTCTTCCTCCTGTCCGCCGAGCGCGCCCACCGCCTGGGCATGGCCGCGCTGCGTGTCCTCGGACACTTCCTGGGGCTGTGCCGGCGCCTGCGTGCCCGCGCGCTCGCCCCCGCCACCTACGACGCCGCGGTGCGCCTGGCGGGCCTCTCCTTCGAGCATCCGGTGGCGCTCGCCGCGGGGCTCGACAAGGAGGCGGAGGCCGTGGACGGCCTGTTCGCGCTGGGCTTCTCCGCGGTGGAGGTGGGCACCCTCACTCCGCGGCCCCAGCCGGGCAACCCCCGCCCACGCCTCTTCCGCCTCCCCGAGCACCGCGCCCTCATCAACCGCATGGGTTTCAACAACCACGGCGCCCCACCCGCCGCGGAGCTCTTGCGCGCGCGCACCTGGCGGCCCGCTCCCGTAGGCGTGAACATCGGCAAGAACAAGGACACGCCCCTGGAGCGCGCGGTGGACGACTACGTCGCGTGCGTCGACGCGCTCGCCCCGCTCGGGGACTACGTGGTGGTCAACGCGAGCTCTCCCAACACGCCCGGACTGCGCCAGTTGCAGGAGCCCGAACTCCTCACCGCGCTGCTCCAGGCCGTCCAGGCGCGACTCGCCCAGGTGGCGCCCGGCAAGCCCCTGTTCCTGAAGATCGCCCCGGACCTCACGCCCGAGGCCGTGGACGAGGTGGTGGACGTGGCGCGCGCCTGCGGGCTCGCCGGCCTCATCGCCACCAACACCACGATTGCTCGGCCCTTCGAGCACCCGGTGGCCAAGGAAGCCGGGGGCCTGTCCGGAGCCCCCGTGCGCGAGGCCGCCAACGCCGTCATCCGCCGGGCCTACGCGCGCAGCGGCGGCACGCTGCCCATCATCGGCGTGGGCGGCGTCTTCACCGCCGAGGACGTGTACGAGAAGCTGCGCGCCGGGGCCTCGGTGGTGCAGGTGTACACCGGCTTCATCTACGAGGGGCCCGGCATGGTGCGCCGGCTGCTCGCGGGGCTGGGCCCCCTGCTCGCCCGGGATGGCCTCGGCTCGGTGCGCGAGGCCATTGGCGCCGAGCATCGCCCCCGGACTTGAACACCTGCTCCGCGGGAGGCGCGGGTTGGCTGGTCCGCGACGGATGGACCTCCCGCGCTTATTTGGACTCGACCCGTCCGAGCGGCCCGGCTACGCCCGTCAGCGCGTTTCGCGCTTCCTGCCAGGCGGAGTCTCCGGGGTAGAGCGCGGTGCGGAGGTAGGCCCAGGTGAGAAGCTGAACGGCAGCCACTCGCTCGGGGTTCTCGTCCGTGGTCTCGGCGACGTCATATCCCGAGACTCCGCCCAGCCCGTGCCCTGCGTCGAACAGGGTGAGCAGGGACTTGGGGCTTGGGGAGAGGAAGTAGGGATCGGCGTGCCAGTCGGCACCCGCGACCGTCAGGTAGGCGGAGTCGTCCTTGTCGCCGGCGACCACGAGCGCGGGCGTCGTCATCGTGGAGAAGTCGATGGTCGAGAAGAAGGGGTAGTTCTCGGCCGCGAACTTGCTGAGGGCGTCGCCTCTGCCGGGCGCGGCGAGCAGCACGCCCGCCTTGATCCGGGGCTCCGCGAAGTTCACTTCCGTTCCGTCGGGGGAATTCGTGTGCCGCGCGCCAAGCAGCAGGCTCGCGGTGTGCCCGCCCATCGAGTGCCCGATGACGGCCACCTTGCTTCGATCCAAGCGCCCGGCGAGCCCAGCGACGGCGCGCTCGATCACGTCGAGTTGATCGAGGATGCGCTTCATGTCCTGGGCCCGTGCTCGCCAGTACAGAGGCGCCTCGGGGTCCTTGGAGTCGAGGGTGAGCGTCTTCGAGTCGAGATGGGTGGGCTGAATCACGACGAAGCCGCGTGCCGCATAGTAGTTGGCGAGCGGGGCGTAGCCGTTCAATGAGGAGAGGTGGTTGGAGCGGCCGTGGCCGTGCGAGAGCAAGAGGATGGGCAGTTCGCTTCCGGTCACGGGCGCGGAGACTCGCACCTGGAGCTCGACGGCGCGGCCGGGAGCTGGCAGCACGACGGGGCTGACCGAGAGGACCGGCGTGGGTGCGCTGGGGGTGTTGGCCGCGGAAGTCGGTTCGCTCATGATTCTGATTTCCTTTCGTGGGCTCGGCCCCGTGAAAACGCCCGGAGACGAGAGCGCGAACCATGCCGCGCGGCGCGCTCCGTGAATTGGAAGGACCGGACATTTTCATCGTTCCTTCCGCGCTGATTGAACGGCCTCGGTGGACGCGCGAGGATACGAGGATGTCGCGCACGATGGACTTCGCCGCCTCGAGCTTCCCCATTTCCCGCTTCGTCGAGGACGTTCGCGGTCTCGCTCCAGCCGCTGGACGCGCAAGTCACGAGCGGCTGCCCGACGGAAGAACGATCCTCGTCTTTCGAGTGTTCGAGGAGGGTCGGAAAGGGGATGTGTGCGTCGCGGGCCCGCGAACGCGGGCGCTGTTCAAGAACGCAACCGGCGTCACGCGGGCGGTCATGCTTCAGTTCAAGCCAGGCTGGTCGGCGCAGCTCCTGGGCGTGCCCGCGAGCGCGCTGACGGACCAGATCGTGCCTCTGGAAGACGTCTGGGGCCGTTCGGGCAGAGACCTCTGCCTCGAGCTCCTCGCGGCGCGAAGCCTGCCGGAGATGTTCCACCGACTCTCTCACGCGATCGCCCTTCGTGCCCACCAGACAGACGACCCGGCATCGGCACGGCTCGCTCGGCGCGCGGTTCGCTTGTTCGAAGGAGACGAGGTTCGGGTGGAGAGCGTGGCGGAGCGGCTTGGCGTCACGGCGCGGCATCTTCGCCGCGCCTTCACGGAGAGCGTCGGCATCGGGCCGAAGGATTTCGCGCGGGCCGTTCGCCTGCGGCGTGCCGTGGGGATGGCGGCGAGCTCGAAGGACTGGGGACGCATCGCCGCGGACGCGGGCTATTACGACCAGGCGCACCTCATCGCCGACTTCCGGGAACTCGTCGGGCTCACACCGGGCGCCTTCGTGAAGCGGGCGGGCGATCGGGGCGTTCGGTGCGGCTCCGGCGAGGCGGAGGCCGAACTCCACGACACCACGGAGCGACTCGGGATCGAGTTCCAGCGCCCGACGTGAGAACTCCAGCCGTCGGACGGCGCGCGCCACGTCGGCCCGCACGCTGGTCGTACCGCGCCAGATGAACGGGCCATGGGCGGACTGGTCACGGAGACCATGTCGGGCTCCCGCGTGCCGCGAGGATGCTACTGTCGGCACCGCACACTCTTGGAGGCATGCGTGGCATCACCCTGGGACGACTTCTGGCCGAAATTCCTGCTCACCGTCGTGGACAAGGTGATTCTCGGTGGTGCCTTCGCCCTGGCCACCTACTTCCTGCAGAAACGGTTGGAGGTCTTCAAGCGCGACCAGGCACACGCCTCCGAGTTGGCGAAGTCACGCATCGCCGCCTACCACCGTGTGTTCGCGGCGGAGTCGGGCACGGAGTTCTCCCTGACCCTGGCGTGGTCCGCCGTGGGCCTGTTGGGGACCACCAGGACAGACGTGAGGGCGGTGGCCGAGCAACGGCAAGAGGCTGTCCGCAGGATGGATGACCTCCAGAAGCGCATCGAGGGCTTTCAGGGCTCGCTGGGGACGGAGCGTTATCTGATCGGCGACAACTTCGCTCGAGCCGCCCTGGTGCTCAACGGCGAGTTCACCCAGGCCCTGAGGTTCATCCAGCACTGCATCGAAAGAGACGAGGCCCCGGACAAACATGCGGTGGATCGCCGCTCGCAGGCGATTCATCACGCCCGCCGTGCGCTCATGCTCTGTCTCCCACCGTTCGCGAGGGCGCCCGCGGAGGATCTGCAATTCAGCGAGCCCGACGTCGACGACATCTACGCGGGGCTCACCACCCGGGTGCACCAGACGCCGAAGTAACACTCGAAACGTCATGCCCCGTGCTTCTTCCCCCGTTTCCATCGCGCAGGCAAGGCCACCCCCGGGCGCCCAAGGTGTAGGTCGCGAGGTGCAGACGTGTGGACTCTAAAGCTCGCCGAAGGGATCGACGTAATCGATAAACACGCCGTGTCTCGCCAGGATACGCTCATTCTCCATAGCCCAATGGAGGATCTTGAGGATGTACGGGTCGTCTGGAAACTTTTCGCGCGCCTCTCGCTCGAGCGCTGGGTCGCGAGTGAGTTCCTCGATCTTCGCAACGGTGCGGTCAGAGTTGGCGCGGATCTCGCTTAACTTGTCGTTGACCCAGCCAAAGCGGTCTGGAGTTTCTACCGTCACTCTGTCACCTGACGTTTGAATTGTTTCTCAAGCGCCCCAACGACTGAGGTATATAGACTCTCGATTACCGGCAGGCTGCGGAACGACTCGCAGAGCATCTCTTGCCAAAGGAGTGTTTTTAGGGCTTCGCGCTCGCGCTGCGCCCTCAGCTCCTCCACGCCCGCCAGCCGGGGCGTTTTATTCAGGAGAAGCTTGAAGTCGGCTTCCTCCCGGTTCAAGCAGTACAGGAGGAGGCGCGCCGTCAGGCACGCCCGAGCCGTCCGTGGGAGATTGTGGCGGGTCTCCTCGCTGCCAGACGCCTTGGAGGCGCGCAAGACTCGCTGACGGCAGCGCGGGAGCGCCCGGACTCGGTTGGGCAAGGAGCAATTCGTCGACGTCCGGCTGGGGGGCGGTGGGCCTCTTGACGGCGCCCAACTCATCCGCAGCCCAAAGCCCAGGCTCGGGTGTTGGTGGAAGCACGCGAGTGTTGGGCGAGCGTGCGACCGGCGCGGCTTGATCGCCTGGCTGCCCCACCACGGGTGCCCCCGCTCCCGCGGGGACGTACCGGGGAACAGGCACTGGGGTGGACGGAGCTGGAGGTGGAGCCACTGCCTGGGCATGAACCGCCGTGGCGACCAACATGCCGAGCCCCATCACACGAGGGGTCACTCCGAAGGCTCCTACTCGAAACGTCATGCCTCGTGCTTCTACCCCCGTTGTCATCGCCCAGGCAAGGCCACCCCCGGGCGCCTACAGTGCGTTCCCGCCGCCTGTGACGATGCCCCGCCCTCTCCTCCGCTGGAGCAGCGACATAATCAGCATTATCCGACCGCAATAATTCCGGGCACTTGGCTGGCCTCGGAGATTATCACGGACGCTCTCGCTAGACTCAAGGACACGCCTGGATCCACTGGCCATCCGGCTGTACATAGCCGCAGGCCCGGAGTACAGACCTACGGCCACCAGAAGCGCATCGCCAGTTAATTATCGACAACCCACTTCTGGTTCTCCCACCCAATGCAGTCCCAGAGCTGGACGCTGGTGCCGTTGGCGCCGGAGCTGTTGGCGTCCGCGTCCAGGCATTTGCCGCCAACACTTCGGAGGGTGCCGTCAGCCAGCAATTGCCACTTCTGGTTGTCCCATCCATTGCAGTCCCAGAGCTGGACGCGGGTACCATTGGCGCCGGAGTTGTTGGCGTCCGCGTCCAGGCACTTACCTCCAACACTTCGGATAGTGCCATCAGCCAGCAATTGCCAGTTCTGGTTGTCCCATCCATTGCAGTCCCAGAGCTGGACGCGGGTGCCGTTGGCGCCGGAGCTCGTTGCGTCCGCGTCCAGGCACTTGCCGCCAACACCTCGGATAGTGCCATAAGTCAGCGGTCGCCACTTCTGGTTCTCCCACCCAATGCAGTCCCAGAGCTGGACGCTGGTGCCGTTGGCGCCGGAGCTGTTGGCGTCCGCGTCCAGGCATTTACCGCCAACACTTCGGATAGTGCCATCAGCCAGCAATTGCCACTTCTGGTTGTCCCATCCATTGCAGTCCCAGAGCTGGACGCGGGTACCATTGGCGCCGGAGTTGTTGGCGTCCGCGTCCAGGCACTTACCTCCAACACTTCGGATAGTGCCATCAGCCAGCAATTGCCAGTTCTGGTTGTCCCATCCATTGCAGTCCCAGAGCTGGATGCGGGTACCATTGGTGCCGGAGCTCGTTGCGTCCGCGTCCAGGCACTTGCCAAAGAAGCCTCGAATTACCCTCTTGGCAGCCCCCTTTTGCTTGTACAATACCGTCAGCGCGGTGATGTCACCGGAGGTGAACTCACCCGTCTCGACATTGCGGAAGCAGGAGTTCATGAGGGAGCCCCCGACGGTCGCCGTAGTTGGCGTGCCTGAAATGAGGATGGCGCCGACGTCGGCGCCGCCCTCGTTACCGCCAGTGCCGCAGCTGATGCTGCGGTTGTAGTAGTCCGAGTGGCGGAACCCGAGGGTGTGGCCAATCTCGTGCGTGATGACGTGCTCGATGACGTCGACGCTGTAGGAGGAGAGCCCGCCGCCGATGTTGATGGTGTGGTACGGCAGCCCGCCGGACGGGAACCCAGCCGAGCCTCCAACCACGCCCGGCTGGATGACCGCGTTGATGGTGAAGCTGCAGCCGGTGCTCGGAGTCCGCGCCATGGCGAAGGTGAGCGGCAGCTCGTCGTAGTTCTGTATGGCCAGGTCGAGCGCCGTGCTGAACGCGCCGGTGAACGTCGAGCCGTTGATGCAGATCTTCGACAGCGATGTGCTGACGAGGTTGTTGGTTCGATATTGCTCCTCGGAGGTATCGCCGCTCCCGAGCATCTCGCGCGACGCGGCCAGAGACACCTCGGCGTCCCGTCCGACGTAGACCTTCCCGCCGACGACCATGATGTCGTCGGCCAGGAACCCGGCTTTGAGCAGATTGTCGACGATCTGCTGCGGCTCATCGGGTTGCCCTGCGCATCCAAACATCAGTGCAATGCATCCCGCCACAATTATGAGCGTTCTCGCAAACATGGGTTATTCCTTTTGGTTGGACCTGTATCAGTGAAACTGCCGCCTCGCGACGAACCTCCGGCGATACGTGGGCAGTATAGGCGAAGGGGTGAAACCGAGGAAGTGAAGCAGGATCGTGCAAACGTGCCAAGGTGCGGAGCAGCAGCACAAGGCCCCACCACGCACGCAACCAAGCGATAAGGCGAGTTGCCAGAAGATGCCTTATACGACCGAAATAAATTCGGGCATTTGGCGCGCCCTGAAGGTTATCCGGACGCGGTGGCGGCACACCTGCCGGGCTCCCCGCTCTGGACGCAGCGACGTCACAGCTAATCGCGGCGTAGGCCGCGACATGACCTCCGTCAAGACATCGCACGCAAGGCCCTTGTGCACGCAACTCGGCGACCTGCTCATCGGTCCGGCGGGTCGCCTCGCGCCCAGAACCCCGTGACGCACGACGAAGGGCTACCCCGACTCATTGCGTCTCTGCAATTCCGCTATCTGCTCGTCCGTCGGTGGTCCGTCTAAGAGAAAGATTCCCACTCTGGCGAGCGGAAGTTCTAGCTCGATGGCTGTGCGCACTTGATCAACCAAAATGGGATCATCAGGAAACCGGTCTGCCACCTCGGCAACAAGTTCCGGGGCCAGTGAGAGCGCCTCAAGCTTCTCGGCATCATGTCCCGCCGCAGCGCGAATGGCCTTAATCTTCTCGCAGAACCACACCGCACTCTCGACGGTCTTCATTTCGCACCTCGGAATTGTTTCTCGAGTGTGGCGACTATGTTTCTGTAGAGCAACTCAATTTGCGGCAAGCTGCGGAAGGACTCACAAATCCGCGACTGCCAATAAAAGACAGCGTCGACCTCACGGCGCCGTGCCTCAATCGGATTAGAGCCTTCGAGCTGGGGTGTGAACGCGGCCTGGTCCATGAACTCCATCAACTCCGCGTTCGCACAGTGGAGGAGGAGTCGCGCCGTGAGGCACTCCCTGGGGGTTCGTGGGAGGTTGCGTCGAGTCTCCTCCTGGCCGGAACTCTTGGAGGCGCGCAAGACTCGCTGACGACAGCTCAGGAGTTCGGGAGCGCCAGGACTCGGCCGAGCAGCCAGTAGCTCGTCAATGTCTGGCGGGGACGCCGGCACGGGTTTCTTGACCGCTTTCGGCTCATCCGCGGCCCAGATTCCAGGCTCCCTTGTCGGCGGAAGCACTCGCGTGTTCGGCGAGCGCTCCATCGGCGCGCTCTGCTCGCCCGGCTGGCCCACCCTGGGTGCCCCCGCTCCCGCGGGGACGTACCGGGGAACAGGCACTGGCATGGACGGAGCTGGAGGTGGAGCTGGAGCCACTGCCTGGGCATGAACCGCCGTGGCGACCAACACGCCGAGCCCCATTACACGAGAGGTCATTCCGCAGACTCCTACTCGAAACGTCATGCTCCGTGCTTCTACCCCCATTTCCATCGCCCAGGCAAGGCCCCCGCCCTCCGGGCGCCTATCGTGCGTTCCCGCCGCCTGCGGCGATGCTCATCCCCCCCTCCTCCGCCGGAGCAGCGACATAAGACATGTTATAAGACACCAACGAATTCGGGCACTTGCGAAGTCTCGGAGATTATCACGGACGCAGAGGAAACACACGGAAGTGGCCGTCACGATTCTACTCTCGCAACGACCCCCAGTAGCCAACCAACAGGCACCTCGGGTGTGGGACACGCCTGCCTCGATGTCTTGCATCAATACAGCAAAGAGTGAATGACGGTGGTTGTGTACAAGGGAGCGCATGGCCCAGCTGGCCGTAGGAGTTGTACCCCAACACGGCACCATCGGAGCGCACCGCCACCGAATGGGAGGAGCCCGCGGCCACGACCCCACTCAGCCCTTGCACTTGCACCGGCACCGAGCGATTGCTCGTGGTGCCATCCCCCAACTGGCCGTAGGAGCGGAGTCAGTCATTCCGACATGAAGAGCGGGGCAAAGTCCCTGGCGCACCGTTCCCGCGTCCGGGGCTCAGAATCAACTCGGCCCGAAGCAGCTCGGGATCGTCGTCACCGCCAGGGGAGAGATGGCACCGGAACCACCGCATGCCATGTGAATCACAACTCAACCCAAAGGCTGACTCCCCGGCCATGCCTCATCCATTGGCCCGGCGGGCCGACAGGCCGAACATCAAGGGCAAGCCCCTCGGGCAGCAGGAAGCGGTGCCCGGGGGCCTCGCGCATGCTCCGGAGGAAGGGGGAAGATTACCGCCGGAGACGTGGGGGCACCCGGTGGTCTGACGAAGAAGAAGCTTCGCGTCTGGCTGCCCGCCCTCAATCCAAGCGGCGGCAAAGGTGGCTATTCTCGCGGACCACCCGACATGACGACCTCCCGATCGAAAGTGCCCCTCCCCTGGCTCCGGCTGGTGCTGACGTTCGGCGCCTTGGCGGTGATGACCCTGCTGCTGATGCAGGTGCGGCTCCGCATCCATTCCAGGGCGGCCGGGCCCTCGCGAGACGCCGTGCTCTCGTTGGAGCCGCCGCTCCCTTCCTGGCTGCCAGCCCCCACGTCGCTCGACATCTCCGGACGCTGTGCCCCGCACATCCGGCGTATCGAGCTCTCCCTGGGTGGGAGCCCGCTCACCGCCGAGTGCTCCTCCGGGCGCTTCCACTTCCAGGGGGTGGCGCTCGCGCCAGGCCGCAATGTGCTCCAGTTCTCCGTGGGCACTCCCCCGAGCGTGACGGTCCAGAGCGTCGAGTTGCTCGGCATCGCGCCCCCGCGCCGTGTCCTGAGCCTGCGAGCCGTGGAGGAGGGCGCCCTGCTGCGCGTGGAGTCCATCTTCCCCCGGGAGCAGGCCTCGTCCCTGGGCTTGTTGGCGGACGACACGAACGAGGCCCTCGCCCGCGTGTTCCAACCTGTCCTCCTCAACGCCACCCCGGTCGACCGCCTCGTCCGACGAGGGCCGCACACGCCCACCCTCACCCTCGGTTCTTCCGAGGTCACGCTCTCGAAGTCCATCCCACTGTCGCGCCGCGCCTACCCGGTCTTCGAGACGCTGGTGCTCCGTTCACGAGATGGCTTTCCCTTCTCGCGCGCCACGGACGAGTTCATCATCGAGAGTCCGGGGCTCGCGCTGCGCTCGGTGACCCCCCTACCAGACTCGATGGAAGGCGGGGTCGGCAGGTGGAAGGGCACCGGACAGGCCCCTGGGCGCGAGACGGAGATCCGCCTTGCCTTCTCGGGCGAAACGACCTCCCTGTGGCCCGTGAGCCGGTTCTCCCAGCAACTGGCGAGGCCGCGTGCGGCCCTCCCCTCCTTCCTGCTCACACCCGGCCCGGAGCTGCTCCTGCTCGTCGCGGCCTTCTTCCTGCTGGCCCACCGGCTGACCCGGACCGCGCTCCCCTCGCCCTCCCCGGTTCCCCACCGCCTCGTCCAGCTCTTCGACCCAGAGCTTCCCCGGGCCGGGCGCACGCGGCTGCTCGCGGAGTGGCTCGTCGCCTTCATCCTGGTGGTCCCCCTCATCGAGTTGCTGCGCCCGCTGGTGGGTCCGCCGCGGCGTCTTCCCCCGGGCCTGTGGCCCTTCGGGGTGATGCTGGTGACGCTGGTCGGGACGCGGCTGGTGCGCCGGCGCTTCCCCGCCTTCCACTCGCGGTGGGGAGGTCTTCTCTCCTCCCCCTGGAGGGCCTCGGCCCTCCTGCTCGGGGTGACGGTCCTGCTGCCCTCGCCCTCCGAGCACGCCCTCTGGGGGCTGCGGCTGTTCATGGCCTCCAGCCTGCTCGGGCTCTGCCTCACCCTCTTGGTGCTCCAGCCCTCCGGCCGGGCCTGGCCCCGAGGGGAGTGGGGCTGGTTCGTGCTGCTGCCGGGGCTGATCGCCTATGCCCTGGCCATGCCCGCCCTGCGCGCCCAGGCCGAGGCGTCCCACCTCCCCATCGTCTGGGAGGCGCTGCGCTCCTCCACGGCCCTTCCGGAAGTCCTGGGGCATGCCCTGCTGCTGGGGCTGTTGGCCTTGCTGGCCAGCGCCACCGAGCAGCGGGAGCCGGGGCCCATTCCGTGGGTGGGGGCCCTGCTCTTCGCGATCCACGGGATCGGCCTGCACGACAAGGTGGGGGGATGGGCGCTTCCCGCCCTGCTGGGTCTCGCGCTCTTTCCCACTGTCCTGCTGCATCCACCCGAGCGACGCCAGGCCCTGCTCGCCGGACGGGACAAGGTGCTGTCCCTGCGCAAGCAGTGGCTGGAGGAGCTGCCCCTGACGTGGCTGCAACAGATGCACGCCGCCCTCGAGGTGCTCGGCACGAAGCTCGCCAAGGGGGAGCTGTCGCTGGACGACTACCGGGAGCGCGCATCGAAGCTCGAGCTGCGGATCGCCGAGGTCGAGAAGAATTTCTCGCTCGAGGGAACCCCGGCCAGGGACCTGGTGTTCGCACATGGCCCCCTCGCGGGAGACTGGGAGAACGCGAAGCTGGCCATGCGCCTGGGGAGCCTCTTCTTCCTCCCGGTGACGCTGGCCTACTCGGCGTGGGGGCTGACCCCTTCCTTTTCCTGGAAGGGTCTGGGCTTCCTGCTCATCTTCTACACGGTCAACGTCCTCGCCTCGGCGGCCCTGTTCGGGTTCTTCTTCTCGAGCCTCCGGGGACGCACGGGCCTGCGCAAGGCGCTCTGGCTCTGCCTGGTGACACAGCTCTGTCTGTTGCCCTCGTGGCTGGAAGTGCTCTCGCGCACGAACGACCTCGTGCTCTTCGTCTTCTCGATGCTGCACTCGGTGATGATCTTCCTCCTGCTGGGGTTGTGCTTCGACGTGTGGGTGGCACGCGCGGCATGGGGCGACCGTTTCCACTGGCGCACCTTCCTCGGGCTCTCGGGCCTCACGACGGTGGCCGCCTCCCTGTCCCTGCTCGGCGCGAGCCTGGCCACCACCCTCGGCGCGGCACTGACGGGACAGCTCTCCAGGACGGTCGTGCAGTTCGTGGGCATGACCGTGGGGGGCATGACGGGAGGCGGAGGACCCGCGCCCTGACACGGCTCGGCGGACCCTGTTCAGCCTGGTGCCAGTATATGGATATTCCCAACCGTCATTGGCCCAGCGCCCGGGACGCTGGTTGACTGATGGTGGATCCGCCACGCGGGCAGTGTCATGGGCTCGCCTGCCGCGCGGCGCGGGAGAGACGCAGATGTCGGAAGAACGAAAACCCATCCACACCGCCGAGAGCGATCAGGATTGGGCGGACCTGCTGTCGCCCGGACGGCGCCAGTTGCTCGTCAACACCGGACTGGCCGCCGCCACGCTCCTCACCACCGCGTTGTCCACCGACGCGCTGGCGGCCGAGCAGGCCAGGCCGACTCCCGGTGCGACGCCACCACCGGCACCCCCTCGCCCCACGCCCGGCCAGAGCCCGTGGGGCTATGAAACCTACAAACAACCCACACCGCGCCCGGTCAGTCTACGCCCGGGAGAGAGCACGCTGCCCACCACGCCGCGCCGGTACACCGACATCAAGAGCTACCACGCGCACGTCTACTTCGACGAAGACACCCATGAAAAAGCGGCGCTGATCCGCAAATGGGCGGCCGAGCGCTTCAACGTCGAACTGGGCGACTGGAACCTGGAACCGCGCGGCCCTCATGTCACGCCCTCGTTCTATTTCGGCTTCACCAATGACCTGGTTCCCATCATCATTCCCTGGCTGCAGCTCAACAGCCTGGGCCTGACCATCCTGTTGCATCCCAATACGGCGGACCCGCGCGCGGATCATCTGTACTACGCGCTGTGGGTCAATCGCTCGCAGCCGGTGAACGCCTATCACTGGCCGAAACCCGAACCGGGCAAGGAACCCGAGATCGAGCAGATCTACCCCAACACCCGCCCCAGCGTGAAGCTGGAGCGCTGAGCGTGGCGTGTCATCCCAAGGACGCGAGGCGCGACACCGCGGTGAACTCGGACCACGAGGGCACCGCCCCCCAGTCCACCGCCTCGCCCGCCAGAGCCCTGCGCACGTCGAGCGGGTCGACCCGCGGTGCCACCCCGGCGATGAAATCCATGGCGAAATTGCACAACACCTGATCGCGTCGAAGCACGATCCAGGTGGTGCAGACCGGCAGCAAGCCACCCAGGGAAATGACCTTCAGGTCACGTGCGTCGTCGGCCAGCACGGCCATTTCCGCCAGGATGCCCACACCCAGCCCGGCCCGCACGTAGGTCTTGATCAAGTCCGCGTCCAGTGCCGTGCAGGCGAGCATGGGCGTGTAGCCGGCGAGCTGGAAGGCCTGGCGCAGGGTGGACTCGGGCCGCAGCGCCGATTCGTAGGTCACCAGCGGACAGGCGGCGAGGTCGGCGATGGTCGGCGACCGCTTCAGCGTGGCCAGCGGATGCTTCCTGGGCACCACCAGCACCCGTTGCCACTGGAAGGCGGGAACCGCCACGCAGCCCTGTGGCGTGCCCACGGCACTGACGATCGACAGGTCCACCTCGCCCCGCCCGACCCACTCCAGCAGGTTCTTCTCGTCGGCCGGCAGCAGGTGCACCGCGACGGACGGATAGGTCCGACGCAGGCGTGCCACCGCCGAGGGCAGCACGAAGCGCGCCTGGGTATGCGAGCTGGAGATGCGGAGCTCGCCACTGTCCTGGTTGCGGTGGTTGGCGGCCAGCGCCTGGATGTTGGCCTCCTCGAGAACCATCAGCCGCGCCCGGCGCACCACCTCGTGGCCCGCATCGGTCAGGTGCTCGAGGTTCTTTCCCCTGCGGGTGAACAGCTGCAGGCCGAGTTCGTCCTCCAACAGCCGGATCTGCTTGGAAATGCCGGGCTGGGTGGCGTGAACGCGTTCAGCCGCGCGGCTGATGTTGAGGCCGGCGTCGACGATGGCGATGAGATAGCGGAGTTGGGTGAGCGTCATGGCTTGCCTGCATGGGGTCCACGGGAATCGGCACGAGGGAGCACGAGTGCCGACAACACCCCATGGGGACGGGCTTGCCGCCCTCTTCGTCAAACGCCTCGCTCACGACCGCCATCCTCACCGCATGTGGATCGAACGTCGACCCATCCGTTCTCACGATACTTGCAACATCCGAGGGAAAATCAAGGCGACAAAGGTGTCGTGACGAGTCGCTTGACACCTTTCCCGCCGACACCTTTCCCGCCCTGAGCGTCTTCCGGCGATAACGGTGGCCTACGACGACTCGGACACATCCTGGATGGCGCGCACGCTCACCGGAACGTGCTTGTGGTACGGCGTGCGCGCGAGCGGATCGCAATGCTCGCTCGCCGTGAGGCGATTGATCTGCGGGCCGTTCGGCTCGCCCCCGCGATAGCGCATGCCGTATCCGTGGGGAATGATGACCATGCCTGGACGGAGCATCTCGTCGAGTTCGATGGTGACGGGGAGCTCACCCGTCGCCGAGGTGCAGAGGGCTCGCGCGCCTTGCCGCAACCCGAGCGCACGCGCGTCGTCGGGGTGCATCCGCATGGCACCGTCGAGGTCGGTCTTCCGCCACGCCGGATCCCGGTAGATCTGGTTCGCGTTGTATCCCCGGCGCTCGCCGGCGATCAGCACCAGGGGGTGGTCCGCCGGAGGCTCGTCGCGAAGCGCGTGAAGCGCCTGGAGCATCTCGGGGATGTCGAGATGGATGCGCCCGTCACGGTGCCGGATGAACGACCACGTGTCCTCGAACTCATGCCGGGTGACCAGGGTTCCCTCCGCGCGCTCCAGAATGGCGTGGAACAACGACACGCCCAACGTGAGCCGGTTGCCCCGGTGCCCGGCACGACGCACGGCGGCGGGCTCCTGGTTCGCCAGCTGGAGGGCCAGGGCGAGCAGGGGCGCCGCCGCGGCGGGTGGAACGCGCGAGGCGCTCGCGCGGGGGGTCCGGAGCGTCGGTCCCAGGGCGCGGTAGATGATGGACGCGGCGAAGGGCCGAAGGCGGGGCTTCTTCACCAGCAGGGCGCCCATCGCCGCGAGGAAGACGACGTGCTTCGTCGCCGCGGGCTCGCGCGTGGCGATGCGTCGCAGCAGTGGGAAGGACGTCGGGAGTTCTCCCATCGCCTCGAGCAGGCGCGTGTAGATCTCTGGCTCCGGCAGGGCCTCCGCCCGCGGCGGGAACACGGGGTGGCGCAGGTGGAACGCGTTGTCCGGGAACTCGAGGTTGAAGCCGGTGCACTCCCACTTCTCGAACTGCGTCGCCGCGGGCAGGACGTAGTGGGCGAGCCGGGCGGTTTCCGTCATGGCCACGTCCACGACGACCAGCAGCTCGAGCTTGGAGAAGGCCCGCTCATAGGCGGCGGTGTTCGCGCCCGTGAGCGCGGGGTTGGCGCTGTCGACGAACATCGCGCGGATGCGGTCCTCTCCCTCATGCTCGATCTCGCTGGGCAGGATGTTCGGCGGATAGATCCCGGAGATGGGATGCATCTTGTGATGGGCCGTGCGGGGGTGCCGGCTGTCCCGCTCGTCGGTGTGGCCGAGCAACGGGAGGAAGAACGAGTGGAAGTTGTTCCCTCCTCGTTTGCCGAAGTTGCCGGTGACGAGGAACAGCAGCTTCTCGAGGTAGGAGTTGAGCGTGCTGTGGAGGCTCTGTTGCAGGCCGAGGTCGATGCGCACACAGGCCGTGCGGGCCTGGGCGAACCCCCGGGCCACGCGCTCGACGTCGGCGAGGGGCACGTCGGCCCGGCGAACGTAGTCCTCGACCGGTATCGAGCGCAGCTCCGCCTCCAGCGCGTCGAAGCCGGTGCAGCGCCGCGCGAGGAACTCGCGGTCATGCAGGCCCTCGCGCACGATGATGGCGAGGATGGCCGCCATCAGGAACGCGTCGGTGCCGGGGCGAAGCTGCAGGTGGACATCCGCGAGGCGCGCGGTCTCCGTCTTGCGCGGATCGACCACGACCATCTGGCGCGCGGGATCCTTCTTCAGCTCGCGCAGGGTGTCGCGTGCGTTGGGGATGCCGTGCGCCTGGAACGGGTTGGTGCCGATGAACAGCACGAAGTCCGCGTGCTCCACGTCCTCGGTGAGGTGGCACCGCTGATCCCCGAAGAGCCGTCCATTGACCCAGAAGTCGCCCGTCTTCTCCTGTGCGAGGGCGCTGTAGACGAAGCGGCTCTTCATCGCCTTCGTGAGCTGCCGGCTGTAGGCGCCTCCCAGGTGGTTGCCCTGGCCACCGCCGCCATAGAACGCGAACGCCCGCCCGCCGTGCCGTTCGCGGATGGCGATGAGGCGCCTGGCGATGTCCGCGAGCGCCTCGTCCCAGCCGACGCGGACGAAGGAGCCATCAGGCTCGCGTCGCAGCGGATGCTCGAGGCGGTCCGCGTTCTCCTGGTAGTGCTGCAGCCGCGCGGCCTTCTGACAGAGGTAGCCCTTGGACACCGGATGCGCTTCATCGCCACGAATGCTCGTGAAGCGTGAGCCCTCGACTTCGACGCGGAGTCCGCAGTTGCGGGAGCACAGGATGCAGGCGGTCTGTTCGGTGGTCATGGGGGACCCTTGCCAGGAAGATAACGAACGTTATCCTCGTGGGCACCCCATGCGCCATCCCCCTGAACAGAAGTCGCGGTCCCGTGAGAAGCTCGTACGCGCCAGTGCCTCGCTCGCCAAGCAGCAGGGGTTCGCGGGCAGCGGAGTGGATGCGCTCGTGAGCGCGGCGGGGTTCACCAGCGGCGCGTTCTATCGGCACTTCGAAGGGAAGGACGAGCTGCTGTCCTCCATCGTCGAGACGGAGCTCGAGGCGACGCGCGCTCGCTTCTCCACGCTCGAGCCGCGCAACGAAGAGCAACTGCTCCTCGCCCTCGACGCCTATCTCAGCCTCGCGCACGTGCGGCATCCGGAGGCGGGATGCGTGCTGCCACCGCTCGCCTCGGAGGTGGGCCGCGCTCCGCACGAGACGAAGAAGGTGTTCGAGCGCGCGCTTTCGGAGCTGATGGCCGTCCTCTCCGAGAAGGTGGGCGACTCATCGGCCGCCTTCGCGCTGCTCAATCAGTGCGTCGGGGCGGTGATGATCGCGCGTGGTCTCGCGACAGATAACGCGAAGCACGAGGTGCTCGCGGCCGCACGCCAGAGCGTACGCGCTAGCCTCGCTTCGCTCCGGATGCGGCCCCCTCCCCAAGGGACGTTTTGATACCGAAACTCAAGGCCCGGGAAGCGCGTGCGCGTCGGCCGCGCCCTCCAACGCCGGGAGCGTGAAACGAAAGGTCGAGCCGGATCCCACCTCGCTCTCCACCCAGATGCGGCCTCCGTGGTGCTCGACGATGTCACGGCAGATGTAGAGCCCCAGCCCCAGCCCTCCGAAGCCCGAGATGGGGGCGTTGCGCGCCCGGAAGAAGCGCTCGAAGAGGTGGGCCTTCTGGTCCGACGGGATGCCGATTCCCCTGTCCGTCACCGAGACGAGGGCCTGGCCACCATAGCGCTCCACCGTGAGGCGGATGGTTCCCCCCATGGGGCTGTACTTGATGGCGTTCTCCAGCAGGTTCACCAGCACCTGGGCGAGCCGTCCCCGATCCCCCTGGATGGTGAGCGTCTCGTCGGGCTCCTCGTACTCGAGCGTGTGGTGAGGACTGACCGGGCGGAGGTCCGCGAGCACCTCGCGGGTGAGTTGCTGGAGCGGCACGGGCTCGTGCCGCAGCTCCAGCCGTCCCGCCTGGATGCGCGAGGTGTCCAGCAGATCATTGATGAGCCCGGAGAGCCGCGCGACCTGGGCGAGCGCCTTCTCCACATGTTGGAGCGGGAAGGGCTGTCCGGACACCGCCCGCTGCCGCAGCACCTGCAGATGGAGCTTGAGGGGGGTGAGCGGAGTCTTCAGCTCGTGGGAGGCAATGGACAGGAAGTCATCGCGCACGCGAATGGCTTCCTCGGCCTCGTGCAGCAGCCGCTCGCGCTCCGCCTGTGCACGGCGCTCCGTCGTCACGTCCCGGTAGCTCCAGACACGGCCGATGATGGTGTCTCCCAACCGCTGGGGGCGGGAGTAGCGCTCGAGAATGCGCCCATCGCGCATCTCGATGGTGTCGTGGCTCTCCTGCTCGGGAGCCGTGCGCAGCGCCAGAACCCGTTCGCGGAACTGCTCCGGATGCTGGACCTGGGTGAGCGCGTACCTGAGCATCTTCTCGCCGTCCCAGTCCTTGCGGAACTCGTCGGACATCCGCCAGAGCTCCAGGAACCTCCTGTTGTAGGCCGTGACCCGCCGGCGTTGGTCGACCACCACCACCCCGTCCGCGGTCGATTCGAGGGTGGCGCGCAGGAGCGACACCATGTGCTCCAGGTACTCGCGAGCCCGGCGATGCTCGGTGATGTCCACCATGATGCCGCGCAGCTCGCGAGGGACGCCGTCCTCGGAAATCACCGTGACGATGTCGCGCAGCCACACGACGCGCCCATCCGCGGCGATCATCCGGTACTCGAATTCGTGCGCCCTGCACTCCATCGCCGCCTTCATACAGAAGGCCGGAGCCCAGTCCTGATCCTCGGGGTGCAGGTGTTTCACCCAGAAATCAGGCTCCTGCATCCACTTCTGGGTGGAATAGCCCAACAGGCGCTCGGCCTGCTTGCTGACGAACGTGAAGCGGAACCTCGCATCCGTGGACCAGACGATGCCATCGACGGTGTCGGTGAGTTCCACGTGCTCGCGCTCGGAGCGAGTGAGTTCCTGGGCCACCTCTTCCGGCGTTTCCCCCAGCAACGGACAGGTGGTGGACGGTGACTGGAACACGGGCCGCGCGGCGGGAACGAGGACTCGAACGGTGCCGATGAGCTCTCCCCCTCCATCCGCCGCGGACTCGACGGCGCTCAGCTCGACGGACAGGTGAACGAGCCTTCCCTGCGTCGCCTCGGCACGGAACTCGACCGAGCTCGACCCACCTGTCCGGATGACCCTCCGCCAGGCCTCCAGCACCCGGTCGAGGTCCTCCGGGTGCACGAGCCGCTGGACGAAGTCCCGTGCCTTGCACTCCTCCAGGGAATGGCCGAGGGCCTGCAAGAGGGAGGGGCTCACCCAGCGCAAGCGGGGGAGAAGGCCACCTCCGAGCCAGAGCATCGGAGAGTCCGGCGAGACACTCGCCGGGTCGGTCGCCTCCAGCCCTGCCTCGCTCCACTGCGTATCGGCCATGTCTCCCTTCTTCCCCTCCGCCTGTCGCGATGTCCTTGGCAATCAATACGCACAGCTCGCCTGGAAGTCCCGGCCGCTCCCTCGCAGGCCAGCCGGAAGGACCCCTCGCTCGCCTCGACGACCATGAATGACACGAACCAAACATCGCGACGGACAGCTCCCGATGCCGTGGCGCCAGCCAACGACTGTCAGACCGCTCCCTCATACCCAGACATGCGGCCAGGACGCTCCCTGGCCGCGCGGTCCGAGGTCACCCCGCCGAGCCCATCATGCCCAAAGCCCATTCACTGACGGAAGGAGACTCGCGCGCCCAGGTGGGCTTCACCACCTTCGGCCCGGTCCACCTGCTGCAGTTGCTCCTTCCCCTACCAGGGCCACGGACCGGGGCGGATCCAGGCCGGCGCTTCACGCCGTGAGCGTCCAATAGAAGCGCTCGTTGTCCTTTCCCTTGTTGTCGAACTTCCTGATGCGCGCCCGGCCGATCTCACCGGAGCTCCAGAGAGAGCGGAGACCACCCGCGGTCAGCTCACCACCTGGTAGGGCCTCATCATCTCGTGGTCCTCATGCGAGAGGATGTGGCAGTGCCAGGCATACCGCCCGGGCCTGTCGAAGCGGGCGACGATCCGGGTGACCTCACCCGGGAAGGCTTGCACGGTGTCCTTCCAGCCCTGCTCGTCCGGCGGAGGCGGTTGGACCCCCCCCACGGAGACCTGGGTGAGGTCCAGGATGCCACCCGTGCCTTCGCTCTCCCCGGTGTGAGGGTCGAAGTGTTCCTTGGGAGTCACCGCGCCCTCGGCCACCGTGAGGGGAGCCCGGCCGAGCACCTGGAAGTGGACCATGTGCAGGTGGATGGGGTGGGCGTCCGCCGTGACGTTGTAGATCTCCCAGACTTCCACCGTGCCCAGGACGGGGTTCTCGGTGATGGGCTCGTCCCACAGGAAGGTCTCGAGCCGTTGGGGCTGAACCTGCCCGCCGAGCAGCGGCCTGATGCGGCCGAATCTGTCCGTTCCCTCGAAGAGCAGCACCTTGCGCTCTCGCGTTGCCGTGAGCGGCTGGAGAGGGCCATGTTTGGGGCGCAGTGTGCCGGGAATGCCGCCCGGGAGCGCCTTGCGCACCTCCGCGGAAGGCCAGGGGCGCCCGCGCAGGGGAAGGCTCACGTCGAAGCGCATGATGTCCCGGGTGGGATCCTCCGGCGCCAGCGGATCGCCCGCCGGGAAGGGGACGGGCGCATCATTGTGGAGGGTGAGCCGCGCGCCCTCCAACCCCTTGAAGTCAATCACCAGATCCCTGCGCTCTCCGGGCGCGAGAATGAACGGCTCGTCGAGCGGCACCGGGTGATCGAGCAGACCCAGTTCCGTGCCCACCTGGAAGACGCGGCCGCGCATGTCCTGGTTGAAGAAGAGCCGGTAGAAGCGCGAGTCCGAGCCATTCAACATGCGCAGGCGGTACTGGCGAGGCTCCACCTCCAGCCGCGGCCAGGCCATGCCGTTGACCAGGATGAAATCGCCGAAGAACTCCGGAAGCACACTGGGGAAGGGGGCCGTCGTGTCGGGCGGAGGCGTCGCCGGATAGAAGAGCTGGCCCTGGTCGGTGAACATCCGGTCCTGGATGGCGAGTACAATCTCATACGGCCCGCTCGGCAACACATTGAGGGGCATCAGCAACTGCTCGTTCTCGTCCCGCAGCAGATAGAATCCCGCCAGGCCGGCGTAGACGTTGAGGCGGGTGATGCCGAGCGTATGGTCGTGGTACCAGAGCGTCCCCGCCTCCTGGGTGTTGTCATAGCGATAGAGTTGCTTGCGCCAATCAGGTCCCCGTTCCAGATAGCGCTGGGTGAACCAGGCCTCGGGTAGCCCATCACTCTCGGGCTCGGTGTGGCCACCGTGCAGGTGGGTGACCGTGGGCACTCCGAACCCGGGACTGGCCAGATGGATGCTGGTGTCGACGGGCAGCAGGTGTGCCCGCGGAAACGGAAGGAGGGGCCGAGGCAGGGTGTTGCGCCACTCGACCGCCAGCGGAACGTTCTTGAAGGCCTCGAGAGTCGAACCGGGATAGCTCGCCTTCTGGCCCCGCAGTCCATAACCCCAGACCGTGGTCATGAGTTTGCTGCCGGAGGGACTGGTGAGCCCCAGCCATTGCTGGAGTTCTTCCATCTGCACATGGAGCTGGCCCACGCGGGTGGCGTCCACCCGCCGCGGGAGCGGGAGCAGATTCACGAAGCGCTGCCCGGGTGGCGGGGGCGGCAGGAGGAGGTACGTGTCAGCGTGGGCCTGCTGGCGAAGGACATCCGGCAGCAAGAAACCTGTACCCACCGCCGCGCCAGCACGCAAAAAACCTCGCCGATTGATCATGAGGGCCTCCGTTCGAGAGAGCCCCAACGTGCCCCAGGCCTTCTCCCGCGACTACCGGCTGACAGGGTGAGCACGCCGTCCGATAGTCGCTCTGATAGCGCTTACGGAACCCAGCAGTTCGCGCTGAGCAAGCAACTTCAGGTGTAGGGGGCGCGGAAAGTGGTGACGCCAGCGCCCCGTCGTCGAACTGCTGCTCGGATTGCAATCCCAACTATCAGCAATGCATCAACAACCATACGCCGAGCTGGCCCTGCACCCCAAGCCCGGCCTCGTCAGTCCGCTCGACTCGGGCAGCCATGACGACATGGACATGGGCACCTTCATGCGCAGCCTGTTCTCGCTGCGCGGCTACTTCCGCGACATCGCCGCCGCGGGAGCCGGGGGCGCGGACTTCCCGGTGCTGCGAGCGCTCGGCCTCGACGCGGAGCGGCGGATGCTGGCGGCCACCGGAGGCATCAACACCCACCGGGGCGCCCTCTTCAGCCTGGTTCGTGCACCACCAGCGACGCGGGGCGGAACGGACATGAGCCTGGGAATCCTCTGCCCGGGCCAGGGCGCGCAGCACCCGGCGATGCTCGAGCCCCTGAGCACGCAACCCGAGGCCCGCGCGGTGCTCGACGCCGCGAGCGAGGTGCTCGGAGCCAGTCCCTGGACGCTCATGAAGGGGCCCGCCGAGGCGCTCTATGTCAACGCCCTGGCCCAGCCGCTGCTGTGCGCCGTGCAACTGGCGACGTGGACGGCCCTGCGCTCCCGGCTGCCCACGCCGCGCGTCTTCGCGGGCTACAGCGTGGGGTAGCTCGCCGCCTACGGGTGCGCGGGAGCCCTCGACGCCGGGGAGCTGTTCACGCTCGCCCAGGCGCGCGCCCGGGCGATGGATGGCGCGGGTCCGGCGGACAGCGGCATGCGAGCGGTGCGGGGCCTGTGCCGCAAGCGGCTGGAGCCCCTGCTCGAGGCGCACGCGGTGCACCTCGCCATCGTCAACGGCACGGGCCGCTTCGTCATGGGAGGACGGGAAGAGGACTTGCGGCGGCTCGAGCCGGAGCTCTCCGCCCAGGGCGGCTCGGTGACGGTGCTTCCGGTGCACGTGGCGTCCCATACGCCCCTGCTGGCGTCGGCGGCGCGCGCCTTCGGCGAGCTCCTGGCCCACAGTGGCCTCCGGGCACCCGGCACGCCCGTGCTCGCGGGCATCGACGGCTCGCCGGTGTCCACGCGCGAGCGGGCGCTCACCATGCTGACGCGGCAGGTGGCCGAGCTCATCCTCGCGGGCCTCGGCGCGACGGCCCTGTGCGCCGCGGGCACGGCGCTGCTCAGCCGGCTCGGCCGCCCGCCTCCCTCTTCCCGCGAGGAGCCCCTCGCGCCGACGTCCCATTCCTGAGCCGAGGTCGCCATGCACGAGCTTCAATCCATCCTGAGCAAGCACGGGCTGATCACCGCCTTCGCCCTGGTGGGCGCCCTCATGTGGGTATCCAACCTGATCTCCCGCCACCTCACCCGGGGCCAGGTGCACGGCTCGGCGATCGCCATCCTCCTGGGGCTGGTGCTCGCGTACGTGGGCGGAGTGCTGACGGGCGGCAACCAGGGCCTGACGGACGTGCCCGTCTTCGCGGGCGTGGGACTGATGGGCGGCGCGATGCTGCGCGACTTCGCCATCGTGGCCACGGCCTTCGAGGTGAACGTGGTGGAGGCGCGCCGGGCGGGCCTCATCGGCGTCCTGGCGCTGGGCCTGGGCACCGTGCTGCCCTTCCTCGTGGGCGCGGTGGTGGCTTGGCATCGCCACGGGGGTGTTCAAGGCCGTGCTCGTCATGGTGGGCACGCCGTTCGCGGCGAAGTCCATCGGGCTCGACAACCCGCGCTCCGCCATGATCTTCGGCGGCTTCATGGGCACGGTGAGCGGGGTGACCGGAGGGCTGGCCGCCACGGATCCCAAGCTCGTGCCCTACGGAGCGCTCACGGCCACCTTCCACACGGGCCTGGGCTGCCTCGTGGCGCCCTCGATCCTCTACTTCATCGTCCGCGCCCTGGTGGGCTGAGTGGGACCGGGCGTGATACAGCCCGGAAGAAAGCCGAGAGTCTCCTCTCCCCCTTCCCGACGAGGGCCCCGCCATGGACACCGCACCCCTGCAAGACATCGCCGCGCCAGAGGGCATCTGCTACGGCTGTGGCAGCAACAATCCACACGGTCTGCACATCAAGAGCTATTGGCATGACGACGGCATCCACGTCATGGCCAGGCACCTCCCCGAGGCCAGATACACGGGTTGGCCCGAGCTGGTGTACGGCGGTCTGATCGCCATGCTGGTCGACTGCCACTCGAACTGGACCGCCATGGCCTACCACTACCGCGCCGAGGGGCGCGAGCCCGGTAGCCTGCCGCGGATCGAATGCGTCACGGGCCACCTGGGCGTCAAGTTCATCAAACCCACGCCCATGGGGGTGCCCCTGCTCCTTCGCGCGCGCGTCGAAGGCGAAGTCGGCCGCAAGAGCCGGGTCCTCTGCGAGGTGCATGCCGGCGATACGCTGACCGCGGTGGGTGATTCGATCTTCGTCCGCGTGGATACCGGGAAGCTGAAAGAGGCGGCGCACGGCCGAGGCGCCTGAGCCTTCCCGCCCCTCACGCGTCCCCGGGGCTCGCGTGAGCTGCCGGGGCCGCGGGTGTCGTGCTCAGGATTTCGTCGGCTCGAGCGCGAAGAACATCCCCGACTGGTAGATGTCCTTGCCATCCACGGGCCCCACGGGCAAACGATTGTTGGTGATCCGCGGATCATTGGTGGCTTGCGCACCCGTCGGCCTCCCATTTTTCATCACGTCCATCTTGGCGTTCTGCTGGAAATCCTGGAACACCAGGTTGCCGTTATACTTCTCGGCCTGGACCCAGTGTGTCTGGTTTGCCTCGGATCCGAACACCATCACCCCGAACCGGGTCCCGTTGGGATACTCATTCATCCGCTTGATCAGCTCGTTCTTGGGGTAGGGAGCCGGCTCGTGTCCTCCCGGGACCTCGGAGTTTGGCTTCAGCGGCGTATCCTGCTTGAAGGTCACCTTGTTGGCGGGGTCGCCGGCATATTTTTTCAGATAGCTACCCATCCCGTCGAGCTGCCCCTTGAAGTCGTAGGCCGCCGTCGCGTTGTCCGGATTCTGCGCCGGATCCGACCAGACGGTCATTTCCTGCGAGGCGCGTTTTGCATTGTCACTGAGGGAGGCATGTTTGGAATAATTCTGCTCGATGTGGTCCTTGGCGACATCGCTCGCGGTCTTGTTGGTCATCGCGCCCACGGTGCAAAAGCTGCAATTGAGTAGGTGCGTCTGCTTGCCGCCCTGGTAGAGCGGCGAATCATTGATGGCAGGAGGGCGCGCATCCCGGAACGCCTTCAGAGAAGCGCTCCCATCAGGCATTGGCGGTTGATGGATGGGAGAATTCTTGGCCTCGTCCTTCAACGCTGCCTTCTGCTCACTGGACACGGTGGACCCGAAGAGTCTGTCGAACGGATCCGCTGGCCGGGTATTGAAGACGGGTCTGCTCCCCGAGCTGGCCTTGGGCATTCCCAGAAGTGGGGGGGGAGGCGGGCCCCCCGAGAGATTGGGCATTCCCGGAGGAGGAGGCGGGCCCCCCGAGGCCTTGAGCATTCCCGGAGGCGGCGGGGGCGGAGGCGGGCCCCCCGAGGCCTTGAGCATTCCCGGAGGCGGCGGGGGCGGAGGCGGAGGCGCGCTACTGAAGGTATCCTTCACGTGCGCCGAGGAGGTGGACGCGCTCGCCTGGGTGCTGGAGGCGGGAACCTCGGTCTTGACCTCGTTCTTGGGGGAGGCCGGCGCGGAGGAGGAGCTGCTGGAGTTCGTTCGGACCCTGGGGCCGGCGGGGTTGACAGTGGGCATGGACCTGCTCCTGGGAAGGCAACAAAGCTCAACATTATCGTTGAGCGCGGAAGCGCGATCAAGTGCACCCGGGGCACGCGGCCAGCCCGCCCCCGTGTGGCTCCGTCAGGCGGACGCACCCCGTGGGCCCATCTCAAATTCTTAGAAAGTCCTGCCTCGTCGGCCTCGAGTGCATAAGGCCGCGTGGAAAGGCGTATCAGGAGCGATGCTGTCCCCCCCCGGCTCAGAGCTTGGCGTGACCCGACGCGGGGGGTTTGGCTCCTCCCTGGTCGAATTTCGCGTTCACCTCGGCGTTGGTCCGGTTGGAGCTGCCGAGGATGTACTCGTAGACGGCGTCGCCCTGAAGTCCCTTCTTCTTGGCCTTCTTCACGAGGTCATCGAAGGTGGGGCCGTCCTTGTTGCCGTACTCCTCCATGTCCCGTGCTTGCAGCGCTTCCACGTCGGCCTTGTTCTCCATCTTCCCTCGCGCCTCGAGGCGGGCCTCGTGGCGGATCCCCGCCGCCTTCCGGGCCCGCTGCTCGGGCGACAGGCCCGCCGCCTTCCACTGGGCGTCGAGCGCCGGGATCTCGCCGACCTTCTGGTTGTACCAGGCGCGGACTTCCGCGTTGCTCATCTTCGGGGCGTTGTTCGCGCCCGTGCCGAGCACTTTCTCCGTCTTGGTGTCTCGCGACCGCGGCGAGTAGTTGTCGCGGACCCGGTTGGACGAGGCCGCGGACGTCGACGAGGAGGGGGTGCTGGCGCCCGTGGGCGTGCTGGCGCCCGTGGACGTGTTCGCACGCGTGGACGAGGAGGGCGACGAGGCGCTAGGGCGTGGAGACCGGGACGTCCTGATGGTCATGGAGGTGACTTTCGGAGAGAGCGGAGAGGACGTCGGGATTTATTTGCCGTGCCTGGTCGTCTTGGCGGCCCGGGACTTGCCGTAGAAGCCCGCGGACTTGTCGGAGGGGGGCCGCTGCCACGTCTTGGGCCAGTCGTCGAACTGAGCGAGTTCCTGGTCGCCCGCGAGCAGCGTGTACAGGGACTCCTCGGGGAAGTCGCCGACGCGGATGCGCAGCTCCTGTCCATCCACCTCGGTGCGCATCGGATGGAAGGCATCCGGCGTCTTCTCCCACTTCAACTTGCGCTGCAGCAGTTCCTCGCCCGTCATGGCCCGTCCTCGTCGGGTGCCCCCTGCCGGCGGCACACTTCCGTGGAGCGCAACGCTAGGGGAGCCCAGCACGGATTGTCAAAGGCGGACGGAGGCCGGCTCAAGAGCGCCCCCAAGCAGGACAGGAGGAGGAGAGCGTGGCGCCCCAGGCAGCGGCCAGCAAGGAGCCGCTGAAGGAGAGGACGCCGCGAGTGCGCCAGTCGGGGGGACGTGAAGGGCGCACAAGGGGTGCACGCGATACCAGACACCTGCTCGGCTGCACGCTGACAACCGGCTCCGTGTGCAGCGCAGCAAAGAGCTAGAGCCCACCAGGGCAGTTTACCAGGATCAGCACACTGCAAAGACTCCTCTCACGGCTCGCCACCCTCTCCGAAGGTGGAAGTCGAGCCGACTGTGCCTCGTGCTGTCCACCAGGCGGAGGTCTATCTCGCATGAGAAACATCCTGAGCTGCAAGATCCTGGCTGTAGCAGGTACCCTGATCATGGCCGTGGGCTGCGGAGGTGAGACCCTCGTCGACGAGGCGACGGAACTCGCCCCGGACGAATCCTCTCCAACGGTGACCCCCAACTTCTACCAGGTGGTCGCCCTGCACAGCGGAAAGTGCATGGACGTCACGGGGGCCAGCCTGTCCGACGGTGCACGCATCATCCAATGGGGATGCAATGGTGGCAACAACCAGCAGTTCTTCCTGACGCCGATGAATGACGGGACCTACACGATCAAGGCCAGGCACAGCGGCAAGTGCGTGGATGTCAGTAGTGCGAGCACGGAGGATGGTGCCGCCGTCATTCAGTGGGAATGCCATAGTGGCAACAACCAGCGGTTCTATGTGCAGGACTGGGAAGGCCGCTACCGCCTCGTTGCCAAGCACAGCGGCAAGTGCCTGGACGTGAGCGGCGCGAGTACAGCAAATGGAGCGTACTTCATCCAGTGGCCTTGCCACGGGGGAGACAATCAGACGTTCTACCTGCGCTGACGGGGCCGGAGCAGGGGAGACGGGTTCAAATCCTGTCTCCCCTGGCCAGATTACCGGTCGCGGCCGAGCGGCGCTCCTTCTCGGAATTCCTTCTGGAGTGCCGCGGCGACGAACTCGACGAAGCTTTTGATCCGCAACGGGATGTCCCGCTGCGGGGGCAGCACGATCTGGATCGGGAAGGACTGCGACGTCCAACCACGGAACACGTGAACCAGTGAGCCGCTCTGAAGTTCGTCCTTCATGAGGAACTCCGGAAGCCAGGCGAGCCCCAGTCCTTCCATGGCCATGGACTTCACGACCAGCAAGTCATTGCACAGGAAGAGGCTATTCACCTGGAGCTGGCGCTCATCACCGCCGTTGCTCACCAACAACCGCTGTTGAAAGGGCCCGAAGCCGGAGAAGCCGAGAAAGGGAAGCCCGGTGAGGTCAACCGGCTCCTTCGGCAGGCCGCCGTGCTCGCGAAGAAAACCCGGGCTCGCGGCAAAGAGCAGGTACGTCTCTCCCAGCTTCCTCTGAAGGATGGAGCTGTCCTTGAGCCGGCCCACACGCACGGCGAGATCGAACGAACCGCCGAGCAGATCGACATGGTCGTTCGAGAGGTGAAGGTCGACCTGCACTCCCGGATGTAGTTTCAGGAAGTCCCGGCAGACGCGGCTCATGAGGAACTGTCCGATGTCCCCGGCCACGCTGAGCCGGATGGGCCCCGAGACTTCACGGGTCTTCTCCGTGAGCTCGTTGATGGCCTCGTGCACCTGCTCCATGAGTCCCTGCATCCTCAGGTAGAAGATCTGGCCCGCTTCCGTCAGCCGGAAGTGACGCGAGGAGCGGTGGATGAGCCGCACGCCCAGTTCGGCCTCCAGCGCCGAGATGTTGCGGCTGACGCGTGACTTCGGCTGCCTCAGTTTCGATGCGGCCTTGGTGAAGCTGCCACTGGTGGCGACCTCTCTGAAGACTTCGATGCGGTTGAGGTTGATGTCCCGGGACAAGGGTTCTCCGTCGTTGTTCCAGCGTGTGGAACGTTGGGTTGCAGTCCCGTTCCCTCCCTCCGGGGCAATCTTCATGGGAATTGTCCGCTCACGACTTCCGCGCATGTCGCGGTGCCCGCAGAGAGGAAGTAGTGATGCATACAATCACCGGCCTGGGCGGCGTGAACCGCCGGCAGGTCATGAAGTTTGGAGGCGCCGCGCTTGCGACCGCCGCGCGCATCCGCAGTGCGGCGGCCCGCATTGGTGCCGAGTTCTCAAGAGGCCATCAGGTCATCGCCGTGGTGAGCGCCATGGGCGACGAGACGGATCGCCTGGTCGAGCTCGCGGCCCAGCTCTCTTCCGAGACAGCGCACGCCGAGGTCGACGCGGTGCTCGCGGCGGGCGAACAAGTCTCCGCGGGGCTGATGGCGTTGGCACTCCAACAATTCGGCATTCGGGCGCGGTCCTTCCTGGCCAGCCAGATCCGCATCCGGACCGACGGATGCTTCGGCAACGCGGGCATCGTCGAGATCGAAACGGCGCGGCTGGAGGCCTCGCTCTCCCGGGGAGAGTTGCCAGTCATCGCGGGCTTCCAGGGCGTTGACGCGGAGGAACGCCTCGTCACGCTCGGGCGCGGTGGCTCGGACATGACGGCCGTGGCGCTCGCCGTCAGCCTCCGCGCCGACGCCTGTGAGCTCTTCAAGGATGTCGACGGGGTCTTCGCCGAGGATCCACGCCGCAATCCCCACGCACGGAAGCTGGAGCGCATCTCCTACGAGCAAATGGACACCCTCGTGAGAGCCGGGGCCCAGGTCCTCCAGCGCTCCGCCGTGCAGCTCGCGGCCCGTCACGGTGTCCGCCTCCACGTGCGTTCCGCCTTCCATGAAGAAAGCGGCACCTGGGTCGGCCACGACGAAACCGAACTCCCTTTGAACCCAACCCATCACCTCCAGAAGGAAGTCGCATGACACACGAACTGACGAACGGATACTCCAGCACCCGGCCAGAGGAACTGGCCGTGCTCCGCAAGCCCATCCGCCTCGAGGCGATGACCGGAAACACGACAGCCGGGAAGCAGAACCAGACCCAGCTCTGGTTCGACACGAAAGACTTCTCGGCGCCGCAGGACCATCAGGGCCTGTTCCTGCGGCTGGGGCGCTTCCACTACACGGGCGTCCTGCTGTATCCGCGGAACCTCGAGGCCCTCCTGCCAGCGGTTCCTGGAGGGCTGAAGGTCGCGGTTCGTCTGGAGTCCCTGGGGGAGTTGGAGGCGTTGCTCGCGGCGGGCACGCACCAGGAGGTCCTCCAGCGGGCCCAGTCCCCGCTGATCGCGGTGTCGGCGGATCAGGACCTCCTGGCCCGCGCGGGTGAGGCGGGCCTGTCCACCTGCCTCTACCAGTACGTCGACGACGGCGAGTCCCTGCACCGGTCCATCCAGCAGGGCTTCCGCCATCCGTTCCTGATGATCTGCTTCCGCGACCCGACGAACATCCCTCTGGAGCTGGTGATCGCCTCCCTGCAAGCCACCGGCACCACCCTCATCAAGGAGATCGCGAACCCCACCGACGTCGACGACGCCATCGTCACCCTGGGCGTCATGGAGGTGGGAGCAGATGGCGTGATGTTCTCGCCAGTCGAGCATGAGTTGCTGGAAGGCTTCGCGCGCAGGCTCGCCGAGCGTGGCCAGGAGCACGTCGCGCTCGAACCGGCCACGGTCACGAAGTCCGAGCCGGTCGGCATGGGCTTCCGGAGCTGCATCGATCTGGCGACGCTGTTCGAGCCGACCGAGGGGATGATCGTGGGCTCCACCTCGCAGGGAGGGGTGCTGTGCTGCCCAGAGGTGTTCTTCCTGCCCTACATGGAGAAGCGTCCGTTCCGCGTCAACGCGGGAGGTGTGCACAGCTACGTCTACAACGCCGCGAATCGGACCCATTACATGAGCGAACTCAACGCGGGTTCGGCCGTGATGGTGGTTGCCTCCGACGGTAGCACCCGGCAAGCGCCTGTTGGCCGGATGAAGACCGAACTGCGGCCGCTGCGGCTCATCGAGGCTCGCTTCGCCTCGGGAGAGACGATCAACGTGATTCTCCAGGACGACTGGCACGTGCGTGTCTTCTCGCCCGAGGCAAAGCCTCTCAACATCACCGAGCTGCGGCCGGGCGATCGGATCCTGGCCCACAAGGCGGCGCCGGGCCGCCACGTCGGAATCAAGATCGACGAGAACATCAAGGAAAGTTGAAAAAGGTCCCCGAGATGAACACGGCGAAGAAGGTACGGCTCGGGAAGATCCTGGGCGCGAGCAGCCAGCGGGCAGTGATCGTCCCCATCGATCATGGGCTCACCGTGGGTCCCCTGACGGGAATCGAGTCCACGGCCCGCATCGCACGCTGGATCGGCCATCCCGGCGTCGATGCGGTCGTCGCACACAAGGGAATCCTCTCGCGTCTGGCGGACCAGGGCGCCCTGGACCGCAAGGGTGTCATCCTGCACCTGAACGGGATGAGCAGCCTCTCCGACTCGGTCGATGACAAGGAATGGCTGACGAGCATCGAGACGGCCCTGCTGCTCGGGGCCGACGCGGTGTCGCTCCAGGTCAACTTCAACGGACGGAATGACCGGGCGAACTGGAAGATGCTGGGACAAGTGGTGGATGGAGCCGCCCGCTACGGACTGCCCGTCCTGACCATGATCTACGACAAAGTGGGCGAGGAGCCGCAGCGCTTGCACCGGATCAAGCAGCTGATGCGCACCGCCGTGGAGCTGGGCACGGATGCGCTCAAGATTGGGATGAGTGAGCGGCCGGAACTGCTCCGCGAAGCGCTCGAGGACGTGCAGGGCGACGCCCTGGTCTTCGTCGCCGGGGGCGAGCTGACGGGCGACGAGCCCCTGCTGGAGCACGTCTCGAATGCGCTCCGGGCGGGAGCGCGGGGGGTCTGCATTGGACGCAACATCTTCGTGAAGAAGAGTCCGGCGTTGCTCTTGGAGCGCCTCTCGAAGCTCGTCCACGGCGAGCCCGCGCGCGGTGAACGGGAGGTGGCCCTTGCCAGCATTCGTCGATAGCCACGCCCACCTGTTGGCGACGCAGGAAGCTTTCGAGCGGCTCCTCACCACGATGGATCGGCTTGATGTCGAGCGCTGCATCGTCGTGGGAGGAGGATTGCTGACGCCCCGGCAGCTCTCCCGGCAGATCCTGAGACAGCCGACGCAAGCGGAGACGCAGGGATTGACGTGTGACAACCGCGCGGTCCTCTCGCTCTGCGAGCATTCCGGGGGCCGGCTCGTGCCTTTCTACTTCGCCAATCCCTGGCTGGACCCGAAGGAGTACCGGGAACTCGGACCACGCTTCGCGGGCCTGAAACTGGGGCCCGCGGTTCACGGGGTGCCGCTCGATTCCCCGAGGACCTCGGCCTACCTGGATGTGGCTCGAGAGCATGGGCATCCCGTGTATCTGCATTGCCTGGACCGTGACGGATTCCGGGTCACGGACCTGGTGCGCCTGGCGGAGCGGTACACCGGGCTCCGGTTGATCCTGGGCCATGGCGGAATCGGCGAACTCGACTACGACGGGGTCGACGCGATTGCCGGGTACCCGAACCTTTATTTCGAGACCTCGGGGGCCTTCAAGCACGTGATTCAGTACGCGGCCGACGTGCTCGGTGCCTCCCGGCTCCTGTACGGGTCCGAGTACCCCCTGCAGAGCGCGGCGGCGGAACTCTGCAAGGTCCGGGAGCTCACCCTGAGCGACGCGGACATGGAGGCAATCACCGGCGGCAACATCCGGCGTCTCCTCGCGAGAGCCAGCTCATGAACTCACCGGTGCATGCATTTCCCCGGCAGCAACTGGAAGAGGCCCTTCTGCGCGCCCGGTCCGCTCCCTACTACGAAGGCCGGTTGCCAAGGGCGGAGAAGCTCGATCGGCGGAGCTGGGAGCGGTTGCCACTGACGCGGAAGGAGGATCTGCGGGCGGCCTACCCCTTCGGGCTTCTCGCTGTCCCGCAAAGCCAGCTCAGCACCTACCACGAGTCCTCGGGAACAAGCGGACATCCCATCTCCTCGTATATCACCGAGAGCGATTGGGAAGACATCCTCTCGCGCTTTCTGCGCAATGGCGTGAGGCTTTGCCGGGAAGACATGGTGCTGATCAAGACGCCCTATGCGCTGGTGACGACCGCCCACCAGATGCATGGCGCGGCCCGCTCCGTGGGCGCCACCATCGTTCCCGCGGACAATCGCTCGGCCAACATGCCCTACTCCCGGGTGCTTCGGCTGCTGCACGACCTGCCGGTGACGGTCGCCTGGTGCATGCCTACCGAAGCGCTTCTCTGGGCCTATGCCGCGCGAAGGGCGGGACGGGCCCCCACGCGAGATTTTCCCCGGTTGCGAACCTTCCTGGCCGCCGGAGAGCCCCTGAGTGCCGCGAAGCGCGCCCACATCGAGGCACTCTGGGGTGGAAAACGCGTCCTCATCGATTACGGCTCGACCGAGACCGGTAGCCTGGCGGGAGAGTGCGAGCAGGGGCGGCTCCACCTCTGGAGCGACCGGCTCTACTTCGAGGTGCACGATACCCAGACGGGTGATTTCCGTGAGGAAGGGGCGGGAAGCCTCGTCGTCACGCCCCTGTTCCGCGAGGCCATGCCCCTCATCCGCTACGATCTGGAGGATGTGGTCGAGATCTCGCATGCACCGTGTGAGTGCGGCCGCACGCTGCCAACCATTCGCGTCTTGGGACGGAAGACGGGCGTGATGAACGCTGGCACCCGGGCATTCTCCGCCCTGGAGCTGGAAGAGGCCGTCTATGCGAACGCCGCGGAGACAGGCTTGTGGTTCTGGCGAGCCCGCGTCCGGGACGGTGCGCTGGAAGCCCAGATCCACGTGGAGACGCGGAACGAAGACGCGGCGTGCAGGCGCATCCTGCAAGCCATTGAAGCCACTGTCCCCGGAGTCCGCGTGAGGGTCGCCGCCGTCCCGGCGGAGTACTTCGTTCCGGAAGCGCTGCTCTCACGAGAGGTCCCGATGCAGAAGCCCCGTTTTCTCTTCGGCGAAAACGAAGACTGGAAGTCACTGGATTACACCTGACCCGTAGAAAAGAGCCATCACCCATGACCGCAATGCCATCCACGCTCGTCGCCGACGAGCTCCGCCTCCAACTCGCGAAGGACCCGGTGCTGGGCGCCGGCAACTTCCTGGATTGGGCTCTGAAGGTGAGCCCGGACCCGCGAGTGCCCATTCTCCATCTCGAGCGCGAGCTGAAGACGTTCACGGGAGAGAAGTTCCAGCAACTCAGCCTCGAGCAGCTTGCCCGCCTCGCGCACCTCTACGCCCGGCTCTACAAGAAGCTGGGGGTACGCACCGCGGATCCCGTCTTCGTCTACCTCGACGACGGGGTGGAGTACCTCATCCACTACCTCGCGCTCACGCACCTGGGCGCGATCGGCGTCCTCACCAACGGCAACATGGAGCCCCGGATCGCCGCGGTGCATGCGCGCAATGTCGGCGTGGCCGGCGTCTTCACGGATGCGTCCCACATCCAGGCCCTGCGTCCCCTCGTCCAGGAAAGCGTGACCGGGTTCATCGTGACCGAGGCCGATATCCGTGGAACCCAGGAGGCATCCCTGCCCACCTACCGGCGGCACGAGTTCTCCGCCGATGACCCGATCATGATCGCGCACTCCTCGGGAACGACCGGCATTCCCAAGGCCGTGCTGCTCCAGCACGAGCGCTTCTTCCATGGGGTGCGCTACCGCCTGGGAGTCCCCAGGGTCACCGGAGGTGAGCGCATCCTGTCATCGCTCCCCCACTCCCATAACTGCGCCATCGCCTACCTCATGCTCGCGCTGCTGAGCGGGACACCGGTCTACATCGCCTCGGATCACTCGGGACGCGCGGTGCTGCGGCAGATCGATACGTTCAAGCCCAGCATGGTCGTCTCCTTCCCGCAGACCTACGTCGAGATGACCGAGTGCGACATGGACGCCTTCGATCTTTCCTCGGTGAACCTCTGGTTCAATGGCGGCGACGCGGCCCATGAGAGCCATATCCGGGCGCTCATCCGCCATGGTTTCCATGAGCAGAACGGCCAGCGGCAGCCCGGTTCGGTGTTCATCGACGGCATGGGCTCCTCCGAGATGGGGTTCTCGCTGTTCCGCCACGTCCACACGCTCAAGACCAATCACTACAACCGGTGCGTCGGGCGGCCGCTCGAATGGGTGGATGCGCAGATCCTCTCCGAAGAGGGGGACAAGCTTCCGCCATTCCAGGTCGGGCGACTCGGGGTGAAAGCACCTTCGGTGACAACGGGGTATTGGAACAACAGCCAGCTCACGTACCGGTCCCGTCTCTCGGGCTACTTCCTCACCGGAGACCTGGCCTACCGCGACGAGGAGGGCCGTATCTTCCACGTGGATCGCACTCCGGACGTGATCCTCACGCCCAGCGGACCGGTCTATGGCCTGCAGACCGAGGAGTTCCTGCTGAGCCGCTTCCCGGCGATCGCGGACTGCGCGGTGTTCGGCCAGGAAGACGGGGCCACGGGTGCCGTCCGCGCGGTGGCCTACGTGCGGATACGGCCGGACTCGGACCTCTCGGGCCATGACACGTCGGAGCTGGCTGGCCGTTTCAACCAGGAGCTCGCGAGCGCGGGCCTGCCCACGCTGGGAGGCGTCCTGGCCGTCGGTGCGGACGCCATCCCCCTGGGGACCACGGGCAAGGTCCTGAAGCGGATTCTGCGAATGAATGAACTCCGGCCCACGCGGCAATCGGCGGCCTGAGCCTGAAACAAGAAAAGGAATCCTGCAATGACCCCTGCTACTCAGCTGTCGGCCCGCTGGAACGGCCTGCTCCCGAGGGAATCCCTGGAGCGGCTCGATGCCACCGAGTTCCTCATCCGCTGCCGCCAAGGAATCGCGGCCCGCGGCGTGCTCGAGAGATTCCTCGTGCAGCAGTACCACTACTCCCGCCACTTCACGCGGTACCTCTGCGCCTTGCTGGCGAACCTGACCAGCGAGACCGACCGCTTCGCCCTGACGGAGAACCTCTTCGAGGAAATGGGGCTCGGCGGCATGGGCGAGGTGCCCCACTCGCAAATCTACCGGCGGATGCTGGACGCCTTCGGATTGGAGCCCTCGATCCAGCCGCCGCTCGCGGAGACAACGGCCCTGGTGAGGAACATGTTGCGGCTCTGTTCGGACTCCGATCCCCTGGTCGGACTCGGCGCGCTCTGCCTCGGCGCGGAGGCCATCGTCCCGCACGTCTACCAGCAAATCCTCACCGGCCTTCTGAGTGCTGGTTTCCCGGAACGGGACCTCACCTTCTTTCCCATGCACATCGAGGGTGATGATGACCATGCACTGACGATGAAGCACATCATCGAGCGGGAGCTCGCCGAGCGGCCCGGCAAGCGGGACGTGCTGCGCGCGGCCGCGGAGGAGATCATCGAGGCGCGCCGCGCGTTCTTCGCGGCCCTCTCCGCGTCCGAGGAGCAATCCGCTGGCGCTTCGAGGAGGGCTTCCGGTGCATTTTAGCTCGAAGGATTTCGCTCAAACGCGGGCGGTGCTCCGCGCTCGAGTGCCCGAACGGTTGCACCACGCGGGAGTGACAGCGCAGGTCCACGGCGCGTTCTCGGACGAGCGGGGCCACGGCGTGGCGATCGTGGACCTGCCATCGCGAACCCTCAGCCTGACGATTGGGCACCTGCGGGCCGGGCAATCCACACGGCTGCACCGGCACAACTACGAGACAATCCTCTACATCACGAAGGGCCAAGGCTACACGCTCGTCGAGGACCGGAAGGTCGAGTGGAAGGCCGGTGACGCCGTCTACGTTCCCGTCTGGGCCTGGCATCGCCACGTCAACACCGACGCGCGGCATGAGGCCGAGTACGTGGCCTGCGAGAATACTCCGCTCCTGCAGAACCTTGGCGAGATTGCCCTGCGCGAAGAGGCGCCCTCACAGGAAGGTCACGAATGAGCCAGACACACATCAAGGCACGCTGGAAGGGCGGCACGGGTGGAAGCGGGTTCCTCCAGGCAAGCGAGGGCTTCGAGACCCGCGTGACGCTGCCGAAGGACTTCCAAGGGCTCGGAGAAGCCGCTACCCCCGAGAACCTGCTCCTGAGCGCCGTCGCGAGCTGTTACCTCATCACCTTCGGAATCATCCTCGACAAGGCGGGGATTGCGTACGAGGGTCTGGAGCTCGAAGGAGAGCTGCGGATGGACATGGGCCCCCGGCCCTCGGTCCAAGCGATCATGCTCCTCCCGCGCATCGTCTCCAGCGCGAGCGAGGAAACCCTCCGGACCCTCTCCGAACGAGCCGAGCAGTTCTGCCCCATTGGCCGGACAGTGGCGGGAAACGTCGCGAAGTCGGTCCGTCTCACTGTGGTCGCTCCGGACTCCTGAGCGACGGAGGGCGCTGTCCTTCGTCGACTCCTTGGCGCCGTTCTCGGCGTCATGCATGGTGCCTTGCTGGCCGGATGGACTACCTCACCGTCGCCAGCAGCGGCATGGTGTCCGCCTACCTCAACCGTGGGGGTGACGGTCAGACGTGAACAGCTCTTGCTCCTCAAGGGGCGAGCGGATGTTCACGGGGAGTTTGAGTGCTGACGGCCCGCGAGGTGGAGGTTCTCACTGACGGAGGCAGAGCCGAAAGAACAAGAGGCGAGCGCACGGAGGGAGTCTCTCCGAAGAACCTCTTATCTCCTGATAACCTTCGTGGGACTCGGAGAGCCCCACCATGTCCTGGCGCACGGTCTTCTTCATCGCCCTCCTCTTGTCGCTGACACCCCAGGCAGTGGCCCAGGAGGCTCGTCCGGCTGGAAAGTCCGTGCTCCTGCTCCTCCCCGAGGACACGGCGCTGCCCGCCATGGCGATGCTCGTCGCCAGTCTCCGCTCTTCCTTGTGGGAAACCGGGGACGGCCCGATCACCTTGGACGTCGAGAGCCTGGATCTGGGCTGGGCGAGTGGGCCTGAACACACACGAGCCCTGCGTACCTGGTATCTGACCAAGTACCGGGAGCGCCGGCCGGATGCACTCATCACCTTCCGCACCGACGCCATCCAGCTGACCCTGGAGCTGCGCCAGGAGCTGTGGCCGGACATCCCGGTCATCGTCCTGTCCGAGGACGAGCGGCTCTGGGAAAAGCACCCTCGCCCAGAGCGGGTGGCGGGCCTCTTGCTGCATTACGACATGAGGGCCACCGCGGAGTTGGCCTTGCAGCTGCTGCCCGACACGCGGAGGCTGGCGCTCATCAACGGTGCCAGCCCGTGGGAGCGCGCTGAGCAGGAGCGGATGCTGCGAGACCTGCGGCCCCTGCTGGCGCAGCGGGGACTGGAGTTCATCGACCTGACCGGCCTGCCGCTGGCCGAGCTGCTCGAGCGCGCGAGGACCCTGCCGGCCGACACCACTGTCCTCACCTTCACCTTCATCACCGATCCCAGCGGGAGACCCTTCGTGGGGCGCGAGATCGCACGCATGTTTCTCTCCGCCAGCAACCGGCCCTGCTTCGCCCTCCACGACACCGTCCTGGGTCTGGGGTTCGTCGGCGGAGCGCTCGTCAGCTACGAGGCCGTGGGCCAACAGCTGGGCCTGCTCACCTCCCGCGTATTGCGCGGAGAGCAGGAGGAATTCCTCGCGCCCCTGAAGCCGGCCCCCGTGGACACGCTGACGCTCGATGCCCGCGCGCTGCGGCGCTGGGGCATCCCCCGCGATCGGGTGCCTCCCGGGGTGCGGCTCGCCTTCGACGAGCCCTCGCTCTGGGAGCGCTACCGCTGGTGGGTCCTGGGGGCCCTGACGCTCAGCGGCCTGCAGGCGCTGGTGGCCGGGGGACTCGTGGTGGAGCGCCGCCGCCGCATGCGTGCCCAGGCCGAGCTCCTCGAGCGCCAGCGCCTGGAGAAGCTCGCGGAGATGGAGGCGCGTCGAAACCTGGATCAGCTGGCCCACGTGAGCCGGGTGGCCGCCCTGGGCGAGCTGGCCGCCTCACTGGCGCATGAGCTCAACCAGCCCCTGGCCGCCATCCTCAGCAACGCCCAGGCCGCACGCCGCCTGCTGAACACCACCCCCGCGCAGCTGGACGAGGTGCGCGAGGCCCTCGGGGACATCATCTCCGACGACAAGCGCGCGGGCGAAGTCATTCACCGCATGCGCGCGCTGCTCAAGCGGGGGGAGCCCCGGCAGGAGCTCCACTCGCTCAATGACCTGGTGCGCGAGGTGGCGCGACTGCTGACCAACGACATGCACCTGCGCGGCGTGACCCTGCAGCTGGCGCTGGCCCCGTCGCTGCCCGCCGTCCAGGGGGACGGCATCCAGCTCCAACAGGTGGTGCTCAACCTGCTCCTCAATGCCCTGGATGCCATGGCCGATGTCCCCGCGGGCCAGCGCCAGCTTCAGGTCCGCACCGCCTCGCCAGGCCCGGGGCGGGTGGAGCTGAGCGTGCAGGACTCGGGAGGGGGGATCGAGCCATCTCGGCTGGCCCTCGTCTTCGAGCCCTTCTACTCCACCAAGGAGAACGGGCTGGGCATGGGGCTGTCCATCAGCCGCTCCATCGTCGAGGCGCACGGCGGCCGCCTGCAAGCCGAGAGCCCTCCGGGGCAGGGCGCTCTGCTACGGTTCGTGCTTCCCGCGGCGCATACGGAGTCCTCGCCATGACACAAGCCCCCGCCACCATCTTCCTCGTGGACGACGATGAGTCCGTGCTGCGGGGGCTGGGGCGGCTGCTGCGGGCCGCCGGCCATGCCACGAAGCCCTTCGCCTCGCCCTCCGAGTTCCTCGCGCAGCTGTCCGGGGACACGCCGGGCTGCGCCGTGCTGGACCTGCGGATGCCGGAGCTGAACGGACTGGAGCTGCAGCAGGCCATGGAGTCCAAGAACTGCCACCTGCCTGTCATCTTCATCTCCGGCCACGGGGATGTGCCGGCCAGCGTCAGGGCCATGAAGGCCGGCGCCGTGGACTTCCTCCTGAAGCCCTTCGATGAGCAACAACTGCTGGGAGCCATCTCCGAGGCCTTGCACAAGGACGCGGCGGCCCGCGCTGGCCGCGCCGAGACCGCCGCGCTGCATGCCCGTCATGCCGTCCTCACTCCCCGCGAGCGCGAGGTCTGCGCGCTGGTGGCCCAGGGGCTGACCAACAAGGAGGTCGCCCAGCGGCTGGGCACCACCGAGAAGACCATCAAGGTGCACCGCGCCCGCGTCATCCAGAAGCTAGGCGTGGACTCGGTGGCGGAGCTGGTGCGGTTCGTGGACCGGCTGGGCCAGGGCTGAGCCCGCGCGGTGTAAGCACTAGGTCCAATATCCATGACCTGACACCTTGAGTAGAGATGGCCGTACAGGCATGACCCGGTACCGCCTCTGGCTGCTGGCCGTCTGGGCCTTCGCCCACCATGAACCCAGGGCCACTTCGCATGAAAAACCTACCGCTCTCCCTGCTTGCCTTGTGCTTGACGTTGACAGTCATTGGTTGCCATGGGTGTCCGTCTTCATCTCCAGCAGACGATTTCTCGATCCGTGTCGTCCTCGCGGAGACCCGCATCTCCGCGGGGATGAAGACCACCGCGAAGGCCCAGCGCGTCCATGACGATGGCCGCGTCGTCGACCTCGACGCCTCCACTTCACAGCAATGGGCATCGTCCGCTCCTCAAGTGGCCTCCGTCGAACCGCAACCGGACGGCACTGTCAAGGTGACGGCTCTCCAGCCCGGTAGCGCCCTCATCACAGTCAACGTGGACGAAGTCTTGGGCGAGGCAACCCTTGAGATCACCCCTCCGCCGCCCGTGCTCACCTCCATCACGCTTACCCCCGCGACGGCTTCGGTGCTCCAGGGCTCGACACAGCAGTTCACCGCTCAAGGCAGCTACAGCGACGGCACCACGGCCGATGTGACGAGCAGCGCGACGTGGACGACGAGCAACACCGCCATTGCCACCGTGAGCAGCACGGGCCTGGGCACCGGCGTGGCCGGGGGTGGGCCCGTCACCCTCACCGCCACCCTGGGTGACGTGAGCGGCACGGCTCAACTCAGCGTCACTGGGTGGACGTCCGCGGGGTCCATGTCCACGAGCCGCGACAACCACACCGCCACGCGGCTCGACTCGGGCCGGGTGCTCATCGCTGGGGGGCGCAATGGGACAACCCCCCTGAGCAGTGTGGAGTCGTACGATCCAGCAACCAACTCCTGGTCTCCAGTCGGTGCCTTGTCCAATGGCCGCTTCGCTCACGCCGCACTATTCATCCCCGAACATGGTTCCGTGCTCGTCACAGGGGGGTACAATGGGACGACCCCCCTGCGCAGGGCGGAGGTGTACGATCCAGCTACCGACGCCTGGTATTACGCCGGTGACATGGCCATGGGCCGCTACCATCACACCATCACGCGGCTCCCCTCGGGTAATGTGCTCGTCACCGGCGGCACCGATGGCAACAAGGCTTTAGCCACTGTGGAGGTGTTCGAGCCGTTCACCAGCATCTGGTTTCCGGCCAGCCCCATGAGCACCGCCCGCTTCCACCACACCGCCACATTGCTCCCCTCGGGCAAGGTCCTCGTCTCAGGGGGGTCCAATGGCTCCGGGAGCTTGAGCAGCGCCGAGGTGTACGACCCGGCCACCGATTCGTGGGCTCCAGCTGCCACCCTGGTGACGAGCCATAGCCTTCACGCGGCCACGCTGCTCCCCTCTGGCAAGGTGCTCATCTCAGGGGGGCAATCGCTCACCGAGCCCTCTTCCTCTGAGCTGTACGATCCAGACACCAACAGCTGGTCCGCGGCTGGCGCCATGGTCGAAGGCCGCTCCCGCCACACCGCCACGCTGCTCGCTTCGGGTCAGGTGCTCGTCGCGGGGGGCGACGGCAGCAGCGATGACAACACCGCGGAGTTGTACGACCCGGCCACCTCTTCCTGGTCCGCGACCGCCTCCATGGCCGCGCCCCGCGGAGCTCACACCGCGACGCTGCTTCCCTCAGGCAGGGTTCTCGTCGTGGGTGGCGAAGATGGCACCCGCCCACTTGCCACGGCGGAGCTGTACGTGCCCTGAGAGCACAGCCTCTCTGAAGGTTGCATCGAACCCGCAGGCGAGTGATTCATCGCCTGCCCTTCAGAGGCCGGATCGAAAAAATGGGTAGGGTCGAAGGAACAAGTCCTTTGACACCTTCACCGGAACTCAAGCTTTTCGAGCGTGCTGCTCGCCGCGTGAGCGCGTCGATTACACAGACTGCGGGAGAGCCACCAAACAGGGGCAGGCCCACTCCGGCACGTGAATGCAAGCCATTGCCGAGACGCTATAAGCCAAGTGTAGAGCCCAAACACCTTCTTGACGTTCGCACAGGAATTCAGCTCTCTTGGGTGCCCCACGGGTGCCCCGCAATCAGGAGTCATCAATGCCGTTGGATCGAGACCTTCCCAAACGCGAAATCTTGCCGATCCCCGACCGTCCCTATGTCGGCCCGACGAAGTACAATGCCGCGGACCCGAAGCCTGAATTCCCTCCCCGCCTACCGATCCGCCCGCCCGAGGGCGCCCCCAACGTCATCGTCATCCTGATCGACGATGTGGGTTTCGGCGCCTCTGAAACCTTCGGAGGGCCCATCGCGACTCCGACAGCCAAGGAGCTCGCCGCGAGGGGCCTCAAGTACACACGTTTCCATACGTCAGCCCTGTGCAGTCCGACGCGCGCCGCCTTACTGACTGGCCGCAACCCCCACTCCGTCGGCATGGGTTGCATCACCGAGATGGCGACCACGGCGCCCGGCGCCACCTCGATGATCCCCAACAGCGCCGCCTCGATCGCCAAGATACTCAAGTACAACGGCTACTCGACGGCTCAGTTCGGTAAGTGCCACGAGGTGCCCACCTGGGAAACTGGCACCACGGGGCCCTTCGACCACTGGCCCACCTACATGGGGTTCGAGAAGTTCTATGGCTTCGTGGGCGGCGAAACCAACCAGTACTACCCTACCCTCTACGATGGAACGACTCACATCGAAATGCCAGAACGTGGGAACTACCACCTGACCACGGATCTAGCCGATCAGGCCATCAAGTGGATTGAGACTCAGAAGTCCCTTGCGCCGGACAAGCCCTTCTTCATGTATTTCGCTCCAGGCGCGACCCACGCCCCCCACCAGGTCCCGGAAGAGTGGAGTAACAAGTACAGAGGGAAATTCGACGAAGGCTGGGACGCCCTGCGCGCGGCCACGTTCGAGCGCCAAAAAGGGCTAAGCGTCATCCCGTCGTACGCGGAACTGACAACTCCCGACAAAGATATTCCAAACTGGCTAGACACGCCGCCCGAGGTCCGAGATGCCTTGAAGCGCGAGATGGAAATCTACGCCGGCTTCCTCGAACATACCGACTACCAGATCGGCAGGGTGCTCGAGACGCTCAAGACCCTTGATATCTTCGAGAACACGCTCATCTTCTACATCCTCGGCGACAACGGAGCTTCCGCCGAAGGCACGTTTCTTGGCACTTTCAACGAGATGATCGGCTTCAACGGCATCGAGATGACGGAGCAGGAACAGATAGACATCATCAATAATCACATAGAAGATTTCGGCACCAAGAAAGCGTATAATCACTATGCCGTCGGCTGGGCCCAGGCCATGTGCACGCCGTATAAGTGGACCAAGCAAGTCGCCAGCTACTTCGGAGGCACGCGCAACGGCATGATCGTCCATTGGCCAAAGGGCATTGCGGGGGGCAGCAGGCGACACCAGTTCACTTACGTGACCGATGTGCTTCCGACGATCCTCGAAGCGATCGGGCTGCCGGAGCCGTTGAGCGTCGACGGAGTGCTGCAGAAACCCATCGAGGGTCTGAGCTTCTTCTATACGTTCAATGAACCCAGCGCGGTTGAGCGCCACAGGACCCAGTACTTCGAGATGTTTGGCAATCGCGGCATCTACCATGAAGGCTGGACTGCCGTCACCCTCCACTCGAAGCCCTGGCAGTGGTACAACCTACCGGACTACGCAGACGACAAGTGGGAGCTCTACTTCACGTATGCCGAGAAGCCGGAGGACAGGTCTAAAGAGGACTGGACCCAGGCAAAAGACCTCGCCGCAGTCTACCCCGACAAGCTCGAGGAGCTGAAGAACCTCTTTCAGATCGAGGCGGCCCGTTACAACGTCTTCCCCCTCGACGACCGAAAGATAGAGCGCCTGCCCCCCGCGGAGGGCGTCCTCCGCCAAAGGTACGTCGACGGTAGTTTCGTTGCCGACCCGGTCGTGATCGACAACTTCAACCGCTCTTTCGACATCACCGCACAGATCACAGTGCCAGCCGATATATCTGGGCCAGTGCAAGGCGTGATCCTCGCCCGTGGCAACGATTTTGGCGGTTTTGGCCTCTATGCCAAAAATGGAGTTCTCACTTACGTCTACAACTACCTGGGGCTCGAGATCTTCTACGTCCGTCAGGATGAGCACGCGCCTTTGCTGCCGTCGGGCACGTACGAGGTCCGCATGGAGTTCACGTACGACGGCGGCGAGGAGACCGGCCAGGGCGGCACGGTGAAACTCTTCCGAAACCACGGGACGAGCGACATCCAACTCGGCGAGGGCGTCATCCCAAAGACCAATCCGGTCATCTTCAACGTGGACGCCTTCCTGATGGTCGGCAACAAGACTGGCGGCCCCTTGTGCGAGGATCTCAAAGGGAACAACCGCTTCACCGGCACGGTGGACTGGGCGGAGATCAAGATAACGGGAGCACCCGGCGTCAAGAGCCCCGAACATCGCCTGCACGCGCTGATGGCGATCGAGTAACCGTTCACCGGCTCAGGCTGAGAGCGCAGCCTGAGCTCTGGTCGTGAATGGGAGGCGGAATGCCGCCTTCATCTCCCAGTCCGTGCCCTCCGATGTGCTCCCGGGCCAGAGTTTCCAGGCCTCGGTGACGATAAGGACCCGCACACTTCCATCAGGGGGAGTGTGCGGACGGGGGCGAAGGGTGTTCCTCAGCGCGCGGCGACCCTCAGGACGAGGAGTGGAACTGGCGACCACCTGCACAGGAGACGTCCGATCTCCTCGCGCACCACTGGAGGGAGGCGGGAGACACCGCACGGGCCGCTCTCTTCTCCCTACGCGCGTCAACCTACCGGACGGTCCGGAACGCCTCGCGCAGCTCGTTCGCGAACACCGCCGGCTGCTCGAAGGCGGCGAAGTGCCCGCCCTTGTCCACCTCGCCCCAGTAGAGCAGATGCGGCCACAGCGCCTCGGCCCACTTCCTGGGCGCTCGGTAGAGCTCACGCGGGAAGGTCGTCGCCGCCATGGGCAGCTCGATGCGCCCCGCCGAGAAGCCGGAGGGCTTGCCTTGCGAGTTCTGCCAGTAGATACGCGCCGAGGAGGCCGCCGTGTCGGTCAACCAGTACAGCGTGATGTTGTCGAGCATCTCGTCCATCGACAGGGCGTCCTCCGGATTGCCCCGGTTGTCGGTCCACGCCTGGAACTTCTCGTAGATCCACAGCGCCTGGCCCGCCGGGGAGTCCGCCAGGGCATAGCCAATCGTCTGGGGGCGCGTGGCCTGCTGCTTGAAGTAGCCGTACTGCTCGTTCGCGAAGCGCCCGGCGGCGTCGATCGCGGCCTGCTCGTCGGGAGTCGGGTGCTCCGGCAGCTTCTCCGGGAACACGAGCGGCCAGTTGACGTGCGCAGCGACCAGTCCGTCCGGGCGGAGATGGCCGAGCGCATGGGTGACACCAGAACCCCAATCGCCGCCCTGGGCCACCCACTTCGTGTAACCCAGCCGCTGCATCAACACCCCCCACGCCCTGGCGATGCGAGCGACATCCCAGCCCGTCTCCGCGGGCTTGTCGGAGAAGCCAAAGCCCGGGAGCGAGGGGATCACGACGTGGAAGGCATCCTCCGCCCTTCCTCCATGGCGGGTGGGCTCGGTGAGGGGACCGATGACCTTCAGGAACTCGACGATCGAGCCCGGCCAACCATGGGTGAGGACGATCGGCAGCGCGTTGGCATGGGAGGATTTGACGTGCAGGAAGTGGATGCCGAGCCCGTCAATCTGGGTACGGAACTGGGGAAAGGCATTCAGCCGCGCCTCGAACTTTCGCCAGTCATAACGGTCGCGCCAGTAGGCGATCAGCGCCTGCGCCTTGGCGAGCGGCACGCCCTGGGACCAGTCGTTCACCGTCTCGCGCTCGGGCCACCGCGTCGCCGCCAGCCGTCGCTTGAGATCGTTCAGCGCCGCCTGGGGAATCGAGACGCGAAACGGCGTCAGCTGGGGGGTGGCGGGGGCCGGGGACGAGCCCGCCGCCTCGGCGATCGTCTCGCCCCCCACGGCGGCGAGGGCTGATGCTCCGGCCATCATCCGCAGGAGCTGGCGGCGGGAGGGAAGACTCGAGGGACGCTGGAAGTCGTTCATATCTGCTCCGTATCTGGAGGTGGACGCCAGTGGGCCGTGGTGGCTACTTCAGGAAGTCGGCGAGGTAGCCGAGGGTGGCCTCGGGCTTCTCCTCGGCGATGAAGTGTCCGCTGCCCTCGACCTTGATCACGCGCAGGTCCGTGGCCTTGCCCGACAGCGTGGCCTTCAACCACCCGAAGCCCGGGCCGCCCAGACCGAGCACCGGCATCGTCAGCTTGCCGTAGCTCCCGTCATCGACGATGTCCTGAGGGAAGGCCTGATACCAGGCGTTGCCCGCGCGGATCGCCTCGCGGCTGGCATAGGCGGCGGCATAGACCGCGCGATCCCTCGCATCGATGGCGCTCTCGTCCTTGAGCAGGTAGCGGAAGAACCACTCCTGCTCGAGGTGCTGGCGGCCCTCGAGGATCTGCTCGGGCAGACCCTTCACCTGATGGAAGGCGAACCACCAGGCGAACGGGTGGGCCTCGTCGATCTTGTCGCCGAAGGTGCCAACGGCCGGCAGCAGGGGCCAGGTGGCGAGCTGGGCGTCCGGGTGCGGCACGTCGAGCAGGACGAGCTTGCGCGTGGCCTCCGGATGGTTGGCCGCGAAGCTGAACGCGACCTGGGCGCCGATGTCGTGGCCGACGAGGTCGACCTTGTCATGGCCGAGCTGGCGGACCAGCTCGAGAATGTCCCGGGCCATCGTCTTCTTGTCGTAGCCGTCGGCCGGCTTGTCGGAGCTGCCCATTCCGCGCAGGTCGACGGAGATCACCCGATGATCGCGGGCGAGCGCGGGCATGATCTTGTGGAAGGCCCACCAGGTCTGCGGCCAGCCCGGGAGCAGCACGACCGGCGAGCCCTTCCCTCCGACGACGTAGTGCAGCCGCACGCCATTGACCGTCGCCTCCCCGTTGGTGAAGCCCGGCAGCGTGCGGACCAGCGCCGCGTCGGACACGGCGGCGGTCTGCTTCGGCGCGGCCTGGGCCGGGCTGGAAAGCGAAGTCGTGGAAACGAGCGCCAGGGTGGCGAGTGCGATGAGGCTCTTCATGGTGGGTTCCCTTGGATGGTCTTGCCGATGGGCAAGAGGTATCGACACGCTCACCTGGGCGAAATAGAAAGGTCCGCAAACCATCGTTGCAGGATTGTCGATGTCGAAACTGCCGGATTTCGAGGGGCTGGCGATGTTCGCCAAGGTGGCCGAGGAGCGGTCGTTCGCGGCGGCCGCGCGCGCCATGGGCCTGTCCGTCGCGACGGTCTCACGGGGCGTCAGCCGGCTGGAGGAGCGGCTCGGCGCGCGGCTCTTCAATCGCACCTCGCGGAAGCTGGCACTGACGGAGTTCGGGCGGACGGTCGCGGAAAGCGCGAGCCGCATCTATCGCGACGCCGAGCAGGTGGAGGACTCGGCGCGGGAGCTGTCCTCCCGGCCTCGCGGCGTCATCCGCCTGGCGGTGCCGATGTCCTTCGGGGTGCGCTGGGTGGCACCGCTCCTGCCGGAGTTCTTCCGCGCCTACCCGGAAGTGTCGGTCGATCTCCACCTCTCGGACGCGACCGTGGACGTGGTGGGACAGGGCTTCGACGCGGCGCTCCGGATCGCGGTGCAACTGGACCCATCGCTGGTCGCGCGACGGCTCTGCGCGGTCTCACGCTTCATCGTCGCGGCACCAAGCTACCTGAAGCGGCACGGCCGGCCGAAGCACCCTCGCGACCTGAACGGCCGCGACTGCCTGGGTTACGCCTATCGCGCGCGCAGCGACGTCTGGCGGCTGGCCAACGCCGCCGGCGACGAGGAGACCGTCACGCCCGGCGGACAGCTTCGCGTCACCAACGCGGATGCCCTGGTGCCCACCGTGCTCGCGGGCCTCGCCATCGCCGAGCTGCCCGAGTTCATCGCGAGCGAATACCTCCGCGACGGAAGGCTGGAGACCATCCTGAGGGACTGGACGCTGACGACGGGCGGTCTCTACTTCGTCACCCCCTCGGCCCGCGTGCGCCCGGCCAAGATCGAGGCGCTCGCCGGGTTTCTCGCCGAGCATCTGTCGAAGCCCGAGTGGCGCTGGCCGCGCTAGAATGCCCTCGTCGTACTGACCCATCGCAGGAGTGCGTGCATGTCCAAGAAGACCCTTCGCATCGTTGCCCTTCTCTCCGCGGTCGCTGGCGTGGGCGTGGCGGGACTCACCCTGGTGCCGGGCTCGGCCCAGGCCGCGGAGCTCCCCAGTGGCTGCTATCGGCACCCCATCACCGGCGCGCTGATCTGCCCCTACCCTCCCGCGAACTGACGAACTCCAGCCCCTGCCTGGCATTGGCCCAGGCAGGGCATCAGAAGCGGCCCATGTCCACGTCCTGGATGAAGCGGATGACGCCCGTGAAGTACGTCCGCTGATCGTCATACATGGACATGTGGCTGCCCTGGGGACAGTCCAGGTAGCGGCCCCGCCGCACCTGGCTCGCCATCCACTCCATGTGCTTGGGATCCATGGTGTCGTACCGCCCCCCGATGGTGAGCGTGGGCACGGTGATGGCCGGAAGGTCCTTCGTCCGGTCCCACTTCTCGAGGATGCCGCTCGCGCCCATCTCGCTCGGGCCCTGCATGGGCACGTAGACCTTCTGGTTGCCGTGCGAGAAGGCGCGCGATGCCGGCTCGGGCCACTGCGCCGACGGCATGCGCAGGACGTGGTGCTCGTAGAAGTGCGGCACCAACAACTCCATGTAGCGGGGATTCGCGTAGTCCTTCGCCGCCTCGAGCGCCTGCACCTCGGCGAGCACCTTTGGGTCCATCTGAGGCATCAGCACGTTCTTCGCGTACTCGTTGTACGCGGGGATGCTCGCCATCATGTTGGAGATGATGAGGCCCTTGAGGTGCTGCTGGTACTTGAGCGCGTACTCGATGGCGAGGATGCCTCCCCACGAATGGCCCAGCAGGTAGAAGTTGTCGCGGCCGAGGCCGAGCGCCTGGCGCACCTGCTCGACTTCCTCGACGAAGTGCTCCGTGCCGAGCAGCGCCGCCAGCTTCGCGTCGTCGGGCTGGTCGCTGCGGAACGAGCCGAGCTGGTCGTAGTAGTAGTACTCGATGCTCGCGCCCGGGAAGTAGCTGTCCGCGGCCTCGAAGTACTCGCTCGTGTTGCCAGGGCCTCCGTGCAACAGCAGGACCTTGATGGTGGGGTTGTTCCCCACGCGCTTCGTCCAGACGTGGAATTTGCCCTGCGAGGTGGAGATCTCGATGCGCCGCGCGCCGCCGCTCAGCACATCCGGGCGCCCGCTCGAGTCGAAGTAGCGGGAGCTGGCGGGAGCTTGCGCCGCGCACGCCTGGAGCAGGAGGAGCGCACCGACCACGAGCAGCCCAGAAGCATTCATCTTCATGTCAGGAGGATCCCGGGGGAGAGGGCGACGGATGTCGGGTCCGCCGCGCGAGGCAGCGTACACCCGGCGGTGCGGGGAGTGGACCCACCGCGGCCCCCGACTGGCCCCGGGCCGCCGCTATCGCCGGGCGCGCTTCGCGGCGGGAGCGCTCGGGCCCGGTGAGGCGGCCAAGACCTCGGGAAGCGCCGCGAAGGTCTCGTCGACATAGTCCGGCAGACTCCGGGACCCGTCCTCCGCCCACCTGCGCAGGGCCACATCCTGCGCGGCGACCGCCACCGCGGCGGTGAGCTGGGCCAACTCCTTCTTGCCGCGTCCGGCGCCCAGCCTCGCGGCCAGGATTCGCGACAGGAGTGCCCTCCACTGCTCCTGGGTGTCGAGGAAGTGGGCTCGAAGCGTGGGAGTCTCGAGCAGGAATCGGAGGTAGCTCCGGTATCGCTCTGGCTCGGTGATATAGGCCTCGGACACCGCGTCCAGGGCCTTGCGCACCGCCAGCAGGGGCGGTTCGTCGGCGGGCCGGGCCTCCAGCGAGGCGCCGATCTGTTCGCTGCTGTAGCGCAACCGCCAGAGCACGACGTCTTCCTTCGTCTCGAAGTACCGGAAGAACGTTCGGCGTGAGATGCCCGCCGCCTCCGCGATGTCCTCGATGGTGGTCTCGGCGAACCCTCGCTCGACGAACAGGCGGAGCGCCACCTCTCCGAGTTCCAAGCGGAGCAGGCGTTGCTTGCGCTCGCGCAGGTTTGGCTGCTCGGGGCTCTTGCTTCGCTCGTCCATGCGCGGTCCCTTCCTCGCCCCCCTGTAACACGCCGTCCCCTCCGGGTGCACCAGGCGGCACCTCATGCCGATAGTGCCACTCCGTGCAACCCCTAGACCCCCTGGCGACTCATGGACGCGTCGACATCGCCTAGAACAGGACGGGAATGCGCGCGAAGCCGCGCAGGCCAATGCCCGAGCCCACTCCGGCGCCCCATTTCAACTGCTCCACGGGGACCGCGAGCCGCAGTTTCGGGTAGCGCCGGAACAGGGTCTCGAAGGCAACCTGCCCCTCGAGCCGGGCCAGGGGCGCGCCCAGGCAGACATGGATGCCCTTGCCGAAGGCGATGTTCCGGTGAGCCTCGGGCCGCGTGATGTCATACACGTCCGGGTCGGGGAAGCGCGAGGGATCCCGGTTGGCCGAGCTGAGGCAGACCGACAGCTTCGCCCCCTGGGGGATGGAGATTCCACCCAACTGCGTGTCCGCGATGGTGGTGCGCGGCGTCCCGATGTAATCGACTGGACCCCAGTAGCGCAGTGTCTCTTCCACCATTCCCTTGGCGAGCGCGGGGTCGGCCACCATGCGGGCGTGCTGGTCCGGGTGGGAGAACAACGCGACCATGCCATTGCCAATCAGGTTCACGGTCGTCAGGTGCCCGGCGAAGAAGAGAGTGTGCACCATGGAGATCATCTCCTCATGGCCGAGCATGTCCCCGTCCTCACGCGTATGGACCATCTGGCTGATCATGTCCTCGGCCGGCTCACGCCGCTTGCGCTCGAACAACTCTTCCAGATAGGCGTTGAATTGCCGCGTCTGCTCCCGCCGCGCCGCCACCAGCGAGGAGTCGAACCGGTTGGTGTTCATGAGGAGCTCGGCCAGGTGGTTGATGCGCTCGCGGTCCTCCTCGGGAATGCCGAGCAGGTCGCTGATGACCGTGATGGGCATGGGGTAGGCGAACGCCTCGATCAGGTCCATCTGGCGGTCCGGCGCCGCCTGTCCGCGCCCGGCGGCCTCGCGCTCGGCCTTGTCGAGCAGGGCATCGGTGATGCGCTGGACGCGTGGCCGCAAGGTCTCCATGGCGCGGGCGGTGAAGCTCGGCTGGACGAGCTTGCGCAGGCGCGTGTGATCGGGCGGGTCACGCGAGATGAGGCTGTCGGCGAGGGGTTTGGCCTCCTCGGGCATGTGGGCCACGCCTTCGAGCTGTTGGGGCGTCATCCCCGCGCGGAAGTCGGAGGACAGGCTCCCATCGAGGAGCGCGGCTACGGCCTCGTCATAGCGAGTGACGAGGAGCCGCTCCTCACTCGAGACGAGGTCCGCCGTGGAGCCCACGCGGCTGTCCACCCTGACGGTGTCCAGGACTCCCTTGGCGAACAGGGTGCGAACCACGGGGGCCTGCTCGCGCAGGCGAGCGTAGGTGGCGTAGGCGGTGGCCAGGAACTCGGGATTCTCCCGGTCGAGGACCACGGGGCCGCCGGAGGGAGTGGGTGCCTCCATCAGGTGTTTGAAAGGGCAAGTCCCCGCCGGGGGCGGAACACCTTCCACGCTCTGCTTCTGGGATTCATCCATCGGCGTCATCGCTTTCCCCCGTTCATTTGCCATCGGCCGCGCGGGAGAGTTCTTCCCACTGCGCCCAGGTTTCCAGACGTTTGGCGTACAGACCCTTGACGATGTCGACGGGCTGGCCGCCGAAGAGGACGCGCAGGGGTGGGTTCTGCGCATCCACGATGCGCAGGAGCGCGTTGGCGGCACCCACGGGCTCTCCGTAGGACGCGCCGCTGCGACGAGCGGCCATGGCCTTGCGCAGGCCCGCGTAGGCGTCGTTCTGCCTGGCGTGCACGGCGGAACTTCCGCCCCAATCAGTGCTGAAGGCTCCAGGCTCGACAATCGTTACCTTGATGCCGAACCCGGCGACTTCCTGGGCCAGTGACTCGCTCATGGCCTCGAGCGCCCACTTGGACGCATGGTAGATGCCGAGCGAGGGGAAGGCGGCAACGCCACCGATGCTGGAGATCTGGATGATGTGACCCGAGCCCTGTTGGCGCATGAGCGCGACAGCGGCCTGGGTCACCCAGAGCGCACCGAAGAAGTTGGTCTCCATCTGGGCCCGGACCTCCTGCTCGGAGACCTCCTCGACGAACCCGAACTGCCCGTAGCCGGCATTGTTGACGACGATGTCCAGCCGGCCGAAATGCGCGGATGCCTCACGGAGGGCGGCCTCCACTGCGGCCTTGTGGGTGACGTCGAGGGTCAGCGGATGGATGGCTTTGCCGAACTGACCGACGAGGTCCGACAGGGAGTCGGCGTTCCGGGCCGTCGCGGCCACCCGGTCTCCACGCTCCAGGGCGGCCTTGACGAACTGGCGTCCGAATCCGCGAGAAGAACCAGTAACGAACCATACCTTGCTCATGCGTCACCCTCCTTGGGCTGAACATTCCGAGCCACCTGGCTTGGAGCTGTCGTCATCCTATGCCGAAAGTGGCACATAGTGTCAAATTGGCCGCGCGAGGGTGGTTACTTCAATCGTCTCCGCGATTCGTCACCCGTGAGTCAGACGCGGCGGATCTCCCTCTCCACGAAGCCCCGACTTCGAGAAAATGGGCGCAGCCCCTCTCCACGTTCCAAGGAATCCACTCCATGCCCTCGTCGTTCCCCACCCCTGCTCCGAAGCAGCCCCTCTCGCGTGCGTCCCAGCGTCCTGGTGCGCTCAAGCGCTTGTCCCGGTTGGCCTCGCTCGGACTGGGGCTCGCCGCCGCCAGCTGCGGTCCCACCGAGGACGACAAACCCAACCCCCCCGACCCCGACTACACGCACCCGCTGGCCGAGAACACCCCCATCTGCGGGCGGTCCGACTTCAACGAGATGTTCCCCTACTCCATCCGCTCCACGACGCTTCCCGTGCTCGTGCACTACTACAAGGAGAGCGAGCGGGAGACGGCTCAGCAGGTGCTCGGGTTCGTCGAGAAGGGCTGGGACTATCACGTCAACCAGCTCGGCATGCGCCAGGCCATCACCGATGCTGGAGAGTGCGGGCCCGATGAGTCCTTCGACGTGTTCGTGTGGAAGGGGCACCGGAGCTGTCTCGTCAACGTCCTCTCGGGCGAGCCCACCACGGCGTGGGATGACCGGCGCGGCTACATGATCGTCGACCCGTGGGGCCCCTACGGCGGTGTCGAGCTCGAGGAGACCGTCGTCCATGAGATGGCGCATGCCTCGCAGGCCGCGGACGACTGGTACGAGTCCCCCATCACCTTCGAGATGTCCGCCGTCTTCACGGATCAGGTGTACGCCAACCGCTACATCAAGACCTACTTCGATGACTTCCAGGCCCACCCCGACTGGGCGCTCGACCGCTACGATGAGTACGAGACCTGGTACATGTACGGCTCCTCCATGTACCTGCTCTTCCTGAAGGATCGTTTCTTCGGGGGAGACGCGCGGTTCCTCTCGAGCATGTGGCTGGCGTCACGCAACCCGCCGGGCGCGGGGGAGGATCAGACGCTCAACGATCCGGACTTCGCCGATGCGCTCGACACGCTGCTCGCCAGCCACGGCTCGAGCTACGTGCAGAGCGTCCCCGAGTTCTCGCGCTGGCGCTGGTACACGGGCGACCACGTGGACGACAAACACTTCCGTCACTTCAAGGACGGTCTGGAGAACCTCCGGGCGGCCAGACTCGCGCTGGCGGCCCAGCAGGAGGCCAGACCGGGGAAGATCGACATCGGTGAGAACGCGCCGATGATGCTCGGCACGAGCTACCTCGAGCTGTCGGCCGGTGCGGGCACCCCGGGCACGCTTTATGTGTCGCTCGAGGCCCCCAGCGATGCGTCGCGCCGCTTCATCGTCCAGGCCGTGCCCGGACTGACGCCGGACTCCGATGGCGAGGTGTTGGATCTCTCCACGGGCCCCAAGGAGCTGAAGTTCGCGGCGGACCAGAAGCGCACCCTCATCGTGACCGTCGTGCCCACGGGCGATTACGACCCTGATCTGCGGACCGAGGATCGCCATCCCTTCTCGATCGTCCTCGCGGCTCACCCGTAGGCCCGGGCCCGGTCGGCCCTCGCGAGTTCACGAGGCTCACGGAATCAACGCCTCCGAGGCATTTCGTCTTGCTCGGGGCGCCCTCGGAGTCTTATCGCTGATACATGTCTCGAGGGAGTGAAATGCCCGAAAGGGAGGGGTCCGCCGCGCGTGATTCCCGCCAGCTCCCGCGAGAGCGCTCGGAGCGGTTGGCCGCCCCTCGTGGTGCCAGCCGCGCGACGCACGGCGCCGAGGGAGCGCTCCCAGGATGAGCCACGAGCCTTCCGGCGAGCTCTTCGCCTCGAGTGGAGAGATGGGCGCGTTCCTCCGGGACGTGGACTGGGAGCGAACGCCGCTCGGTCCGGTGGGCCAATGGCCGCGACTGCTGCGCACCTCCGTGCGCATCTGCCTCAGTCAGCGCCTTCCCACCCTCATCTTGTGGGGGCCGGAGTTCATCCTGCTCTACAACCAGGGTTACATCCCCATCCTCCAGATGAAGCACCCCAGGGCGATCGGCAAACCCTTTCGCGACGTCTGGCCGGAGGTCTGGAATGTCCTGGGGGCGCAACTCCGGGAAGTGGTCTCCACGAAAGTCGCCTCCTGGTCGGAAGAGCTTCCGCTCCAGGTCAATCGCAGGGGGTTCCTGGAAGAGACCTACTTCACCTTCTCGTTCGCGCCCCTGCTCGATGAGGAGGGGAAGGTCAGTGGCATCTTCTGCTCGGGGACCGAGACCACCCAATATGTGCTCGCCGAACGCCGGCTGCGGACCTCGCGGGAGCTGGGGGAAGCCGTGCTGGGCGCGAAGACGGTGGAGGAGGCGTGCGCCGCGATCGCTCGCACGCTGAGCCGCAACACCGCGGACGTGCCGTTCTCGGCGCTCTATTTGACGACAGAGGAGCAGACGCAGGCGCGGCTGGTGAGTACCTCGGGCCTCCTGGCGGACCAGCCCCAGTGCCCCGACCTTCTCTCGTTGAGTGTCGAGAACGCCCCCTGGCCCCTGGCCAAGGTGGCGCGGACGGGCGCCGCGGAACTCGTCGAGCTGTCACCACGGCCCACCGGCGAGCCACCGGAAACGGTCTTGCTCGAGCCCGCGCGGTCCGCGCTCGTGTTGCCCATCCTTCGCGCGGGCCAGGCGCGCCCCTCTGGCTTCCTGGTCGTCGGCCTGAATCCGCTCTGCGCGCTCGACGAGCGCTACCGGTCCTTCCTCGAGCTCGCCGCGGGGCAGATCGCCGTCGCGGTGGCGAGTGCCCGCGCCTACGAGGAGGAGCGTCGGCGCGCCGAGGCCCTGCTGGAGCTGGATCGGGCCAAGACGGCCTTCTTCAGCAACGTGTCCCATGAGTTCCGCACGCCCCTGACGCTGATGCTCGGGCCGCTCCAGGACGCGCGCGCCTCCGTGGAGCAGGCGCTTCGAGGCGAGTCCCTCGACGTCGTCATTCGCAACAGCGAGCGCCTGCTGCGGCTGGTGAACAACCTGCTCGACTTCTCGCGCATCGAGGCGGGACGCACCGAGGCGCACTACCAGCCCACCGCGCTCGACGTCCTCACGGCGGAGCTGGTCAGCGGCTTCCAGTCCGCCACGGAGCGCGCCGGGCTGAGACTCGTCGTGGACTGTCCTCCCCTGTCCGAGCCCGTCTACGTCGACCGGAGCCTGTGGGAGATGATCGTCCTCAACCTGGTGTCGAATGCCTTCAAGTTCACCTTCGAGGGCGGCATCACCGTGCGGCTGCGTGAGGAGGAACGGCACGTCCTCCTCGAGGTGGAAGACACGGGGACGGGCATTCCCGCGCACGAGCTGCCCCACGTCTTCGAGCGGTTCCACCGGGTGCGAGACGCCCGGGCCCGCTCCATCGAGGGGAGTGGTATCGGGCTGGCGCTCGTGCGGGAGCTGGTGGAGCTCCACGAGGGGACGATCTCGGTGGAGAGCCAGGTGGGCCGGGGCACCCGGTTCACGGTGTGCCTTCCCCGGGGCTCGGCGCATCTGCCGAAGGAGCGGCTCCAGGAGGAGCCACGGCGGGCATCCCCCGCGACGGAGCCCAGGCACTACATCCAGGAGGCGCTCCGGTGGTTGCCCGAGGACATGGAGGAGGAGGCGCCGCTCCCCGCCCCCCAGGCTCCTCCCCTCTCGCCGCCCCCACGGGAGCAGCCTTCCGGCCGGGTGCTCATCGTCGACGACAACGCGGACATGCGCGACTACCTGCGCCGCATCCTCGCTCCCCATTTCGAAGTCCAGCGGGCAGTGGACGGGCTCACCGGGTTCGAGGCCGCGCGCGCGCAGCGCCCGGACCTCATCGTCAGCGACGTGATGATGCCCGGCCTGGACGGGCTGGGGCTGCTCCGGCGGCTCCGCGAGGATCCGGAGCTGCGCGCCATCCCCGTCCTCCTGCTGTCCGCCCAGGCCGGTCCCGAAGCCGCCGTGAGCGGGCTCGACGCGGGAGCGGATGACTACCTCGTGAAACCGTTCTCCGCCCGGGAGTTGCTCGCCCGGGTGCGCTCCAACCTCGAGCTCGCGAGGACGCGCCGGGAGCTCTTCCGCCACGAGGCGCTCGAGGCCGGTCTCCGGGAAGCCGTGCACGCCCGGGACGAGTTCCTCTCCGTGGCCAGCCACGAGCTGAAGACGCCCCTGACCCGCTTCCGCCTTCAACTGGAGATCGTGACGCGAGGCCTGAGCGAGGAGAGCCGGGAGCGCGTCGGGGCGCGGCTCGACACGGCCAGCCAGGCCGTGCGCAACCTGGCCGCGCTGGTCGAAACGCTCCTGGATGTGTCGAGGATCAACACCGGCCAGCTCCACCTGCGCTTCCACGACGTGGACCTGGGGGCGCTCGTGGCCGAGGCGGTCGAGGACGCGCGGGACGAGGCCGAGCGCGCGGGCTGCACCCTCGTCTCGCGGGGGAAGGCCTCCCTCGTGGCGAGGTGTGACCCCACGCGCATCCGCCAGGTCATCGACAACCTGCTGTCCAACGCCGTGAAGTTCGGAAGGGGCAAGCCGGTGGAGGTGCACCTCGAGACGGAGGGAGGAGTCGCCCGGGTGATCGTGATCGACCACGGCATCGGCATCGCTCCACGGGACCGCTCCCGCATCTTCGAGCGCTTCGAGCGCGCGGTCTCCGCACGCCATTACGGTGGCTTCGGACTGGGGCTGTGGATCGCCCGGCAGGTGGTGGAGGCCCACCGGGGTGACATCACGGTCACCCCGACGCCCGGCGGCGGCTCCACCTTCACCCTGGAGCTGCCGCTCGAGGCCACCGCGATGCTGGAAACGGGCGCGGGGTACGAGTCGCCGTGAGGGCCTCGGGCCGAGGGCCTACCCGCCCAGGAAGCCCTCCAGGACTCCGGCGACGTTGGTGCCGATCTCCTCCACCGCGTAGCCACCTTCCTGCACGAAGACGGTGGGCACCTTCAGCCCGGCCAGGCGCCTTCCCATCAGCGGGAAGTGCTCCGTGGCGAGCTTGAAGGCGCTGATCGGATCACCCTCGTAGGTATCCACGCCGAGCGACACCACGAGCGCATCCGGCGCGAACCCGCCCACGACATCCAGCGCCGCGCCCAGGGCGGTGTCGTACTCCTTCCAGGTGGAGCCCCGCGGCAGCGGGAAGTTGCGGGTGTACCCCTCTCCGGCGCCCTCGCCCCGCTCGTCGGCGTAGCCGAGGAAGTAGGGGTACTCGGTCTCCGGGGTGGCGTGGATGGACACGAACAGCACGTCGGAGCGCTCCCAGAAGATGTCCTGGGTGCCATTGCCGTGGTGATAGTCCACGTCCAGCACCGCCACCCGCCCGAAGCCCTGGTCCCTCAGGTGCTGCGCCGCCAGGGCCGCGTTGTTGAGGAAGCAGTAGCCGCCGTAGACGGAGCGAGCGGCATGGTGTCCGGGAGGACGGCACAGGGCATAGGCGCTCTTGTCGCCCTCGGCGACCCACGCGGCGGCCGTCAGGGCGCAATGGGCGGCGGCGAGCGCGGCGTCCCAGGTGCCCTCGACGATGGGCGTGCTGGCATCGAAGGCGTAGTAGCCCATCTTGCCGTTGATGCCGGAGGGGATGTGATCACGTCGCAGGGCGCGGGCGGGAAAGCCGCTCGGCAACATGAAGCCCGCCTTGCCGGCCGCGCGCCACTCGGCGTGGGCGGTGCGCAGGAACTCGACGAAGCCGGCGTCATGGACGCGCAGCAGCGACTCCAGCGGGAACGGGCGCGGCTCGAGCACCTCGAGGCCGGCGCGTCGCACCGCCGCCAGGATGTAGTCGGCGCGGACCGGCATCTCGAAGCACGGCACCAGCTCGCCGCGATGCAGTTCCTTGCCCCCATCGTGGCGGGCATGAAGGGGGGAATGAGCGACTTTCATCGGAGGGCCTCCTGGGCGAAGGCTGACGGGTTTGCCCCGTCCCTGGCAAGCCTTCGTGTCCCGGCGCCTCCGCCCGCTCGCTCCCCCCACCCGGCTCACGCACGGGCTACGGCGTGAACTGGGCCTTGCCGGGGAACGTCTTCTCGGCCTGGATGCTCGGCAGGGTGTCCTCGAGCACCTGCCCGTTCGAGGCCGTCACCCGGACCCGGAGGGTGCCCGTGCCCATCCCCGAGGCCTGCACGAAGTAGTTGTAGTCCAGGCGCGGGACCGCCACCCACTTGCCGTTGCTCATGTACTCCAGCTTCTTGATGGGCAGGGCGTGGTTGCGCACCTGGATGGCCGTCCAGTACTGGCTGCTGCCCGTCTTGAAGCGGTACTGGATGGGGCCCGTCACCGGGCACGAGACGAAGCGCCATTTCACGGCCACGCGGCCATCGATGGGCTTGGCGATCTTCGCGAAGGCCTCGCGGCTGAGGTCCAGGTGGCCCGCGGTGGTGCACCCGGGGCAGACATCCACGATGCGCACCCGCACCGTGCCCAGCGGTCCCTGCACCTCGGCGCACGAGCCACACGCCCCGCTGTTCTCGTACTCGCCCTGGGCGATGGCGGCCACGTCGAGGTCCTGCGGGCTCGCGTCGAAGCTGCAGGCGCCCGCGCCAGTCGCGTTGTAGTAGGTGATGAGGCCATCCTTGAAGTTACCGATCGGAGTCGAAGCCAGGGTGTCCGCGGTGCGCGTGGACTCGTCCGCCGCGCTCGGTTCGACATTCGACTCGGGCCCGCAGGCGGCGAGCGACAGCAACAGGGCGACGACGGACAAGCGAGCGAGGGGCAAGGTGGTTCTGTGCATGCGTTGTGCTCCGGGGGTGGAGGTGTGGCGCGGCTGGAACATCCCTGCCCTTCGCGAAACTTCCATCCCCACGACCCGCACGCGCTCGACCGGACAGACGCTCGGGACGCCGTGCCTCCCTGCTCACACCCGAAAAAGAAGGCGCTCGCCGGCGCCTTGGAGTTCATCCGGCGAGCACCCCGCCCCCCTTTGTCCTGATCAGTTCGTGGCCGCGTCGGACTGGAGGTCGAACGAGCCGCTCACGGTGTTGACCTCCACGGCGCTCCCGCCGTTGCCGTAGCGCCGCTCGATGGAGCCCAGGGACACCCCGGAGCCGTTGAAGCGGCCTCCCACCGAGGAGAACTCCACCTGAGCGCCCGCGTCGCGCGGCAGCTTCAGCTTCACGTTGCCGGACACGGTGCTCACCTCCGTGTCCTCGAGATCATCGGGCCGCAGCTCCACGCTACCGTCCACCGTGGCCACCTCCAGACGACCACGCGAGCCGAGCAGGGACACGTCACCGCTGACCGTGTTCACCTCCAGCGAGCCCGTCACCCCCGTCACCTTCACCGGAGCCCCCACCGCGCTCACCTCCAGCTCGGAGCCCCGCGGGAGCTTCACCACGAGGTGCACGGGCACCGGATTGTCGCAGCGGGACGCGCGCCCCTCCTCGCAGGGGCCACAACACACCGACACGCTCACCTCGTCCCCGTCATGCTCCACGTCGAGGAAGGGCTTCACGTCTGCTCCATCCTCCCGCCGAGCCTCCACCGAGACTGTCTGGCCCTCCACGGCCTCCACCTGGATGGAGCCATTGATGGCACTGAGGCTCACCTCGGGAGTGGCCCCCGCCTCGAACCGCCAGGACGCGGGCGCGGGAGCGGAGGCCAGGACGACGATCAGGGCGGTGGAGAGCATGGGAGCGTTCCTCGGAGGGCAACAGCGGGTTCCCCTCCCCTTACGCTCCCGCGCTCCGGCGATTTCATTCGCCTCGCGCCACGCGCCGGTACAACGCGTCGTGCCGACGCACCATCCGCGTCAGCGACAGCTCTCGCTCCACGAAGGCGCGCGCCTGGGCCCCCATGCGCCGGCCCCTCTCCCGGTCTCCGAGCAACTGGAGGAACGCCTCACCCAGCGCATCCGGCCGCAGGGGCGGCACCACCAGGCCCCGCTCGCCATCCGCCACCAGCTCCGGGTTGCCGCCCACGTTCGTCACCACCATGGGAAGCCCCGCGGCCATGCCCTCCATCACCGCGTTGGACATGCCCTCGGCGCTGGAGCACAGCACGCCGAAGTCCGCGCGCTCGTAGATGGCGGGCACGTCCCCGCGGTGCTTGAGGAAGTGCACGGTGTCCGAGACGCCCAGCGCCCCCGCGAGCTTCTCCATCTCCGGCCGCCGCGGCCCATCCCCCACGAGGAAGGCATGCAGCGTGTGCCCCGCGCGCCGCACCAACGCCAGGGCCCGCAGGAGATCCTCCTGCCGCTTCACCGGGTGGTTCATGTTCGCCACGTGCACCACCACGGGCGCCCCGTGCGTGTCCGGCAGCGGCGCCTGGAGTCCCGCGCGCCGGCGCTGATCGAAGCGCACGATGTCCAGGCCGTTGGGGATGACCGTGATCTTCTCCGGCGCGATGCCCTCCTCCTTCACGAGCATCTCGCGGATGGCCTCCGCGTTGCCCACCACGTGGTCCGCCAGGTGGGTGAGCTTGCGCAGCAGCGCCCGCCGCACCTTGCCGTGCCAGTGCGCCAGGTCCAACCGCCCGACGATCACCTTCGTCCCCGCGAGCTTCGCCGCCGGCACCGCCAGCACCGTCGCGTAGAAGTCGTGCACGTGGACGAGCTCCACCCGCTCCTGCTTGAGCCAGCGCGCCATGCGCATCACCTGGGCGAGCGTGTTGGGCCGGGCGAGCGAGCCGCGCAGGGAGAACTCCTCCGGGGTGATGCCCATCTTGCGGATGGGCTCCATCAGCGGCCCCACGGCGTCCAGCACGGACACCTGTACGCGGTAGCTGGCGGGCAGGCCGCGCAACAGCTCCACCACCTGCACCTCGGTGCCACCGAAGTAGAAGGACTTGGTGAACTGCACCAGGCGCAGAGGCGCTTGCGCCATCCGCGTCTCCTCACGCCGCATGGTTCGAGCCCTCCCATCCCGGCACCACCGCCTGCTTCACGTCGCGCGCCGTCTCCTTCACCGCGTACGCCTGGGCGATGCGATGCGCGCTCGCCGCCAGCCCGAAGAGCACATACAGGTGCGCCGAGAGGATGTAGCCGGAGAACATGTCGCAGATGAGGTAGCCCGTCATCGCCGCCGCCAGTCCTCGCGCCATCCACCCCATGCGTGGATCCCTCGAGGCCTCGAAGGCGCCACCCGTGGAGCTCCCGGCGAACACCAGGAAGAAGAGCAGGCCCACCCAGCCCAGCTCACCGATGACGTCCAGGAAGATGTTGTGCGCCACGTAGGCCCGCGTGGCCTGGGGCGGCGCGTAGTCGAACCAGGCGTGGCGGAACGCGCCCGCGCCCACTCCGAGCAACGGCTTGTCCAGGCTCATGCGCGACGTCACCTGCCAGGCGTACACACGGCCCATCGCCGAGGCGTCCTGGTGCAGCTCCGCCACCGTCTCGTTGCGCTCCCAGAAGCTCTTGGGCGCGAACACCGCCAGGCCGATGGCCAGCGCGATGCCGAGCATCACCGAGCGCATCTTCTTCTTCTCGCGCAGCGCCCACACCGCCATGGCCACCGTCAGGCCGATGAAGCCACCGCGCGAGTAGGTGAACACGATGGCCACCGCCGCCATGACGATGGCCAGCAGCGACAGCGAGCGCATCACCCAGCCGCTCTCCTTGCGCGCCAGGAAGGCCACCGCGAGCGGCACGATGATGCCGATGTTCATCGCCGAGCGGTTGGGGTCCGCGTACACCTCGACCCAGTGCGCCCGGTAGCCCTCCACCAGCGTCTCCGGCGTGCCGGTGAAGTGCGAGTCGATGACGCCATAGCTCGTCACGATCGAACCCAGCACCATGGCGCCGCATACGGCCGCCAGCCGCCGGGGCGTGGTGATGACGTTCACCAGCGTCAGGTAGATCGCCGTGAGCTTGAGCAGCTCGATGGCGGTGGCGCGCGACACCTCCGGGTTCACCGACCACGACATCGAGGCCAGCGCCAACACCGAGAACGCCAGCAGCGCCCCGCCTCGGATTCCATCGAACTGCAGGGGCTCGGCTCGCCCCAGTCTCCGCAAGGCCATCAGCCCCGCGGCCAATCCCGATGCCAACAGCGCCAGCCGCAAGGGGGCCAACGCGGGAAACCACACCTGCGGCAGCATGTACATCAGCGCCGCGAAGGCGGTCAGTGCGTAGAACGCCACCACGTCCCGGCGTTCCGCTTTATCGCCCAGCTCCATCCGGACCCTCCTCCCACGTCCCGTCACCGCATGCGCGGACCGGGCCACCCCAGGGCGTTAGCAGGCGATATGCCAACGGCCCTGGAGGGCAAATCCCAGTGGATCCAAGGATTTACCGTGGAAGTCCTCGGACCAACGGACGGGAAGCGGGAAGAATTACCGGCTTTTCACTCCATGGGCAGAAGAAGGGAGGCAATGGCGCTGAGCTTTCCCTCCTGGAGAAACACAGCGCCCATCTCCTCGAGCAACCGGGCGAGGACGGCGTTCACCTGGCGACGCAGCTCGGGCCGGGAGGGCTCGGGCACCGCGGGCTCCAGCAGCGCCAGGGCCCGGTCCGCCACGCCCGGCTTGAGACGGGGCTCGTCCGGGGTGCCCTCGAAGAGCAGCGCGCCGAGCGTCTGCCGGCCCTCGCGCGGCAGGGGGCGGGGATCCACCCGTCCCTCCAGGAGGGCGATGGCCACGGCGGCCGCGAGCAAACGCTCCATGCCCAACTCCCGGGGCGCTTCGCTGAAGCGGGACAGCCGCTCCCGGGCGGCCTCGGCCGAGCCCCCGAGCAGCGCCCCCAGCAGGGGCACCTGCGCCTCGGCCCGGGCGAGCACCTCCTCGCTGGCGGCCAGCTCGCGCCGCGAGCGGAAGGGCACCGGCTCGGCCCCGGGCACCTTCAGGGTACGCCGCGGACGCTTGCGGCGCAGCGCCTCCACGGCGGCGGCCTCCTCGGCGAAGAGCAGCGGCACGTCCTCCACCTTCGTGAAGGTGCCCTTCATCAACCGGTCCGCGCGGAACTTGAGCGCGAGCGTCAGGGAGAAGCCCACCTGGAAGATGCGTTTGATTTCCGTGTCGCGCACCACCTGCGCGGCGCGCGCGGGGTCGCCTCCGGTGAGGTGCTCCAGGGCGAGCAGCAGGTAGTCCCGGGCCATCTCGCCCACGCGCCGGATGGCGTCCAGGTCCCCCGGCTCCTCCACCTCGGCCACGAGCGTGGCGTTGGCGAGGTAGCGCAGCTCCGCCTCCAGGTTCTCGCGCTCGCGCTCGTCCAGCTCGCGGAAGGCGGCCTCCAGGTAGTCGGGCTGCTCGCGCGTGTTGGCGAGCGCGGCGCTCGCGGCCGGAGTGGGCGCGGGCCCGGTGTCCACGCGGCTGAAGAGCTGCACGGCCTCGTCCAGCGGCGGGAAGCCCAGGTCCTGCAGCCGCGCCGAGCGGAAGCGGTAGGCCACCTCCTCCAGCTCCCCGGGCACCTCCCAGCGCGTGGCCTCCAGGAAGCGCACCGCCTCGAAGGGGTTGTCCGCGATGAGATCGTTGAGCAGCACGCGCAGCGCCGCCAGCTCCGCGCCCTCCACGCCCTTGAACTCGATGAGGTAGCGCCCCTCGGGCGTCTCCATCGTCACGCCTGCCGGGTTCACGTCCGGGTCCTCCTCCAGGTCGTGGATGACGGTGAACTCGCGCACGAGCATCTCCAGGACCTCGGCGTCCAGGGAGCGCACCTTCTTGAGGAAGTCCTCGGCGGAGTCTCCGCGCGCGGCGCGCAGCCAGTTGAGGGTGCCGAGCGGATCGAGCGTGTCGCGCTTCCACGAGCCCAGGTCCACGAAGGTGCGGAACTGCTCGGGCGAGGTGAGCTGCACGAGGTCCACCGCGTCGGGCAGGCCCACCTCCATGATGGTGAAGTACAGATCCTCCGCGGGCAGCGAGCGCACCAGGGCGCGGGCATGCTCCGATTCGACGAGGGCCTCCAGCCGCTTGCGGCCGGAGAGGGCCGCGAGCTGCCGGCGCACGGTGTTCAGCGCCTTGCTTCCGCTATTGCCATTCGACATGGCGCCGTGCCTACCACGGTTCCCCCCGGCCCTTCAGCCCTTCACTTCACGCTGTCCAGCAGGGCCCCCCACACCTCGTCCAGGCCCAGCTTGTCGGTGGCCGAGAAGGGCAGCACCGCCTCGCGCGGCAGGCTGAGCTGCTCGGCGAGCGCGGTGAGCCGCGGCTTGCGGCGCGCCTTGGGCAGGCGATCCATCTTCGTGGCCACCACGAGGATGCGCCGGTAGTTCTGCAGGTAGTCGAGCGTCTGGAAGTCGTCCGGGGTGGGGCCCACCTCGGCGTCGATGATGCTCACCACCACCTTCAGGTCCCGGCGCTTCTCCAGGTAGGTGGTGATCATCGTCTGCCACTCGGCGCGCTCGGTCTTGCTCACCTTGGCGAAGCCGTAGCCGGGCAGGTCCGCGAAGCGCACCAGGTGCGGCTTGCCGTCGCGCTCCACGTCCACGTCGAAGAAGTTGAGCGTGCGGGTGCGGCCGGGGGTGTTGGACACGCGCACGAGCTTCTTGCGGCCCGTGAGCGCGTTGATCATGGACGACTTGCCCACGTTGGAGCGGCCCACGAAGGCCACCTCGGGGGCGAGACTCGTGGGGTAGCCCTTGGGCTCCACCGCCGTGGTGATGAAGCGGGCGTCGAGGATTTTGATCACGCTATTTCTTCTTGGTGGGCTCGGCCTGGGGAGGCTCGGCCTGGGCCGTCTTGTTGCCGGCCCGCTCGGCGGACCAGTGGTCGATCGCCTTGAGCGACTCGACGAAGTTGAAGGGCTTGAGCGAGGGGGACGAGGCGTCGTGACAGTTGCGGCACGCCTTCTCCGAGGGGTCCACCAGGCCCACCAGCCGGGCCAGCTCCGCGTCCTTCATGACATAGGAGGGCGAGTAGTGCTGGCCGGCGCCATGGCACGTCTCGCACGTGACGTGGGACACGCTCTGGTTGGCCTGGTCCGGCGCATGACAGGACAGGCAGCGCACGTCCTTCTGCTGGGTGGGCGCGAGCGAGTCTCCGGCCCGGGCATGCTTGGACTGCATCCAGGCTTCATAGGCGGCCGGATGGCAGCCCTTGCAACTCTCCGGGCCAAGGAAATCCGCCGCGCCGGCGGCACCGGAGAGAACGAGGACGAGCAGGAGGGACAGGAGCCAGGGGCCACGAGCAGGCATCGGGTCCGGTCACTAGCAGACGCCTCCAAGGGGGGCAAGGCGCGGGTGGGGAACACCCCCCGCCGACAGAGGGCTTGGCAACACCCGGAGCGCTTGAGGGGGCGAGGGGAGATCCGGTACACCAGGAAGGATGAAGACCCTCTTCTGCGTCGCCGTGCTCCTCGCCGCCGCGTCCGCGGTGGCCAAACCGTGGCAGGGCATCGAGCCCGGACAGACCAAGCGCGACAGCCTCATCCAGAAGTTCGGAGAGCCCTCGCGCGTGGTCACCACCGAGGGCAAGGAGGTGGTCGCCTACTTCGACGAGAAGGCCATCAAGGGCACGCGCCAGGTGCAGTTCACCGTGGACGTGGGCACGCAGCACGTCGAGCGCATCTCGGTCTTCCCGGGCCCGGTGATCGAGAAGGAGTCCATCGAGAGCACCTACGGGCCCGCCTGCCCGTCCTCCGGCAAGCAGCCCTCCACCCCGTGCTACCAGAAGAAGCTGACGGACGACTTCCGCACCTACCTCTTCTACGCCCGCCAGGGGCTGGCCGTGTTCCTCAACGAGGACGGCAAGACGGTGCAGTCGCTCACCTTCACCTCCGCGCAGGCCGCGAAGTAGGCCGCCGGTGAAGCTCTATGGACTGACGGGTGGGATCGCCTCCGGCAAGAGCACGGTGAGCCGGATGTTCCGCGAGCTGGGCGCGGAGGTGCTCGACGCGGACCTCATCGCCCGGGAGGTGGTGGAGCCGGGCACCCCCGGACTGGCGGCCGTGGCCGAGCGCTTCCCCGGCGTGGTGGGGCCGGATGGGCGCCTGGACCGGGCGGCGCTGGGCGCGCGGGTCTTCGGGGACGCCACCGAGCGCGCCGCCCTCAACGCCCTGCTCCACCCGCTCATCGGCCAGCGCTTCCTCGAGCGCACCCAGGCGCTCGCCGAGGCGGGCGTGGAGCGCGTGCTCTACGACGCCCCCCTGCTCATCGAGAACCGGCTGCACGGGGCGATGGAGGGCGTGGTGCTGGTGTGGGTGCCGCGCGAGCTGCAACGGGCCCGGCTGATGCGGCGCGATGGCCTGGACGAGGCCGCGGCCGAGGCCCGGCTGGCCGCCCAGCTCCCCTTGGACGGCAAGCGGGAGCACGCCACATGGGTGGTGGATAATTCGGGCACCCTGGAAGCCACCCGGGTCCAGGTCGAGGAGGTCTGGCGCGCGTTGCTCGCGCGCGGCTGAGGGCCGAGTATGCTCCGCCGCCCATGAGCGACACGCGCAAGGTAGCCAGCGGCAAGGCCCCGACGTACTTCGTCACCGGCTACCCCGGCTTCATCGGCTAACGGCTGGTCGAGCACATCGTCCGCGAGGAGCCCCAGGCCCACGTCTACGCCCTGGTGCAGCCCAAGCACTTCAAGGAAGCCCAGCAGCTGGCCGCCGGCCTGCGCGGCAAGGGCGCCACGCTGGAGCTGCTCACCGGCGACATCGTGGACATGCACCTGGGCCTGTCCGGCCAGGAGTACCAGCGGCTGTGCTCCCGGGTGACGCACATCTTCCACCTGGCCGCCGTCTTCTACATGGGCGTGCCCAAGGAGACCGCCTGGCGCGTCAACGTGGATGGCACGCGCAACATGCTGGAGCTGGCGCGCGACTGCGAGCACCTCGAGCGCTTCAACCACTTCTCCACCTGCCATGTCTCCGGGGACCGGGTGGGCGTCATCGCCGAGGACGAGCTGGACTGCGGGCAGACCTTCCGCAACGTCTACGAGGAGACCAAGTTCCACGCCGAGCAGCGCCTGCAGCGCGCCGCCTCCAGCCTGCCCATCACCATCTTCCGCCCGAGCACCGTGGTGGGCGACTCGCGCACCGGGGAGATCGATCGCTTCGAGGGGCCCTACTACCTGGGCATCCTCCTGGTGACGAGCCCGCTGGTGGCCCCCATGCCCCTGCCGGGCAACGGCGTGGCCCCGCTCAACGTGGTGCCGGTGGACTACGTGGTGAGGGCCGTGTGGGCGCTGGCGCATGACGCGCGCGCCGTGGGCCGCACCTTCCACCTCGTGGACCCCAACCCCATGAGCGCCCGCCGCGTCTACGAGCGCATCGCCGAGCAGTCCAACAAGAAGCTGCCGCGCTTCAACCTCTCGGCCCGGGCCGCGGACGTGGTGCTGCGCCTGCCCGTGCTGGAGAAGCTCGCCCGCCCCCAGCGCACCGCGCTCGGCTACGTCAACCACCTGGCCATCTACAACTCCCACAACACCCTGGAGCTGCTGGACGGCACCGGCATCCGCTGCCCTCCCCTCTCCTCCTACCTCGACCAGCTCGTCGCCTACGTGCGCGAGCAGTACCGCCAGCGCCGCGAGGCGTCCTCCGAGGTGGAGGATCCCCTCGATCACCGGCCCCCCGGCTCGCGCGACGCACCGGACGCCGACCGCTCCGGGAGCCGCTGACCATGAACCCCCTCACTTCCCGCCTCGTCCTCCTCTCCTCCCTCCTCTTCGCCCCGGCCTGTCTGGACATGTCGCAGCCGGGCACGCCCCCCACCAAGAATCCCTGCGATCCCAACCCCTGCACCCAGGCGGACAAGAACACCTGCGCCAACGACAACGGCCAGGCCATCTGCCTGTGCCGCGAGGGCACGCTGCCCAGGCCCAATGGGAGCTGCGAGCCCGTCACCAGCGCCAACTGCCCCGAGCACCCCGGGGACAGCGCCGAGCCGGATGACTGTATCGCCCGGGCCGCGCCGCTCGACGCCACGCGCTCGCGCACCCAGGGCATCGAGCCGGTGGGCGACTATGACTTCTTCCGCATCGACGCCACCGCGCGCAACGCCTACGTGCTCACCGCGACGCCGGGACCGGGCGCGCTGCTGCCCCGCGTGGACGTGTTCGATCCCGAGGGCAGGTGGATAAGGGCGCAGGATGGCAGCCCCGGCGTGCAGGTGGGCTTCAAGGCCCGCGTCAGCGCGCCCTACACCGTGCGCGTGAGCCACTCGCCGAGAGATCCCTCGCCCGCCATCGGCACCTACACCCTCCAGCTCGCCACCCCCGTGCAGGATGACTTCGGCGACATCCCGGAGGAGGCCACGGCGCTCGTGCCCGCCCAGGGCGGCACCTCCGGCACCCTCGTCTCCGGCCGCTTCGAGTACGGGCAGGACGAGGACTGGTTCTCCTTCCCCGTCGTGCTCAACGCCATCTACCGCATCGAGTTCGACACCACCCGGACCGTGCCCACGGTGGCCGCCTTCATCCGCGAGAACGTGAAGAGCCCCTTCCTCACCCAGCAGAAATCCTTCGTGGAGTTCCAGGCGGCCTCGAGCACCACGGTGTTCATCGATCTCTACTCGGCCAACGAGACCGCGAGCACCTACGCCTTCCGGGTGTACGAGTACCGCTGAGCGCGGCTCAGGTGTCCCCGTTCCGGGGAGGCGGGGGGTGGATGCGCACCTGCTTCACCCGGCGCGCCGAGGCCTCCGCCACCTCGAGCACGGTGCCATCGCCCAGGGTGAAGCGCGCCCCCGCGGGAGGGATGGCGCCGGCCAGCGACAGACACAGCCCGCCCAGGGTGCTCCAGTTGCCGTCCTCGGGCAGCTCCAGCCTCTCCACCGCCCGGTTCACCTCCCGGATGGGGAGGGTGGCGTCCACGAGCACCGTCCCGTCCGGCTCGCGCCGGATGTGCTCGGGCGGGACCTCGCGCTCACTGGAGATGCTGCCCACCAGTTCCTCCACCAGATCCTTCATGGTGACGAGCCCGAGCAGCCCGCCCTGCTCATCCACCACGAGGGCGAGCTGGATCCTTCGCGCCTGCATCTGATGGAGCGCGTCCAGGGCGCGCATCGAGTCCGGGATGAAATAGGCCGGACGCAGCACGTCCTCCAGGAGGATGAGCTGCTGCTCGAGCGCGAAGGACAGCAGATCCTTGGCCACCACGTACCCGGAGATGTGATCCAGATCCCCCTCGTACACGGGCATCCGGCTGTGGCTCTGCTCCAGGAGCACCTGCCGGACCTCGTCGGGCGTGGCATGTCGGCGGATCGCCACCACCTTCGTGCGCGGCACCATGACGTCCGTCACGGTGAGCTCCGCCAGATCGAAGGCCCGCGAGGCGATCTCCCCGGTGCGCGGGTGCACGCTGCCGCTGCGCGCCGCCTCCTCCACGAGCTGCTGGAGCTCATCGGACGACAGGCGCGACTCGGTGAAGGAAGTGCTGTCACCGAAGAGGCGCAGCACCAGGTTGGAGCTGAAGGTGAGCAGCCACACGATGGGCTTCATCAACCGCGACAGTCCATGCAGGGGCGCGCCGATGAGGAGCGCGTAGCGCTCGGAATAGCGCAGGGCGAGCGACTTGGGCACCAGCTCGCCCAGCACCAGCGAGAGGTAGGACACCAGTCCCACCACCAGGGCGAAGGCCAGGTTCTCGGCCTGGTGCGCCGACAGCCCGAGCCCTTCCAGGGGGCCACTCAAGCGCTGGGCGATGGACGCGCCACCAAAAGCCGCCGCCGTGGAGCCCACCACGGTGATGCCAATCTGCACCGTGGCCAGCAACCGCTCGGGATTGTCCCGGAGCGCCTTGACGGCACGCGCGCCGGAGCTGCGCTGCTCGAGGAGTTCCTGGAGCCGCGTCTTGCGGATGGAGATGAGCGCGAGCTCCGCGCCCGCGAAGATGCCGTTGGCGAGCACGAGCAACAGGATGATGGCGAGTTCGGTAACGATGGCTTCCCGTCCTTGGGGGAAGCCTCAGTGTGCCGGAGATGAGGGCGCGGTGTGGACGAACTTGGGGAATTGACGTCCCCTCCACACGGCGTCAGCGGGGCGCGAGGGTGATGATGTCCTGATCCAACAACTGGACCAGCACGCGCATCGTCTCCATTCGGGACATGCCAGACACGGAGAAGAGCGCCTCATAGTTCAGGTGTCCGTCGATGCGCGACAGCAGGAAGCCCATGCGCGCATCCAGGCTGAGCTTCATCAACTCCGCCATGCGCAGCTTCAGCCGGGGCACCTGCTTCACGCTCCCCAGCCGCTGCTCCAGCGCGGCGCGCTGCGCCTGCTCGCACCGCGCACGCGCCCCCTCCAACCGGGACTCCAGCGGATCGAGCTGCTCGGCCTTCTCCAGCAGTTCCAGCGCGCTGGACACATCCCCGAGCGACAGCAACTCGTCCACGCCCACCAGCAGCGTGTTCACCCCCGGGCCCTTGCGCGCGGGAGGCTCGGGCGGGGCCTCTTCCTCCTGGGCCATGTCGCCCTCGGAGAGGAAGGCGAGCACATCCGCGGTGATGGAAGGCAGGGAGGCCGTGCCATAGGACGGCGTCTCCTCCTCCTCCAGCAGGACGACGCTCACCTCGAGCTCGGGCAGGACCACCTCGGGCGGGGTGCGATGGAAGGGAGAGACCGCACGGGCCGCCATCGCGGTTGGAGTCGCCGCCAGTCCCAGAGCCGCGGATCGCGGAGCATCTCTCTTCACCGGCCACTCCCCTTCCCTCTCAATTTCTGAGGTCTTGGAATCCTACGATTCCCCGGGAAGGGCGTCAACACGGACAACGGATTGTTTCACTCGGGGGAAAATCAATTTTCCCCGGTGGAAGTGACGACGGACAGGCGCGCGTCGTCGAGGGAAGCGCGCCCCGCGCCAGGCCGCGAGCGGCTCAGGGCTTGAGAGCCCGCTCGAGGATGCGCACGCCGTGGTCGAGGTCGTCGTGGGACACGGTGAAGGCGGGGGCGAAGCGCAGCGTCTTCTCGCCCGCGGCGTTGAGGAGCAGGCCGAGCTCCCGGCACCGGGCGATGATGGGGGCGCTGTCCTGGAAGAGCTCCACGCCGATGAGCAGACCCAGACCGCGCGCCTCCTTGATGATGGTGGGCAGGCGGCGCTGCAGCTCGCGCAGGCGGCCGAGGAAGTACTCGCCCTTCTGCGTCACGTCGCGCAGCATCTGGGGCTCGGTCACCTTGCGCGCCACGACGTTGGCGGCGACGGCGGCGATGAGGTTGCCACCGAACGTGGAGCCGTGGGTGCCCGCCGTGAGGCTCTTGCCAGCCTCCTCGGAGCACAGCATGGCGCCGATGGGCAGGCCGTTGCCGAGCGACTTCGCCAGGCTGATGGCGTCCGGGAGGACGTCCTCGTGCTGGAAGGCGAAGACCTTGCCGGTGCGGCCCATGCCGGTCTGGATCTCATCGATCATCAGCAGCAGGCCGTGCTCGTCGCACAGGGCGCGCAGGGCCTTGAGGAAGCCCGGAGGCGCCGCGCGCACCCCACCCTCGCCCTGGATGGGCTCCACGAGGATGGCGGCGGTACGCGGACCCACCGCCTTGCGCACCGCTTCGAGGTCCCCATAGGGCACGTGCGTGAAGCCCTGCGGCAGCGGCTCGAAGCCCTTCTGGTACTTCGTCTGGCCCGTGGCGGTGACCGTGGCGAGCGTGCGCCCGTGGAAGGAGTTCTCGAACGTGATGACCTCGTAGCGCTCGGTCTGGCCGCGGTCCTTCTGGACCTTGCGCGCCAGCTTGATGAGCGCCTCGTTGGCCTCGGCCCCCGAGTTACAGAAGAAGGCGCGAGCCAGACCCGAGGCGGCGGTGAGCCGGGCGGCCAGCTCGATCTGCGGCTCCGAGTAGAAGACGTTGGACACGTGCCACAGCTTGTCGAGCTGACCGCGCACCGCGGCGACCACCTCGGGGTGGCAGTGGCCGAGTCCACACGTGGCGATGCCCCCGAGCAGATCCAGATATTCGCGCCCGTCCGCGTCCCACACGCGCGAGCCCAACCCGCGCTCCAGGACGATCGGCTGCTGCTTGTAGTTCTGCAGCAGGTGGGCCTTGGCTTTCTCGATCCACTGTTCGTTCTTGGCCGAAGGGGAAGGCGCCCGAGGGGTGGTCTCGGTCTGGGTGGAGTTCAGCGAAGGCGTGGACGACACGGGCACTCTCCTGACCTGGGGTCTGCTAGAGGATGTAACGCGAGAGATCCTCGTCCTGGACCACGGACGCGAGCCGCTCGCGAACATAGGATGCATCGATGAACAGGGTCCGGGGCCCCTGCTCACTGGCGTTGAATGATACATCGTCGAGCAGACGTTCGAGCACCGTATGCAGGCGCCGGGCCCCGATGTTTTCCGTCCGCTCGTTGACTCCCTGTGCGATCCGGGCGATCTCCAACACGGCTTCGTCGGAGAAATCCAGGTGCACGCCCTCCGTGTCGAGCAGCGCCGTGTACTGGCGCAGGAGGGAATTGCGAGGCTCTCGCAGAATGCGGACCAGATCCTCGCCGCTGAGCGGCTCGAGCTCCACGCGGATGGGGAAGCGGCCCTGGAGCTCGGGGATGAGATCGCTCGGCTTGGAGACGTGGAAGGCGCCCGCGGCGATGAAGAGCATGTGGTCCGTCTTCACCTGGCCGTACTTGGTGTTGACGGTGGAGCCCTCGACGATGGGGAGGATGTCGCGCTGCACGCCCTCGCGCGACACGTCCGGGCCCGCGCCCTTGCCGCCCCCCTCGCGGCTGGCGATCTTGTCGATCTCGTCGATGAAGATGATGCCGCTGTGCTCGGCGCGCACCAGGGCCTCGCGGTTGACGCGCTCGGTGTCCACCAGCCGCGCGGCCTCCTCCTGCTCCAGGAGCTTGAGCGCCTCGGGGGCGCGCACCTTGCGCCGCCGCGAGCGGCTCATGCCGGGCATGTTCTTGAACAGATCCTGCAGGTTGACGCCGATCTCCTCCATGCCCTGGCCGGAGAAGTTGCGCAGGAAGGTGGGCGAGCCGCCCTCGCTCGTCTCCAGCTCCACCTCCTGGTCATCGAGCGTGCCGGCGCGCAGCTGGGCCCGGAGCTTGTCGCGCTCGGTGTCGCTGAGCCGGGGCACGGCGGGAGGCGGGGGCGGGGGCGCCATGAAGCCCATGCCGCCGGTGGGACGGGCGGCGGGGGCCTGGCCGGAGAGCAGCTGGGCGAGCCGGTCCTCGGCGTTCTCGGTGGCGCGCGCGCGCACCCGCTCCATCTCCTCGTCGCGCACGAGCGCGATGGCGGACTCGACGAGGTCGCGCACCATGGACTCCACGTCGCGGCCCACGTAGCCCACCTCGGTGAACTTGGAGGCCTCCACCTTGACGAAGGGGGCCTGGGCGAGCTTCGCCAGCCGCCGGGCGATCTCCGTCTTCCCCACGCCGGTGGGGCCGATCATGATGATGTTCTTCGGGTGGATCTCATCGCGCAGGTCCTCGGAGACCTGCTGGCGGCGCCAGCGGTTGCGCAGCGCGATGGCCACGGCGCGCTTGGCGGCGTTCTGCCCGACGATGTAGCGATCCAACTCGCCCACCACCTCGCGGGGCGTGAAGGTGGGGCTCTTGCGTGTGTTGCTCACGGTGGCGGCTCCCTTCAGAGCTCTTCGTAGGTGACGTTGGAGTTGGTGTAGACGCAGATGTCGGCGGCGATCTGCATGGCGTGGGTGGCCACCTCGCGCGCGGGCAATTGGGTGTGCGTCATGAGGGCCCGGGCGGCGGCGAGCGCGTAGGTGCCCCCGCTGCCCACCGCGGCGATGCCGAAGTCCGGCTCGATGACGTCGCCCGAGCCGGAGAGGATGAACGTCTTCTCGCGGTCGGCCACGATGAGCAGGGCCTCCAGGCGGCGGAGGAAGCGGTCGGTTCTCCAATCCTTTCCCAGCTCCACGCAGGCGCGGGTGAGGTTCTTCTGGTGCTCCTTGAGCCGCGCCTCGAAGCGATCGAAGAGGGTGAAGGCGTCGGCGGTGCTGCCCGCGAAGCCGGCGAGCACGGAGCCGTCACCGATGCGGCGGACCTTCTTCGCGGTGTTCTTCATGATCGTCTTGTCGAGACTGATCTGACCGTCACCGGCGATGACGACCTTCGCCTCTCGGCGAACACAGAGGATGGTGGTGCCATGGAACATGCCGGGGCATTTAACAAGGCGACGCGGGCGTTTCCACGACTCCCGACGGGCCTGTCCGCCCCCTCACCGCTTGTGGACGTTCCACCCGCCGTCGAGGGCGAGCGCATTGAAGCGCACCGTCACCAGGAGCACGGCGTAGAGGAACACGTAGCCCATCTGCAACCCGAGCGTCTCCCACTGGCCGCGCAGCGCGGTGCCGAAGATGAGCACCACCATGAGCAGCCCTCCGCCGAAGAGCGCGGCACGTGTCAGCAGCCCCAGCGTGAGCAGCAGTCCGAGCACGGCCTCGAGGAAGGGAAGCAGCAGCGCGAAGGCGCGCACGAGCGGCGACGGCAGGGGCGTCTGGGCGAAGCCCTGCACGAGCGTGTCGGCGAAGGCGCCCAGGGCGGGCAGACGCACCGCGCCGTGCAGGAAGATGTTGAGGCCCAGGGCGAGCCGCAGCAGGAAGTAGGCGGCGCCCTCGCAGGACAGCGTGCGGAAGAAGGGCGTGGAAGGCTCGGGGGGCATGGGTCGAATCCTTGAGAGCAGAGCGTGGTGGAACGTTCGCCCCTCATCGCACGAAGAACGCGACTTTCAACCCAACACATGATGAACGCGCTCGGTGGCCGCGCGTGGACTCCGGTATGATGAAGCCCGGGGGGGGCCGAAAGGCACACTCATTCCTGCCCCTGAGCCAGGAGATCCACCGTGAGCAACCTGAGCAGTTCTGATCGGCGTCGCCATACCCGCCACCGCGTTCGCATGCGCATCAAGATCCTGCGCGGAGAAGTCGAGCTCGCCGGAGAGATCTTCAACATCTCCCGCTCGGGGTGTCTGCTCGTGACCCCCGTGGCGATGCGCGTGGGGGATCACTACACCGTGCACCTGCCCGTGCTCCCGGGCTCGACCTTCTCCATCAAGGTGGTGCGCACGCGCCGGGTGGGCGAGTGGTTCGCCGTGGCGACCCACTTCGAGTCCCAACTGCCCGACGAGGCCCCCATCCTCAAGCTCGCCAGCCAGGACTCGGGCGTCCAGGAAGATCCCGAGCAGCTGTTCTGAGGCGGAGCTACTTCGCCTTGCGCGCCACCAGGAGGTGAAGGCAGCCGGTGTCCTCGGTCCGCACCTCCGCGCGCTCCAGCCCGGGCAAGCCCTCCACGAGCTTGAGCAGATCCTCCGGATCCCGGTAGATGAGGTACCAGTCCAGCGCGGTCTCGGTGAACAGGTGCATGGGGTTCTTCGCGTTGAAGTTGCCCAGCACCAGCAGACCGCCCGGAGCCAGCCCATCCCAGAGCTTCGTGGTGAGCCGCCGGGCGAAGCGCTCCGTCAGGTAGTCGAAGAGCCCGATGGAGTAGATGAAGTCCTGGGAGGCCGAGGGCAGGTCGCTGCGGTTGCGCAAGAGCTCCAGCACCGAGCCGCACCACAGCCGCAGCGCCTGATGGCGCGTGGCCGGCATCGCCCCCACCCGCGTGAAGTGGCCGAGCGCCGAGTCCAGCGCGCCCTGGTCTTGATCCAACAGCGTCACGGACTCGAAGGAGACGTCGCGCGCCACCGCGACGAGCTCGGGCGCCGAACCAGACGCCACGTTCATCACTTTGCGTGCGCCCCGGGCATGCTCCGCGCGAAGCATCTGGGCCAGCAGATCCCGTCGGTTGCGCACCGCCTGGAAGCCCGGCAGCTCCAGGGCCCAGGAGTCCATCCACAGCTCCATGGGCGTCTGGCCCTCGGGCTTGCGCCGGTAGAGCGCCTCCATCATCAGGAAGTCTCCCGCGTAGCCGCGGGGCTTCTCCCAGCAGCGCCGCAGCACCGCGCTCTTCCAGAAGTAGGGCCCGAGCTCGGCGCGGAAGCGGCTCTGGTCCGGAGAGCCACGCGCCAGGCCCGGTGCCCTTGACGCACCTCCTGCTCTCCAGACATCCATCAAGAGTTCACTCAGACGAGATGAATCCAATTGAGTGGGAGTCTTTGTGACACGCTCGGAATTTTCCAATTCCTTCAGCCAGGCACCCAAGACTGCGAGTGTCGTTGCGAACGCTGAAGACGACTCAGAAGCCAGGAGATGGAGAGGGTTCAAGGCTTATCTATCTACCGTGGAGAGGCACGGTGCCCAGGGGGGAGATTCCGAGCGCTAATTGTGTCAGAATTCCTGAACCATGCCATCGCTCAATAGCCAGGAGTGCACACAGCGGATGGGACTCGCGCCGGAGACCGCCACCGTGCGAGGACTCATCTTCAACGCGGTCTTCAAGTTGGTGGAGCAGCATCGTGGGGCCGCCGCGGCGGCGGAGTTGAGAGCCAAGATTGCCAAGAAACCCCTGGTGGATTTCTTCTCATACCCCGCGCGCGACTTCCTCCAGGTGCTCTTCGAAGCGGGTGAGCTGCTCGCCCCGCAGTACGGCTCCGCGCAAGCGGCCATCCGGGCGTGTGGCGCCGCGGCCGTCGGTGGGTTCTTCCAGTCCGGGGTGGGCCGGACGTTGACCACCATCATCGGGCAGGGAGACCCCAAGCGGCTGTTCTCCAGCGCGCCCACGGCCTACTCCACGGCCGTGAGCTATGGGCAGCGCAAGTTCAGCGTGGTGGGCGAGCGGCGCGTGAGCCTGCACTTCAAGGGCGACATGCAGCCGGTGGAGTTCCACCAGGGCCTGCTGGAGGCGGCGCTCCAGGGCGTGGGCTGCACGGGCCGGGTGGAGGTGCGCCGGATGGGGATGGACGAAGCGGAGTACTACATCGAGTGGTGAGTGCCCCGGCGCCGCGCGCTCACGCCCGGGGGTGCGCGGCGTCGTAGACGGCCTGGAGCTGCTCCCAGCTCACGTGCGTGTAGCGCTGGGTGGTGGACAGGCTCGCGTGGCCGAGCAGCTCCTGGATGCTGCGGATGTCCGCCCCGCCGCCGAGCAGGTGCGTGGCGAACGAGTGGCGCAGCGCGTGGGGGCTCACCTTGCGCTGCAGCGCGCATTGCAGCACGTAGGCGTCCAGGTGCCGCGCGATGCTGCGGGGCGTGAGCCGGCCGCCGCGGTAGTTGAGGAACACCGCCTCCGCGTCCTGCCCCGCGTGCGGCACCGCGAGCAACTCGCCCCGGCGCTCCAAGTAGGCCTCCAGCGCGCGAATGGACTGCGCGTTCACCGGGCACAGGCGCTCCTTGCTGCCCTTGCCCATCACCCGGATGATGCGCTCGCGCCGCTCCACGTCCAGCAGGTTCAGCCCGCACAGCTCGCTGATGCGCAGGCCGCCGCCGTAGAGGATTTCGAGGATGGCCCGGTCGCGCAGCCCCAGCACCGTGTCCTGGGGAGGCATGTCGAGGATGGCGAACAGCTCCTCCACCGGCAGCACCTTGGGCAGCTTCTTGGGCAGCTTGGGGCTCTTCACCAGCTTGGCGGGGCTGCCCGGCAGGAGCTTCTGGCGCACCAGGAACTTGTAGAAGCTCTTGATGCTCGCGAGCCGGCGCGCGCGGCTGGCGGGCGCGTGCTCCACCGCCAGCGTGCCCAGGTAGCCGCGGATGGCGGCGTGCGAGGCGGACAGGAGCGAGAGCTTCGCGCGCTCGACGAGGTAGCGCTCGAAGTCCACCAGGTCGATGAAGTAGTTGCGCACCGTGTGCACACTGGCGCCCTTCTCGTCGACGAGGTGGACGCGGAACTTCTCCAGCAGGGGTGACAGCGGCTCGGTGCTCATGGGAGGCCCCAGCCTAGACGCGGCCGGGCCTCCCGCAAGCTTCTCACGGCCGCGCCGGCGCCGCGTACACGCCCGCGTTGGCGCCCTTGAGCACGTACACCGCCAGCGAGTCCCCGGGGCCAGCGAAATACGCCGGCAACTGGGCCCCCTGGTCCAGCGTCTTGCGCGCCTTCGTCTTCACGTCATAGACGGCCACGTCGAACGCGTCCGAGTCCATGCGCGCCGACGTCGCCAGCACGCGCTCCCCATCCGCGGACAGCTTGTAGCTGTAGATGCCCTGCAGCCACGTGGCCGGCTGGGGAGCCGCCTCGGCGGAGAGGGGCAGCGGCAGCGCCTGGAAGTCACACGCCCGGCCCTCGCGGGTGCAGCCCGAGCGGAAGACGAGCGCCGAGTTGCCCGGGGCGAAGCCATAGCCGAACACCCCCGCCTGGGCCTTGATCGCCTTCTCCGCACCCACCGGGTAGACCATCAGGTCCACCGAGTACACGGGCTTGAGGAAGCGCGAGAGGTAGGCCACGTACTGGCCGTCCGTGCCCCAGGTGAAGTTGGGCACGCGGCCGCCCACGAGCTTCGGCTCGCCGTCGGGCAGCGTCACCACGCCCATCAGCCCCGCCCCCGCCGGCTGATCGTACTTCGCCAGGAAGCCCAGCGCGCGCGAGTCCGGGCTGAAGGCCACGTCCTTCACGCGCTCGCCCACCTTGCGCCCGGGCTCCCCGGACGCCGGGCCCACGTACAGGTCGCCCATCACCTCGGGCTTGCCCCCGTCGTTGCGCGCCAGCCACTTCGAGTCCGGCGAGAAGGCGAACGACGTCGTGCCCGAGGCCACCTTGAGGCCCGTCCACTCCGGCGGCGACGCCACGTACAAGTCGTACGTCGAGTTGCCGCTGCTGCGTACCTGGTAGGCCACGTACTTCGAGTCCGGCGACGACACGAAGTCGCCCACCTGGTCCGCCAGCTTGCGCGGCTCGGCCGGCTTGTCCGCGGGCGAGTCCACCGCCACCGCCACCAGGCCCCCGCCCGCCGTCAGCTTGCGCTTGAAGAGGAGCGTCGCCCCATCCGGGGAGAAGCCCGCCGTGGACACCTCGCCCCCCACCGGGCGGAAGGGCCCCGCGGGCAGCGCGCCCAGCTTCAGCACGCCCCCCTCCACGAAGGCCAGCTTCGTCCCGTCGGGGCTCGGCACGAAGTACGTCACCCCCTCGCCCAGTTTCTTCGGCTCGGCCGTGGGCTCGTTCAGATCCAGCACGTGCAGCCCCCCGGACTGGTTGGCCAGGTTGTACCCGGTGAGGAACAGCACGTGCTTGGAGTCCGGGGTGAACAACTGCCCGCCAGGCACGTTCGTCACCCCATCCCCCAGCCGGCGCGGCACGCCGCCCTCCACCGGCACCACGTACAGCTCGCCCAGGCGCATCTGCGGCGGAATGCCCTCCACCGTCGGCTTGCGCGTCTTCGTCAGGTACGAGGCGAAGCGCCCATCCTCCGTCACCCGCAGATCCTCCGCGGGGCCCACGGCGAGCGGCACCCCGGCGCCGCCCACCACCGCCGCGCCCCGGGCCGCCCCGCCTCCTCCGGTCGCCTTGTCGTCCCCGCCGCGCTTGCACCCCACCAGCGCGAGCGCCACCAGCGCTCCCATGCACACCGCTCGTCGGTTCATACCGTCCTCCCAGGCGCCTCGGCGGGGGGCACGCTCGGCAGCCACGTGGCCAAGTCCGCCCGCGCCCGCTCCGCGTACTTCACCCGCTTGTCCGCCTTCTTGTGCCGGCCCTGCAGCGGCGGAAACAGCCCGAAGATGATGTTGGAGGGCTGGTAGTCGTAGTCCTCCGGGTGCGCCTCGCCCGTCACGTGCCGGTAGAGCGCGCCGAGCGCCGTGGTGGCCGGCGGCGGCACGAACTCGCCGCCGGTGAGCCGCGCGTACACCGCCAGCGCCGCCAGGTAGCCACACGCCGCCGACTCCACGTACCCCTCCACCCCCGTGATCTGCCCCGCGAAGAACAGCCGCGACTCGGCCTTGAGCGACAAGTCCCGCCCGAGCAGCCGCGGCGCGTCGATGAAGGTGTTGCGGTGGATCTGCCCCATGCGCAGGAACTCGGCCTGGGCCAGGCCCGGGATGCAGGAGGTGAAGATGCGCTTCTGCTCACCCCACGTGAGCCGCGTCTGGAAGCCCACCATGTTCCACGACGTGCCCGCCTTGTCCTCCATGCGCAGCTGCACCACCGCGTGGGACTCCTTGCCCGTGCGCGGATCCACCAGCCCCACCGGCTTCATCGGCCCGAAGGCGAGCGTCTGGTCTCCCCGCTCCACCATCACCTCGATGGGCAGACACCCCTCGAAGTACCGGGGTTCCTCGAAGCTGTGCGGCTGCAGCTTCTGGCCCGCCTTCACCTCGGCGATGAAGCGCGCGTACTCCTCGGCGGTGAGCGGCAGGTTGATGTAGTCGTCCCCTCCGCCCTTGCCATAGCGGCTCGCGCGAAAGGCGATGTTCATGTCGATGGAGTCCCCGGCGACGATGGGCGCGATGGAGTCGTAGAAATAGAGCTTCTCCCCCACGTAGCGCTCGAGCTCCTTCGTCAGCGCGTCCGAGGTGAGCGGCCCCGTGGCGATCACCACCACGCCCTCGGGCAGCTGCTCCACCTCGCCCGCCACCACCTCCACGCCGGGCGCCTCGTGCACCGAGCGCGTCACCGCCGCCGAGAAGGCGTCCCGGTCCACCGCCAGCGCGTCACCGGCCGGCACCCGGTGCGTGTCCGCGCAGCCCAGAATCACCGAGGACAGCGCGCGCAGCTCCGCGTGCAACAAGCCAATGGCGCTCTCCGGGTTGTCCGAGCGCAAAGAGTTGGAGCACACCAGCTCCGCGAACGTGTCCGTCTTGTGCGCGGGCGAGCGCCGCTGCGGCTTCATCTCCCGCAACGTCACCGGCACTCCGCGCTTCGCCAGTTGCCAGGCGCACTCGCTGCCCGCGAGGCCCCCGCCAATCACCGTCACCCGCTGATGCTTCACGTGCCGCTTCCTGCCTCTCTCCCGGGCGCGGCCCTCGCCGCCCCGAGCCATCCGGCCTCTGTTAGCAGGCCCCTTCCGCCCTGTCCCTCCCTTCCGCTCGGACCGGCGCGCCAACTGACCGCCGGTGCCCGTTTCCCCGCTTGCTCTCCGGCCGAGGCTCCAGGTGGGACAGCCGACGGCAGTTACCCTACCTTTTGGGGACTCCTACTTTTGCCGAGTTCGACTCGCGAAACCGCGAAGCAGGAACCCAACGCAGTGCACCCTTTTGATGGAGCGACAGGCCATGACGCGAGCCAATGACCTCTTGAAGATTCGGGATCTCCTCCAGCGCCGCCGCCGCGCCATCCTCAGCACGAGCGAGGGGGCCCAACGCGAGCTCGCGGCGCTCAAGGCCTCGGATCGGGATCCCGAGTACGAGGAGCAGGCCCAGGCCGAGCTGGCGGACTACACCCTGTCCAGCCTGATGGAGGCGCAGCGGCGCGAGGTGATGCTCATCGATGCCGCGCTGCGTCGCATGGACACGGGCGTGTTCGGCGAGTGCGTGGATTGCGGCGCGGACATCACCCTCGAGCGGCTGGAGGCGATGCCCTTCGCCATCCGCTGCGAGGAGGACGCGACGAGCCACGAGCTGGAGACGCGCGGAGGCCACGCCCAGTCGGTGCCCACCCTCTAGGCGGCAAGGGCGCTCGGTCTGCCCGAGCGCCCCGGTTTCGCGAGACGGACGGCTCAGGCCGCCGAGGACGCGTCGGGCCCGTTGGCCGCCGGAGGGATGGCCTCGGGCTCGGTGATCTGCCGGCGGTAGTCGCACTCCTTGTTCGGGCAGGCCACGAAGGGGCCGTCACGCTTGGAGAACTTCTGCACCAGGTAGGGCGACTGGCACTGCGGGCACGCCTCGGGCAGCGGCCGGTCCCACGCGGCGAACTTGCAGTCGGGGTAGCGGTTGCACCCGAAGAAGATCTTCCCGAAACGGCTGCGGCGCTCGGTGAGGTAGCCCTGCTTGCAGTCCGGGCACGTCACGCCGATGGAGATGGGCTTGGACGTCTTGCACTCGGGGTAGCCCGAGCAGGCGAGGAACTTGCCGAACCGGCCGCGCTTGACGACCATGTTCTTGCCGCAGTTCTCGCACATCTCGTCCGTGGTCTCCTCCTCCACGATGACGATCTTCCCTTCCGCGTCGCGCTTGAAGTCCTTGGTGTTCTTGCACTCGGGATAGTTCGAGCACGCGAGGAAGTGGCCCATCTTCCCCCATTTGATCACCATGACGTTGCCGCACTTCTCGCACGCCACGTCGGTCTTCACCTCCTCGCGCTTGACGTCGCGCATCTCCGCCTCGGCCTTCTCGAGCGTCTCCTTGAAGGGCGCGTAGAAGTCCTTGAGCACGGCCTTCCAGTTGGCCTCGCCCTCGGAGATCTGATCCAGCTTCTCCTCCATGCTGGCCGTGAACGTCACGTCCAGCTCGTGGGGGAAGTGCTTGACGAGCAAGTCGTTGCAGATGAGGCCCAGGTCCGTGGGGCGGAAGCGGCCCTCGATCTTCTCCGCGTACTTCTTGTCCTGGATGGTGGAGAGGATGGCGGCGTAGGTGGAGGGACGGCCGATGCCCCGCTCCTCCAGTTCCTTGACGAGCGTGGCCTCGGAGAAGCGCGGAGGGGGCTGGGTGAAGTGCTGCTCGTCGAGCAGCTTCTGCAGCACGAGGCTGTCGCCCTCGTTGAGCACGGGCAGCTCGCCCGTGGCGTCGTCGGCGCTCTCGTCGCCGGCGGCGCGCGCCTTCTCCTGGGCGGCCTCCTCCTCGGGGGTGAGGCTCGCGCCGTAGATGGCCAGGTAGCCGGGGAACTTCAGCGTGGAGCCCGAGGCGCGGAACGTGGCCCGGCCCGAGGTGATGTCCGCGCTCGTCTGGTCATACACGGCCGGCTTCGTCTGGCACGCCACGAAGCGGTTCCAGATGAGCTCGTAGAGGCGGAACATGTCCGCGGCCATGTCGTCGTTCATCGCGTCGAAGGCGGCCTTCACCTTGGAGGGCGGGTACTCGAGCGAGGTGGGACGGATGGCCTCGTGCGCGTCCTGGGCGCCCTTCTTGGTGCGGTAGACGACGGGCTCCTCGGGCAGGTAGTCCGCGCCATACGTCTGGAGGATGAAGTCGCGCACCCCCGCCACGGCCTGATCGGACAGACGGGTGGAGTCCGTACGCATGTACGTGATGAGCGCCGTCTGGCCCTCCTCGCCGAGCAGCACGCCTTCATACAGCCGCTGGGCGAGCGCCATGGTCTTCTTGGCGGTGAAGTGCAGCCGGTTGGCGGCCTCCTGCTGGAGCTTGGAGGTGATGAAGGGCGCGGGGGCGTTGCGGCGCCGCTCACGCTTGTCCACCTTGCTCACGGTGAAGGGAGCGTTCTTCACCTCGGCGACGAGGCCCTGGGTGGTGGCCTGGTCCTTGAGCTCCACCTTCTTGCCGTCCACGCGCGACAGCTTCGCCTTGAAGGACGGCGGCCCGGACTGGCCTTGCAAGAGCGCGTCCAGCGTCCAGTACTCCTGGGGCACGAAGGCCTTGATCTCGCTCTCACGCTCGCAGATGAGGCGCACGGCGACGGACTGCACGCGGCCCGCGGACAGGCCCCGGCGCACCTTCTTCCAGAGGATGGGCGAGATCTGATAGCCCACGAGCCGGTCCAGGATGCGGCGCGTCTGCTGGGAGTCGTAGTTCTCCTGGCTGAGCTGGCGCGGGTTGGAGATGGCCTCCTGGATGGCCGGCTTGGTGATCTCGTTGAACATCACCCGGAAGGAGACCGGGTGGCCGAGCTGCTGGTTGATGTGCCAGGCGATGGCCTCGCCCTCGCGATCCGGGTCCGTGGCGAGGAAGACCTTGTCCACGCCCTGGGCGGCCTTCTTCAGCTCGTTGAGCACCTTCTCCTTGCCTTTGATCACCTCGTACTGGGGCTCGAAGTCGTGCTCCAGGTCCACGCCCATCTTGCTCTTGGGCAGGTCGAGGATGTGGCCCACGGACGCCTTCACCGTGTAGCCCGAGCCCAGGTACTTCTTGATCGTCTTCGCCTTGGCGGGCGACTCGACGACCACGAGGTAGTGCGGCCCCTTGCCGCGGCGGGGAGCCTCGGCCTCGGCGTCGGCGTCCTCGGCGGAGGCCTCCACCGTGGCGAGCTCGCCCTTCTTGCCGCGCTTGACGGCCGCCTTCTTCGCGGAGGCCTTCTTCGCGGCGGTCTTCTTCTTGGCGGCGCTCTTCTTGCGCGCCGCTGGCTTCTTGGTCGGCTTCTCGGGGGCCGCCGTCTCCTCGACCTCCTGCTCGCCCGCGGTCGCCGTCTTCTTCGTGCGCGTCGCCATGCTTTTCCTCAGACCCTCTCGAACAACCTGCCGGGGTGCTGGATCACGAATCCCGACAGCTCCAACTCCACCAGGGCGCTGGTGAGCGCCGCGGGGGAGAGCTGGCTGCCGGCCAACACCTCATCGAATGACTTGGGAACCCGGTTCAACACCTGATAGGCCCCTCTCGCTTCCACCGAGAGTTCTTCCCATGAAGAACCCTCCGCTGGCGGCACGTACCGGAGGGGATGCATCCCCACGGCCCGCCAGACATCCTCAACGGACAGACACGCGCGGGCGTGACCATCACGCAACAACGCATTGCACCCCGCCGCCCCCTCGTTCAGCACGTCTCCGGGCAGGGCGAGCACCGCCCGGCCCTGCGCCCGGCCCGCCTCCGCCGTGTAGAGACTGCCCGAACCCACCCCCGCCCGAAGAACCACCACTGCATCCGACGCGCCAGAAATGAGCCGGTTGCGCCGGGGAAACGTCGTCGTGCTCGCCCGCACGCCCGGGGGCAGTTCGCTGAAGAACACCCCACCTCGGGCCAGGAAGTGCGGCAGCAGCCGGGCCTGGGCGGGATCCAGCTCGTCCAGCGCCGAGCCGAGGAAGGCCCACGTCTCGCCCCCGGCATCCATCGCGCCCCAGTGGCACGCCCGGTCCACCCCAGCCGCGGCGCCCGACACCACCCCCACGCCCCCTTCCGCGACCTGCCGCGCGAACGTCCGGGCAAAGGGAAGAAATCCCTGATCCGGATGACGGCTGCCCACCAACGCGGCGCGTCGCCGGGGCGGACCCACCTGTCCCCGGTAGAACAGAAGCGGAGGGGCATCGTCCGTTTCGGCCAGGCGCGCCGGGTAGGCGGGCTCGCCCTGGAAGGCCAGGCCCATCTCCGCCCGGGCACAGCGCTCCAGCAACTGGGTGGCGAGCGGTTCCAGCGCGGAGACCTCGGCGAGCCGGCGGCGAACGGGAGGCGGCAGCGGCGCTTCGGCGAGCCAATCCCTCACCGGACAGGCGGCCAGGGAAGCGAGCCCTCCCCTGGCAAAGGAGCGCAGACGCTCCAGGGTCCTCGGACCCAGACCCGGAACCGACCAGAGTGCCAGGAGCGCGCGTTGCTCCGCCGTGTAGCTGTTCGCCGTGACGTCCACCATGCCCCACCCCCTTCCCCGAGCCACCTATATAGAAGATGGGTCCGACGGAAAGAGGTCGGCACACATAAACACCTGACCGCCGGTGGTCAAGCGGGACGTCCCTGGAAGTAGGGCCCACGGGGGGCGATTCCGTGGGTGTGATGTCCACACGGACGCCTGGACCGGGCGGCGAGGCGGGCGCGTCAGCGCTGGGCCGTGGGGGCCGCGTCCACGCGCATCACCACCGGGTCGCCCGGGCCCACTTCCTGGATGGAGCGGACGATGAGGCAGTTGGAGGTGCGCTCCTTGACCTCGGTCACCATGCACAGGGCGACGTCCTCCGTGGGCAGCGTCGACTGTGGGGTCTTCTTGCCGAAGGACAGCTCCAGCTTGAGCACTTCCTGCCGGGCGGGATCTCCCTGGCGGGTGACGGTGAAGGTGTTGCCCGGCTGGACGCCATCGGCGCTGCCCCGATCGATCACCAGGATGTGATGCTCCGCGTTGAGGCTCAGGTAGGGCACGAGCGCGGTGAGGATGATGCCCTTGACCTCCTTCTCGTTGCGGCGGGGAACCACGGCGTCGGCCATGCGCTCGCCGTAGGGGCCCACCAGATCGCCGCGCACCACGGGATCCCACGTCTCCATGACCTGCGCCTTGACGTAGTCCTTGCCCAGCGCCGTCACGCGCAGCATGCCCACGAACTCGGTGAGGTAGCCCACCGGCTTCTTCGTCACCGGGTGGAAGATCTGCTCCGCGGTGTGGAACACCACGTACCGGTCGCCGAGCTTCGCGTCCGTCTTGCGCTTGAAGCGCACGTAGGTGGTGTCCGGGAAGGAGAGCATCTCCGCGCCGCTGCTGGAGCCCTCGATGCGGCCCGCCTCGTCCAGCTCGCGCGCGGTGACGAAGGCCTGCGTCATCACCGAGCGCCCGGACTTGGGCGTGTAGGAGATCTTCCCGCTCACCTCCACGTCGCCGCCCGTCGTCTCCGAGAGCACGACGTCATCACCGGAATCCCCGGGGCCCACGGGGCCCACGCCCGCCTCCACGCGCGAGGGCACTTCCTCGCCCGCGGCGAAGAAGCGCACGTTGTTGCCGGGGTAGATCCAGTGCGGGTTGGCGATCTCCGGGTTGTAGGACCAGACCTTGGGCCAGTACCAGGGGCTGCCCAGGTAGCGCTGGGACAGGTCCCACAGCGTGTCACCGGTCTGCACGGTGTGGACCTCGCCGGGCGCGGACTCGCGGCCGCCCTGCCCCGGGGGAAGCGTGACGCGACCCGGCCGCGCGGCGGGGGGCTCGTCCACCACGTCACTGCCTTCGGTCTCGTCACCGGTCTCGGGCTCCGATTCGTCCGACTGCGCCCAGACAGGCGGCGCGAGGACGGCGGCGAGAAGGAGCGAGGAGAGGATCCGCGAGCGCATTCGGATGACTTCCTTTCGGACTGCTTAGTGCGAGAGGGACGCGAGCCGCTGTTCCGCCTGGGTAGCGGCGGCCGTGCCCGGAAACTGGGTGAGGATACGGGTGTAGAGGGCCCGGGCATCGTCCTTCTGCTCGAGCCGCAGCCGGCACTCGGCCAGCCGGAGCATGCCGTCCAGCACGGCGTCGCCGGCGGGATAGCGGGTGATGAGCCGCTCGAACGTGCCGGCCGCGGAGGAGAAGTCCTTGAGCCCCATCTGCCCGAGCCCGCTGAAGTAGAGCGCGTTGTCGGCGCGGGCGTGACGGGGGTTCTTCTCGGCGAAGCCCAGCAGGGTGCTCACCCCGCCCTCCACGTTGCCGGTGCGCAGCGCCGCCACGGCCTGCTCGAAGGCGGCGTCCAGTCCGGAGTCCGACGTCTTCGGCGACAAGGCCTCGTCACCGGTGGCGCCCTCGTCGGGCGAGGCGCTCACGAACATCTCCACGTCGTCTTCCGAGGGCTCGACGACGTCCACGCGCACGGGCAGCGCGGGCGCGGGCTCGGCACGGGGCTTGAGCTTCACCACCGCCAGCTCGGGCGTGACGAAGGCGGACGTGGCCGTGGCCGGAGCCTCGGGGGCCGGGGCGGGCTCGGCGGCGGGCGTGTCGGCTCGCGAGGACCGGGCCTGCTTCACGCTCGCGAGCATCTCCATCCGCTCGAGGCGCTTTTCCAGGTGCGACTGGGCCTCGCGCAGCGAGCGCACCTCGGCCCTCAACGACACCACCTCCGTCGTGTGGGAGGCGGAGTTCGTGGTGGCGCACGCGGTCAGCGCACACAGCGGGACGATGGCAAGCAGTCGGCGAATGGCGCGGTGCTCCGGAGCGACCTGGGGGGAGATCCTCGCGGAGGATAGGAAGCAGCGCCGGAGACCGTCAAGAAATCGGCCCGGACGCGGCCGGAAACCGGTGCACCACGAAGTTCAGGTGACGCCCCGTGCGCCCCGCGTCCCGCCGGTGGGAGAAGAACTGGCGCGCGTCACACGCGTTGCAGGGGGTGAGCACATCCACCCGCTGCGCGAGCAACCCCACCCCCAGCAGCGTCTCACGCACGGCGAGTGACAAATCCAGGCGCACCTGGGCGCCCTCGCGCACCACGACCTGGGGACCGAAGCGAGCGGTGAAGCGCTCGCCCAGTTCCTCGGAGACGACGTAGCAGCAGCGCTGGATGCACGGGCCCACCGCCGCGAGCAGCCGCTCCGGACGTGAGCCGCGCGCGGCCAGGGCCTCCACCGCGCGCGCCACGATGCGCGCCTCCGTCCCCCTCCAGCCCGAGTGCACCGCCGCCACGCGCTGGCCCTCGGGGTCCACCAGCAACACCGGCACGCAGTCCGCCGTCCCCACGCCCACCCAATGCCCCGGCCGATCCGTCCAGAGGCCATCCGCCTCGCCCTCGGGAGGCCGCGGCTCCTCGCTCCCCTCCCCCGCCCCCGCCTCCACCACGCGATCTCCGTGCACCTGCTTCACCGTGTGCAGCGTGGCGAGCGGGACGCCCAGTCGCTCGGCCAGGCGCCGGTGGTTCTCCACCACGCGCTCACGCTCGTCGCCCACGGCGAAGCCCAGGTTGAGCGAGGCGAAGGGCTCCTCGGACACTCCCCCCTCCCGGGTGGAGAAGCCATGGGGAACCGGGAGCAGGGACGATTGAATGAAGGAACGGCTCATGAAGGGAACTCTCCCGGATATTCTTTCCGACGCGCCACGCAACCTCGTTCTTCCCTTTTCAGAGAATACAGGAGGAATGCAGTTTGACAGTGTTCGTTAACCGGGCCGACAATCCACCCATTCGCGAGGCCCTCACCCTCTCATGCCATCGGGTTTCAACACCATCGGCAGGAAGCTCCTGCGGAGCGTCGCCCTGCCGGGGCTGTTCACGGCCCTGGTGGTCGTGGCGCTGTTCTGGCGGCAGGCCCACGTGGCGACGCGGGACGCCACCCATGACGAAGCGTTGGTGCTCGCGGAGTTCGTGGACGCCACCTTCCGGTTGACCACGCCCGCGGGCAAGCCCCCGCACTCGCCCGTCGCCGAGCTCCTGGCGAGCGACACCCGGCTGCTGGGCGCCACCACGGAGCTCAACGTGCTGTCGCCCGAGGGGCGCATCCTCTGGTCGATCCGGCCGCGAGAGGTGGGCCTGCGCCACCCGGCGGCGGCGCTGCTGACGGCGCCCGGGCCCCAGTGGGCGCGCTCGGACGAGCACCAGACGGAAGTGCTCCGTCCACTCGGGGACAAGGCGTGCGAGGGGTGTCACGCGGGCGCGAGCGAGCGGCCCGTGGGTCTGCTGCACCTGCGCGCGGCGGAGCCCGTGGTGCACCGCGAGCTGACCGACGCCTTGATGGGCGCGCTGGTGGCGGTGTTCGTGCTGGGCACCCTGCTCATCGTCGCCACCGGCACGTCGCTGCACTTCTTCCTCGTGCGCCCCCTGCGCCGGCTGATGGCCGCCATGCGACGCGCCGAGGAGGGGGATGTGCTGGTGCGCGCCGAGGCGGGGGACTCGGACGAGCTGGCGCGGCTCGGCTCGGCCTTCAACGCCATGCTGGCGCGCCTCACCTCCATGAAGGCCGAGGAGATCGACACCCACCGGGATCTCGAGGAGACGAAGCACAAGCTCTCCCTCAACGAGGAGCTGGAGGAGCGCGTCGCGGAGCTGGGCCTGCTCTTCGACGTGGCGCACTCGCTCAACTCCACGCTCGAGCTGCCGGAGATGCTCGCGCGCATCACCCAGCTCGTCCCCGAGCGGCTCCACATCCAGGACTTCTCCATCATGCTCGTCAACGCGGAGGGGCTCCTGGAGATCAAGAGCACCTTCCCGGCGGACCCGGCACTCGAGGGGATGACGTTCCGCTTCGGCGAGGGCATCTGCGGGCGCGCGGCGGCGACCCAGCGCGGCGTGTACGTGCCGGACGTGGCGGAGCCCTCGAGCCAGTACGCCCGGCGCGACGAGCGGCCAGAGCAGGAGCGTGGGGCGCTCTTGAGCGTGCCCCTGGTGCACACGAAGTCGGTGCTGGGCGTGCTCAACTTCCAGCGCCCGGAGGTGGCCAGCTTCTCTCCCCAGGAGCTGGAGTTGCTCACCACGGTGGCCGACCAGGTCGCCGCGGCGGTGAAGAACGCCCTCTTGCACACCGAGGCGGTGCGGCTCACCCTGACGGATCCCCTCACCGGCGTGCCCAACCGCCGCCACCTCTTCTCCCGGCTGGAGCTGGAGGTGGCGCGCGCCCAGCGCTTCGGCACCAGCGTGTCCATCCTCATGGTGGACATCGATCACTTCAAGAAGCTCAACGACGCCGCGGGCCACCGCGCGGGCGACGAGGCGCTGCGCAAGGTGTGCGACGTGCTGCGCGCGCGCGTGCGCAAGGTGGACACGCTCGCGCGCTACGGCGGCGAGGAGTTCATGCTCGTGCTGTCCAACGTGTCCAAGAAGGACGCGCACGAGGTGGCCGAGAAGCTGCGGCGCGCCGTGGCGGAGGCCCCCCAGCTCGCCGCGCCCACCCAGCCGGGCGGCCACATCACCGTGTCCATTGGCGTGGCCACCCTGCCCACCGACGCGGCCGCCCAGGATCACCTGGTGGATTGCGCCGACTCCGCCCTCTACGCGAGCAAGCGCGGCGGCCGCAACCGCGTCACCAGCTACGAGCCCGGCATGGAGGTCCACCCGGATCGGGAGCGGGGCTTGAGCCGCCCCCATGATCCGTCCGCGGCCCCCATGGCCAAGGCCTGAGCGGCGGGCTCAGGGCAGGGTCAGGGCACGCAGCGCGCGCCCGCCCGGCAACGCCACGCGGAGCAGCAGCGTGCTGCCCGCGGGCGCCTTGCGGATGATGCCCGCCAGCTCCTGAGCGTTGGCCACCGGCTTGCGGTTGACCTCCACCACCACCATGCCCGGCTCCAACTGGGCGCGCTCGGCGGGCGAGCCCGGCTGCACCTCCGTCACCATCGCGCCCTTGGCCGAGTCCAACCCGGCCCGCTCGGCGATGCGCGGATCCAGGTTGCTCAAGGACAGGCCCACGCGAGCCTTGGAGGACTGCTCCTCGTCCTCCTGGCCCTGGCGCGGACGCACCCCGAGGTTCTCCAGGTCCGGACGCGTGCCCAGTTGCACCTTGATCGTCTGGCGCTTGCCCTCGCGGAAGACATCCAGCGCGGAGGTGCTGCCCGGCTTCTTGAGCGCCACCGAGCGGGTGAGCGAGCTGCCCGAGCCCACCTTCTGCCCGTCGATGGAGACGATGACGTCATCCATCTTCACGCCCGCGCGTCCCGCCGGGGAGTTGTCGTTCACCTGGTTGACGACGGCGCCTTCCTTGACGGGCAGTTGCAGGGCCCGGGCGAGATCCTCGTCCAGGTCCTGGATGCCGATGCCCAGCCAGGCGCGCGTCACCGCGCCCTCCTTCTCGAGCTGGGGCAGCAGCGCCTTCACCTGGTTGCTCGGCACCGCGAAGCCAATGCCCGTGCCGCCGCCGACGATGGCGGTGTTGATGCCCACCACCTCGCCCTTGAGGTTGAAGAGCGGACCGCCCGAGTTGCCCGGATTGATGGCGGCGTCCGTCTGCAGGAAGTCGTCATAGGGACCGGAGTGGATGTTGCGCGCGCGCGCGGAGAGGATGCCGCTGCTCACGCTCGAGGCCAGCCCGAACGGGTTGCCGATGGCCACCACCCAGTCGCCCACGCGCATCGCGTCCGAGTCACCGAGCTTCACCGTGGGCAGGTTGTCCGTCTTGGCCTTGACCCGGATGAGCGCCACGTCGGTGAGGGGATCCCTGCCGACGATCTCCGCGTCGAAGCTGCGCCCGTCATCCAGCCGGACGCGGATGGCCACCGCGCCTTCCACGACGTGGTTGTTGGTCAGCACCAGACCCTTGGGGTCGATGATGAAGCCCGAGCCCGTGCCCTGGCGGATGGGCTCGCGGCGGGAGCCCCGCGGATCCTCGCCTCCGAAGAAACGATCGAAGGGAGACGTCGGCCGCTCACCCCGGGTGGAGGTGGCCTGGACGTCCACGTTGACGACGGCGCCCTTGACGGACTCGACCAACGGAGCGAGCGAGGGCAGGGCCTGCGCCTCCTTCGTGGCGGGCTGGAGCACGTTCTGGGGAGGCTGCGGAGACGTCTGGGAGTGCGCCAGCAAGGGCAGTGCGACGAGGGCGGCACCCGCGATGGCACTCCGCGGAAAATTCGTTCGTTTGGTCATGACTCTCCCGACATAAGACACGAAGGCAGCGAAGCAAGGCGGAAGCGCCCTGTCCGCGCGACATAACAACGCGGGCCGCCCCCTCTTCCCCGAAAGCAAAGGGAACGAGCGGGCGGTGCCCGATTCCGGCTGTCTCACTCTGGACGGTAGACGCGGTAATCGATTTCGGGAAACACGGTGCTCGTCGCCTCGAAGCGGGTGAGTTGCTCCTCGTCGATGCGGCCCCCGCGCAACTGCTCGTGCAGGCGCAGGAAGCGCAGCACGTGCTCCTGGGTACGGCGCACCGCGTAGTCCACCATGGTCCCCGTCTTCATGATGAAGGCCCAGTCCGAGGACTGCGCGAGCAGCAACTCGCGCGCGGCCTGGTTGAGGGCCCTGCGCTGCAGCGTGGGCGAGTCGTCCGGGAAGTCCTTCGCCAGGGCGATCATCTGCCGGGCGCAGTGGTGGAGGTGGCGGTAGATCCAATCGTTGGAGCCATCCAGCCACATGGTCGCATAGCCCCCCGCTCCCCAGGAGCACAGGGGCGGCGTGGCCACCTGGTTCTCCGGATGCGCGGCGAGATCGTCCGAGGGCGTCACCAGCGAGAACGTCTTCTGCTCCTGCGCCACCTTGCGCAGCAGCGCCTCGAGGAACCAGGGCCCCTCGAACCACCAGTGGCCGAAGAGCTCCGCGTCGTAGGGCGCCACCACCACCGGCTTGCGTCCGCGCACCTTGCCCGAGAGCCACTCGAACTGCTTCTCGCGGTTGAAGAGGAAGTTGCCCGCGTGGACGTGCGCCCGCTCGCGCGCCAGGTCCGGATCATACGGCTGCTTGTCCTGCCCCTTGCCGGTGATGCGGTAGTACTTGAAGCCCGTGTTCTTGCGGTCTCCCGTGGGCTGGATGTAGGGCCGGACGTAGTCCAGCTCCAGGTCCCAGCCGATGTCCCGGTAGAACTCCCGGTAGTGGGGATCGCCGGGATAGCCGCGCTCGGCGCTCCACACCTGCTGGCTGCTCTCCGGATCCCGCGCGTACGCGGCCACGCCCACCTCGGTGTAGATGGGCGCGAAGGGGCCATTGAGCGGCCGGGGCGTCGCGTCCGTGAGGCCGTGGGTGTCCACGAAGAAGTAGCGGATGCGCTCGGCCGCGAGGAACTTCTCCACCCCGGGGAAGTAGCCACACTCGGCGAGCCAGATGCCCGGCGCGTCCCGCCCGAAGGTGAGCCGGTAGTGGCTGGCGGCCACGGAGATCTGCGCGCGCACCGCCTCGGGCGTCTGCTGCATCAGCGGCAGGAAGCCGTGCGTGGCGTTGCAGGTGATGATCTCCAGGTGCCCCGCGTCCTGGAGCCGGCGGAAGGCGCTCACCAGATCGCGCTTGTAGCGATCATGGAAGGCCTGGCGCAGGGACTCGAAGTGGTCGCGGTGGAAGCGGGCGAGCCGGCCGAAGACGGGATCGTTCCGGGTGCGATGCACCTCGCGCGCGCCCAGCTCGCAGAGCTGATCCAGGCGCCGGGCATAACGGCTCATGAGCAGCTCGTCACGCAACATGGTGACGAGCGTGGGCGTGAGCGTGAGCGTCAACCGGAAGGGAACGTCCTCCTCCGCCAGCCGATCGAAGGTGAGCAGCAGCGGGAGATACGTCTCGGAGATGGCCTCGTAGAGCCAGTCCTCCTCCAGGAAGTTCTCGTACTCGGGATGGCGCACGAACGGCAGGTGCGCATGCAGCACGAGGGCAAGGGAACCGATGCTCATGGTCTTTCCCTCACCACCCCGGACCCGAGGAGCCCGCCGGTCCGCTCGACCACACCCACAGTCCGGTGGCCCCGGATGGGCCTCCTGGACCGGGGCCCTGCTCCGAGGAGCCCGCCGGTCCGCTCGACCACACCCACTGCCCGGCGGCGCCAGGAGGACCCGCTGGACCGGGGCCCTGCTCCGAGGAGCCCGCCGGCCCGCTCGACCACACCCACTGCCCGGAAGCCCCGGGCGGACCCGCCAGGCCCGGCCCCTGTTCCGAGGCCACCGGCCCGTAGACCCACATCCATTGCACAACCCCTTCCCCTCGCTGCGACGCGCCCGGCACCTGCTCCGAGGAGCCCGCGGGCCCGTGCGAGCCAATCCACTGAACGACCCCTTCGCGCGCACCCGACACGCCCGGCCCCTGCTCCGAGGAACCCGCGGGCCCGTGCGAGCCGATCCACTGAACGACCCCTTCGCGCGCACGTGGCACGCCCGACGCCTGCTCCGAGGAGCCTGCGGGCCCCTGGGACACGAACCCGTGCGCGGAAGGCCCGGCGGGCCCTCGGGAGTCACCACCCGCCGCGGGAACTCCCATCGGCCGGGCCCCTTGCTCCGAGGAACCCGACGGTCCGGCCGAATCCAGCCAGATCTCGGATGAGCCTCCAGGCCCGTGCGACCACACCCAACGCTCCGGGGGCGCGCGCTCGGACTCCGGCGGCACTGGCGCCTCGCCGGAGGGACTCTCGGCGGGCCTCGGCGCACCCACGCGTCCTTCCGACGAGGAGCCCTCGGCGCGCGGGACGTGCAGATACCCCGGAGTGGGAGCGACCTGCTCGCCAGGAGGCGCCGCGCGCGACGGAACGTGGGGCTCGAGACGCTCGGCGCTTCCCGGCAGGAGCACGCGGCGCCAGGTGATGTAGTCGCGCTCCTCGTCGGGCTCGAACCGCAGGGACACGGAGCCGGGACGAGGCACGGCGCGCAAGGCGGCGGGGGACGGCACCCGCAGGAAGCGCACCGAGGTGTCCGAGGAAGGCCCCGCTGGAGGCAGGAAGACGCGGTTGGACGAGTGTCCGATGCGGCGCGAACGGCCATCCCGGCCGACGAAGTGCAGCTCCACCCGGTAGGGCCGGCCCGCGGGCAGCCCGCCGATGTAGAAGCTCCGCGACTCGAGCGCGACGTCGATGACGCCGAGCAGGGTGTCATGATCGTCGTACAGCCGCATCACGGTCCGTGGGTACTCCAGCCCCTGCGCGGCGCGCTCCCGGGTGGTGACCTTGAAGTCCCAGAACACGAAGAGCGTGTGGGGATCCCGGGGCAGCAACATGACGGTGTCGTCCGCGTAGTCCACCGGCAGCGAGCCGAGCGACCCGTTGGAGATCAGCCCGCCCGGCGCATCGGGAGGCGGCGCGTTCGAAGCCCCGGTGACGATGCGCGCCACGAAGAAGCCCTCCACGAGCGGCTCGGCGGAGGTCCTCGCGGGCTCGGGAGGCGCGACGGGCGCGGGGGTCGACACGTCCGAAGAAGCAGTGGCCTCGAGTGGAGCCGACTGCTTGGGTGGGAAGTCGACCACCCGCGCGGGCCGGGTCGGCACGTACACGGGGGTCTTCTCGTCATCATCCCCGGGCAGGGGCCGCTTCGACGCGGCGGGAGCCTCGGACCGGGGCGTGGGCTGTTCCCGTTCCGGAGGGGACCGGGTCGCGGAGACACCCGGGGGGGCCTCGGTCGAGCCGTCAGCCCGCTCGCGCAGCCCCATGAGGGTGACGAGCTCGTCCACGCGCGTCACCAGTGCGCCGAGCAGGCCCTTGCGCGCCTTGAGCCTGTCCACCCCGCGCCCCCACTGCGTGTGCGCGAATTCCCGGAGGTGTTCCACCATGATGCTCTTGCGGTCGGCCATAAGCGGACCTGGGCTTAGGGCCGGCGCAAACCCGGGTCAACGGACGATTTCGCGACTGTTCGTGGGGATACCTCGCGAGGTGGCGAGGGACGGTGACAAGGCGGGAGCGGGCTTTGTATTCTCCGGCCCGCCTTGAGTGATCTGCCCAGACTCCTGCTGTGCAGCTTCGACGTCATCCCCGGCCCGTCGGGTTCCTCGCGCCGGCTGACCGAGTATTTGAAGGCACTGCCCGATCGGTTCTCGGTGGTGGTGCTCTCGGTCAAGACGCCGGATCACACCCATATCGAGAAGTACGAGAACGCGCGTCTGCTCCGGGTGCCCGTGGGCTCGGGAGACCTGGCCTCGCGCATCCAGGCCTTCGAGCGCGCCGTGCGGCGCCAGTTGGAGAGCGAGGAGTACGCCCTCGCCCACTTCACCGATCCCTTCGGCGGCTATGCCCTGTGCGAGCTCAAGGGGGACTACGGCTACCGGCTCGTCTACGAGGCGCAGAGCTTCCCCTCGCAGGAGCTGCGCTACACGCATCCGCAGTTGGAGGGAGACCGCAAGTTCCTCTCCAAGATCCGGCGCCAGGAGCTGTTCTGCCTGATGAACGTGGATCGGGTCATCACCGGCTCGACCACCACGAGCGACTTCATCCAATCCCTGGGCGTGCCGAGCGAGTCGGTGCACGTGGTGCGCGCCCCCGTGGACATGGGGCCCTATGAGCCCGAGGCGCTCGGCGTGCCCGACGGCGCCCCCATGCGGCTGATGTACCTGGGCAGTCAGGTCTCCTGGCAGGGCCTCGCCGGGCTGCTGCGGGGACTGGCGCTCGCGGTGCGCGAGGTGGACGTGCGGCTGTCGCTCGTCGGTCCGCGCCACCCCGACTGGCAGCCCCACCTGGAAGATCTCGTCGCCGAGCTCGACCTCAAGCAACACGTCGAGTTCCAGCCCGCCGTCAGCCATGACAACCTGGCCAAGGTGCTCACCCTCGCGGACGTGGGGGTGGTGCCGCTCGACGACGTGGACCGCAACCGCGTCCAGGGCGGCGCGCTCGCCAAGGTGTCCGAGTACCTCGCCGCGGGCCGGCCCGTGCTCGCCGCGGACCTGCCCCTCACGCGCGAACTCATCCCGGCCGCGGCGGGGGTCTTCTACCCGCCCGGAGATGCCCAGGCGCTCGCCGAGCAGCTCATCGCCCTCGCCCGCGACGTGCCCCGGCGCCTGTCGCTCGGTGAGCACGCCCGGGCCTTCGCCAGCAGGTCGCTCGACGCGGGGCTCATCCGCGGCCAGCTCCTGGACATCTATGACGGGCTGCTCGGCAAGGACGCCGCGGCACGCGCGAGTCCCGGCGAGCGGCAGAACGAGCCTCAGCTCACGGCCGTCACCGGCACCCCCACCAACCGCGTCCTCGGCATGATGGGCACGGTGAGCGCCGAGGCCGCTCCCGAGCCCGCCCCTCCCGCCGTCCAGGCCGTCGAGCCCGACGGGCCGGCCACCCACACCCAGGATACGGATCCCGGACAGGGTCCTCCGGCGCTGGATGATCCGCCCGTCGTCGTGGGCCAGGCGCTGCTGTCCGAGGACGGCCTCGATACCCGGCTCGTCAAGACCGAGCCCGACACCCGCCGTCCCGAGGGCCCACCCGTGGTGATGGGTCTCCCCCTACGTGATCCCCCCGCCGCCGATCAGGACCAGTCCCTGACCGAGCAGCACGTGCGGCCTCCGGCTCCACTCCCGGCCCCGGCTCCAGCCCCCGTCCCGGCGCCAGCCTCGGTTCCGCCCCCGATTCCGGCGCCAGCCGCCGTGACGGCCGCGCCCTCCGTCCCAGCGCCTCCGCCCATTCCCAGCCGGCCCTCCATGGGTCCGCGCCCCATGCCCCCCGAGCTGCGCCGCACCACGCCCCCCGAGCCGCGCCGCGCGGTGGTCCCGGAGCCCGAGCCACTCCGGCCCCCCGCCCTGCCCTCCCGGCCGTCCGTGGAGCTGCCGACTCCCGCGCGCGGCTCGCTCATCATTCCGCCGCTGCCGCCCCGGGCCCCCCGGCCTCCCAGTGGCTCGCGACCCAGCGAACCCCCCGTGCTCATGCCGGTGCCCGCGCCCCCTGCTCCCGCGCCCCCCGTCCTCCAGCCCGTCGCCGAGGAGGAGCCCGAGGAGATCTCCTCCTCTCATGCCGAGGTGCTCTCCGAGGAGGAGGCCTCGCCCACGCCCCGCCACGCCCATCCGCTGGAGGAGCCCGAGGAGATCAGCAGCGAGGAAATCCAGGAGACCGAGGCTCCCCCGCGCCAGCCGCCCGAGTCGCGGCTCAACCCGTGGTTCGCCCAGCTCGCCCACGGCTACTGCCCGCCCGAGGGCACCCACTTCGCCCGGCACACCCCGCCCACCACCTTCCCCGGCCGGGACGAGCTGCCCGCCTCCTCGGCCGCTCCCCCCAAGGTCCAGGGCGGTGCGCGCGGCAAACCCTCATAAATATTCAGATCTTCCTGCGACTCGTGTGCCAACCGACCAAGCTTGGAAGGGGAACTTTCCAAGGCTTGCCTGCCGGGTCTAGGATGTGCCGGTTTTCATTGAACTTTTTGCCTGGAAAAAAAAGAGCTCATGGAGCGTCGCGTCCTCATTGTTGAAAGCCAGAATGACTTCGCCCTGAGCATGGCCACCGTGCTCAAGAGCGCGGGTTATCAAACGGCCATGGCGGCCACCGCCGCCGATGCTCAGCGGGAGATGGAGAAGCGGCGCCCGGATCTCATCGTGGTCCGCGCCGAGCTGCCGGACCAGTCGGGCTTTTCCCTCTGTGGGCAGATCAAGAAGGGCAAGTGGGGGCAGAACCTGCGGGTGCTGCTGCTCTCCTCGGACACGGGCGCGGACGGGCTGCAGCAGCACCGTCAGACGCCGGGCGCCGCGGACGGCTACCTCTCCATCCCCTTCGAGATGGGAGAGCTCGCGTCGCTGAGCGTGGACATCATGCCGCCGGGCGAATCCGAGCAGGATGCCGCACCGCGTGACGGCGCGCCCTCCACGCCGCCGCCGCTCAAGGGCGCCCCCACCGCCGCGGGCGCTCCGCCCCGGCTGCCCAAGCGCGAGCGCCGCAGCGCCATCACCGAGGAGGATCGCACCTTCCTCGAGCGCGCCTTCCAGTCCATCGCCGACCGCAAGGCCGAGCTGCTCGCCGAGTCGCGTCAACTCCGGCGCCCGCCGCCGCGACGCGACATGATGGGCACGCCCGAGGGCAAGGTGCAGCTGTTGCGCGATGAGTTGAAGGTGCGCGAGGCGCAGATCGCCCGGCTGTCCGAGGTGTGGAACGTGCGCGAGCGCGAGCTGCTCTCGGTCGAGGACCGCCTCCACGAGAAGGACGTGGAGCTGCAGGGCCTGAAGATGCAGGTGGATGACCTGCTGCGCCGCTTCAACGAGGCCCAGCAGGGCATGCTCCAGAAGGAGCGCGAGCACGGCGCGACCGTGGACGACCTGCTCTTGCAGAAGTTCTCCGCGGAGAAGGATCTCATCGAGGTCGTCGCCTCCAAGGAGAAGGACATCAACGTCCTGCGCCGCTCGGTGACCAACCTCGAGGACGAGCTGTCGCGTCGCGGGGGCGAGCTGAGCTATCTGCGCGACGAGTACGAGAAGCTCGAGAAGCACCTGAACATCGTCACCCTCGAGTTCGAGGTGAAGGAGCAGGGGCTCACCACGACGGTGCAGGCGCACGAGGCCGAACTCGGCCGCCGCCAGCAGCGCATCGAGGAAGTGGAAGGCGAGCTGGCGCGCACCATCGGCGAGCGCGATCAGCGCTACTCCGAGCTCACCGGGGAGATCCAGGCGCTGCAGGAGCGGCTGGCCCAGACCGAGCAGGAGCGCGACACGACCGTGCGCACCCTGGAGGCGCGCGCCCTCGCCGCCGAGCAGCATGGCGCCCAGGCGGACGCGGAGATCCAGCGCATCTCCGCCGAGCGCGCCGAGCTCGAGGCCCGGCTCAACGAGCAGATCTCCGTCCTCTCCGCGGACCTGGCGCGCACCACCGCCGAGCGCGAGCAGCTCCAGCTCGACAAGGACGCCGAGGAGCAGCTGCTCAACCAGCGCCTGGAGGAGCGCGACGCGAAGGTCGCCACGCTCGAGACCGAGCTGCAGGAGACGATCGCCCGCAACGAGAACCACGAGGCGGAGCTCAACGCCAACATCCAGCAGCAGATGGAGCGCATCGGCGAGCTGGAAGGCGAGGTCGAGGCCGCCAAGGCGCACCTGGCCGATCGCGAGAACGAGCTGACGGCCGAGCTGGAAGCGCTCACCCTGGCGCGCAACGAGCTGGAAGCCGCCAAGAACGCCATGGAGGCGGACTTCACCGGACAGGTGCAGGCGCTCCAGGAGACCGTCGCCGAGCGCGACGCGGACCTCGCCACCCTGCGCGGGGAGCTGGACGCCACCACCCAGACGCTCACCGACACCCAGTCCCGGCTGGCCACCACCGAGGAGACGCTCTCCACCACGCGCGGGGAGCTGGACGCCACCTCGCAGACGCTCCGCGAGACGCAGTCCACCCTCACCGACACCGAGGACAAGCTCGCCCAGGCCGAGGAGACGCTGCTCACCACGCGCGGCGAGCTGGACGCCACCACCCAGGCGCTCACCAGCACCCAGGCCACGCTCAACGAGACGCAGTCCACCCTCACCGACACCCAGGACAAGCTCGCGCAGGCCGAGGAGACGCTCCTCACCACGCGCGGCGAGCTGGACGCCACCACCCAGGCGCTGACCGAGACGCAGACCACCCTCGCCACCACCCAGGACACCCTGGCCCAGACCGAGGAGTCGCTCTCCGCCACGCGCGGCGAGCTGGATGCCACCACCCAGACGCTCACCAGCACCCAGGCCACCCTCACCGACACCCAGGACAAGCTCGCCCAGGCCGAGGAGACGCTCCTCACCACGCGCGGTGAGCTGGACGCCACCACCCAGGCGCTGACCGAGACGCAGACCACCCTCGCCACCACCCAGGACACCCTGGCCCAGACCGAGGAGTCGCTCTCCGCCACGCGTGGCGAGCTGGATGCCACCACCCAGGCCTTCACCGAGACCCAGGGCCAGCTGGATCAGACCCGCGACGAGCTCGCCCAGACCGTGCAGGCGCGCGCCGAGCGCGAGGCCGAGCTGATCTCCGCGAACAAGGAGATCGCCCGCGTCAACAGCCTCCTCCAGGAGACCGAGGCCCTCAAGCAGGCCATGGAGGAGGAGCTGTCCGAGCAGCTCGGCCTCACGCGCGCCGAGCTGGCCGAGACCCAGGGCAACCTCTCCGCCACGCGCGAGGCGCTCGCGGGTGAACAGGCCGCCCACGTGCAGACCCAGCAGCAGGCGGCCAGCACCCAGGCCGACCTGGAGTCCCAGCTCGCCCAGGCGCGCGATCAGGGTCAGGAGCTCGAGGAGCAGCTCTTCCTCGTCAAGCAGGAGCTGGGCAGCCGCGTCTCCGAGGTCACCCAGCTCGGCTCGCAGCTCTCGCAGGCCGAGGGGGAGCGCAACGACCTGCAGGAGCGGCTCGACACGCTCAGCGCCGAGTCCCAGCGCCGCATCGACATCCTCGAGCAGGACTCCGAGCGAAAGAACCAGGAGCTGTCCGACACCCTCCAGAAGCTCAGCGGCCTGTCGCAGGAGCGCGAGCGTCTGCGCGGCGAGGTGGCCGCCCGCTCCGAGCAGCTCAAGCAGCAGGAGGAGCGCCGCCAGCACGAGGCGGAGCAGGCGCGCCGCGCCCAGGAAGAGCTGTCCCGTCAGCTCGCCGGCCTCAACTCGGAGCTGGAGGCCCTGCGCAAGCAGATGGCCGCCCGCGACGAGCAACTGCGCGCCGCCGCCGCCGCCCAGTCCAAGCTCCAGTCCGAGCGCGAGGGCCTCGCGGCCAACCTCTCCGCGACCCACGCCCAGGCCCAGGCCCTCCAGCAGGCCCAGGCCCAGGAGCGCGCCGAGGCGAAGCGTGCCCAGGAGGAGCTGAACGCGAAGCTGTCTCGCTCCGAGGCCCGTGTGGCCCAGCTCGGCCAGGAAGCCCAGGCCCGCGCCGCCGAGGCCGAGGAGCGCGTCAAGGAGGCCCAGGCCCAGCTCGCCGCCCGCGCCAAGAAGGTCCAGGAGATGGAGCTCGCGGTGGAGAACGCCGCGGGTGCCAAGGTGCGCGCGGAGAAGGAACTCAACGCGAAGCTGGCTGCCGCCGAGGCCAAGGCCACCGACGCCTCCACCAAGCTCGCCACCGCCCTCAAGGAGCGCAAGGAGCTGGAGGCCAAGCAGCAGAAGGAGCTCGAGGATCTCGCCGTCCGTCAGAAGGCGGAGCTGGAGCGTCGCGAGGCGCTCAAGGCCCAGGAGATCGCGCGCCTGCAGCAGTCCGTGCAGGAGAAGAGCAAGGCCCTCAAGGTCGCCGAGCTGGAGCTGGCCCGCTTCAAGACGAAGGGCGGCGCCGCCCCCAACACGGTGAAGCCGGCCGCCACCAGGCCCCCGGTGGAGGATGACGATCTGCTGGCCACCCAGCAGGCCGTTCCCACCATCGCTCCCGCGGCGCCCCGGGCCGCTCCCGCGGCTCGTCCCGGCGCCAAGCCCGCCGCGGGTGCCACCGCGAAGCGTCCCGCTCCGGCTCCGGCTCCCTCGCTCGCCGATGACGAGAGCGCCCCCGAGCGCACCATGATCATGCCGGTGCCCGGCGCCGCCGCCGAGGACGAGGCCGACTGGACGTCGCTCGTGGACGAGCTGGACAAGTAACTCCGGCCGTTGGGAGCGCGGGGCCTCCGGGTCCCGCGCTCACCGCGCGCGGCGAACGCCTACAGCGTGGCGCGCGCCTGCTGCACCAGCTCCTTGAGGTGCACCGTGGCCAGCACGTCCCGGAACGACACCGGCACGCCGCTCTCCAGGGACTCCTGCTGTGCCTGCCGCCAGTGCTCCCACATCGTCCGGGTCGCGAGGTAGGACACGAGCAGCATGAAGGCCCCGGGAACCAGGGTCACCACCGCCACCAGCATCATCCGCCACACCCAGGACATCATCACTGCCTCCGTCGCTCGATCTTCGACGGTTTCCATGCACGTGACGTGCCCAGCATGGGGAAAAATATTCCGCAGTCGTTCCGCCCGTTTGCCGCGAGCCGCGTGTGTCGCCTGGGCAGCGGCGAGGCAGGCACCCTGGCATTTTTGCCGCAGTCGTCTGAAAGTTCTTCGACTAATTTGACGGGTGTGAGCCTCCCCCCCCCTCCGACCGACACCCACACGCTGCGCGGCGTGGAAGACGCGGCGACGCGGCTCGAGCAGGTGGGCTACCTGGCCTCGCCGGAGATCGCCACGGCGAGCTTCCTGGCGGACCGGCTGGCCAAACCCATCCTGGTGGAGGGCCCGGCGGGAGTGGGCAAGACGGAGCTGGCGCGGGCGCTCGCGCGGGCGCTGGGTCGCGAGTTCATCCGCCTGCAGTGCTACGAGGGGTTGGACGAGACCAAGGCGCTCTACGAGTGGGAGTACGCCAAGCAGCTGCTCTACACCCAGTTGCTCAAGGACAAGATTGGCGAGCTGGTCCAGGGAGCGGGCACCCTGGGCGAGGCGGCCGAGCGGCTGGCGGCGAGCGACGCGGTGTTCTTCTCCGAGCGCTTCCTGCTGCCGCGGCCGGTGCTCCAGGCGCTGCGCTCGGAGCGGCCGGCGCTGCTGCTGGTGGACGAGATCGACAAGGCGGATCCGGAGTTCGAGGCCTTCCTGCTGGAGGTGCTGTCGGACAACGCGGTGACGATTCCCGAGCTGGGCACCCTGGAGGCGAGGCACGTGCCGCGGGTGGTGCTCACGTCGAACAACGCGCGGGAGCTGTCGGACGCGCTCAAGCGGCGCTGCCTGCACCTGCACATCGGCTTTCCGGACCGCGAGCGCGAGCTGCGCATCATCCGCCAGCGCCTGCCCGAGGTGTCCCAGACGCTCGCCACCCAGGTGGTGGAGGCGGTGGCGGCGCTGCGCGAGCTGGACTTGAAGAAGTCGCCCTCCATCAGCGAGACGCTCGACTGGGTGCGCGGCCTCGCCCTGCTCAACGCGGAGGTGCTGTCGGCGGAGCTGGTGGCGGCGACGTTGAACCTGGTGCTCAAGCACGAGTCGGACCTCGAGAAGGCCCGGGAGCAGCTCGCGCGCATCGCCCAGGCCTGAGCGCCCCGGGCTCCCCACGAGAGGCGCCAAGACAGGCCCTGGAGCGAGGACGCGAGGGACTGCTCGCCGCCGGGGAGGCCGACGTGCTGCGTCAGGGCTACCTCTTCCCGCGGCGGGTGGAGAACCGGCCCCGGGTGCTTCGTGCCGGTTCTCCACCAGATGCTTTGACTTGAAAATCCCGCCCGCGAAGAATGCCGCCGCGTCCGTACCTCTCTCCGTCCCAAAGGAAGCTTCCCGAATGAGTTCCACCTCCTCCAGTGTGCTGCGCTCCGACCGGATCTGGCTCGACGGCAAGATGGTCAAATGGGACGAGGGCCAGGTGCACGTCATGACCCACGCCCTGCACTACGGGCTGGGCTGCTTCGAGGGCATCCGCGCCTACCGCACGCATGACGGCCGGCTGGCCATCTTCCGCCTGCAGGAGCACATCGATCGGCTGTTCGACTCGGCGCACATCTGCATGATGAAGATGCCCTTCACGCGCGAGCAGGTCGCCGAGGCGTGCTTGGATCTGTTGCGCGCGCAGAAGGAGCTGTTCGCCAATGGCGCCTACCTGCGCCCCATCGTCTTCATGGGCGATGGCGCCATGGGCCTGGGCGCCATCAACCCCACGCGCGTGGCCGTCACCGCCTGGGACTGGGGCGCGTACCTCGGCGACAAGGGCATCCGCGAGGGCATCCGCGCCAAGGTGAGCTCCTTCACCCGCATGCACGTCAACGTCAACATGGTGCGCGGGAAGATCACCGGCCAGTACGTCAACTCCATCCTCGCCAAGCGCGAGGCGGTGCTCGGCGGCTACGACGAGGCCATCCTCCTGGACATCAGCGGCTTCGTCGCCGAGGCCTCCGGCGAGAACCTCTTCCTCGTCAACAAGAAGGGCATCATCAAGACGCCCCCCCTCTCCTCCCCCATCCTCGACGGCATCACCCGCGACTCGGTGCTGAAGATCCTGCGCGACTCGGGCCGCGAGGTGGAGGAGGTCACCGTCACCCGCGACGCCCTCTACATCTGCAACGAGGTCTTCTTCACCGGCACCGCCGCGGAAATCACCCCCGTGCGCGAGGTGGACGACCGCATGGTGGGCACCGGCAAGCCCGGCCCCATCACCCAGTACGTCCAGGAGACGTACTTCCGCGCCGTCCGGGGCCTGGAGCCGCGCTACACGCACTGGCTCACCTACATCTGAGTCGCCTGGCAACCAGGGGGTCACGTCGCGAGACGTGCCCCGACAGGGGCGGATAGGCTAAAAGAGGAATCGATGCGTCCCGAGTACGCCGCCCCACCCAACCCCTTCAACCTGGAAAACCCCACCATCCTCGACATCGCTCCGCCGGAGCCGAAGTCGCTGGAGGAGACGGGGTTGAAGATGGGTCTGCTGTCGGACATCGCCCTGCGCTACCTGTACTACCAGGGCACGGCCACGGGCATGGACATCGCCCAGGAGCTGCGCCTGCCCTGGCCGGATGTGATGGAGCGCGTGGTGGACTTCCTCGCCACCGAGAAGCTGGTGGACCTGCGGGGAGGCAAGGGCTTTGGCCGCGCCTCGGTGGACTTCGTGCTCAGCGAGCGGGGCCGGGAGTACGCGCGCGGCGCCATCGAGCGCAGCACCTACGTGGGTCCCGCCCCCGTGCCCATCGAGCAGTACAACGCCCTCATCACCGCGCAGACCGAGGAGAGCCCCGTCATCAGCCGCGAGGACCTGGTGCTGGGCCTGTCCCACCTCACCGTGTCCGCGGACCTGATGGACAAGCTGGGCCCGGCGGTGAACTCCGGCCGCTCGCTCTTCCTCTACGGCCCTCCGGGCAATGGCAAGACGAGCCTGGCGGAGGCCATCAGCCGCATGTTCGGCGGCGAGGTCTTCATCCCCCACTGCCTGGAGATCGACAACCAGATCATCAAGGTCTTCGATGCCCTCAACCACACCCCCGTCCACCTCGAGTCCGAGCGCGACGCGGCCGGTCGGCGGCAGACCTTCGAGATGGACCACCGCTGGCAGTTGTGCCGGCGCCCGGCGGTGGTGGTGGGCGGCGAGCTGACGCTCGAGACGTTGGATCTCATCTACTCGCCCACCGCGCGCTTCTACGAGGCGCCCTTCCAGGTGAAGGCCAACGGCGGGATGCTCCTCATCGACGACTTCGGCCGCCAGAAGGTCCACCCCACGGACTTGCTCAACCGGTGGATCGTCCCCCTGGAGAAGCGGGTGGACTTCCTCACCCTGCACACGGGCAAGAAGTTCGAGATCCCCTTTGATCAGCTGCTCGTCTTCTCCACCAACCTGGACCCCAAGGAGCTGGTGGACGACGCCTTCCTGCGGCGCATCAAGTACAAGATCGAAGTCGGCAATCCCGACGAGGAGGTCTACCGGGAGATCTTCGCCCAGGTGTGCCAGGCGGCCGGCATTCCCTACGTGGACCAGGCGGTCACCTACCTGTTCGAGCACTACTACCGGCCGCGCAACATGCAGATGCGCGCCTGCCATCCGAGAGACCTGGTGCAGCTCATCCGGGACGCTGCCCGCTACCGGCAGATTCCCCCAGCCCTGTCCAAGGACTTGTTGGACCAGGCGTGTGAAGTCTTCCTCGTCAGTCTATAGAGCCGCGGTGTCGTCGTTGCCCTAACCCCCTGGAATTTCTACAATCCCGTGCCCGTTTCATCGCCCGGCCGGGCCCTGTCGGTCCCAGTCCGCCGGTATATAATAGTGAGCCGGTGTGAAGGAGCGTCACGTCCGTGAAGGAACGCTACCAAGAGATTGACGAGAAGAACGAAGCGCTGCGCGACTACCTTGGCATCTACAAGGACAAGGGCCGCGATTTCCTGGAGCGCTTCGAGATGTCGTGGATCTACCACGACGCGGCGCTCGAGGGGACGGTGTACACCCAGCAGGAGCTGGTCTCGGCGCTCTTCCCCGAGCGCTCCACCATGGATCCCGCGATGATCCCCGTGGTGCTCGAGGTGCGCAACCACAAGGCCGCGTGCGACTACCTGCGCGAGGAGGCGGCGGCCACGGGCAAGAAGCAGGCGCAGATCACCCTCACCACCATCAAGCGCATCCACGATCTGCTCTGCGGCAACACGCCCGAGGCCCTGGCGACGCGCGCCAACATCGAGCGGCGGGATCGCACCGAGAAGGAGCTCGCCAAGGAGCGCGAGCGCAGCGGCTACCGCAAGGACATGCCCCTGCACCGCACGTACTTCCACGAGATCGCCCAGCCGGCGAAGATCCAGCCCGGACTGGAGAAGCTCGTGGACTACACGGCCAGCGCCGAGTTCCGTGAGTTCCATCCCATCAAGCAGGCGGCGGTGGTACAGCACCGCTTCATGCAGGTGTTCCCCTTCACGGAGAACAGCGGCAAGGTGGGGCGGATGCTCACCAACCTCGTGCTGCTGCGCCACGGCTACATGCCGGCGATCATCCACTCCATCGATCGCCAGCGCTACTACGAGTCCCTGCGCGGCGCGGAAGGCCTGTTCCGCACGCTGCTCATGGATGCCATCGAGAACTCACTCGACAACGGCATCAAGTATTTCAAGGACATGGCCCGGCGCTACAAGGCGATCAACTAGACGGCGACACGGGATGGTGGACAGGGAAGCACTCGGGCCCCCGCCCGGGGGCTTCCCCGTGAAGGCGCGGCGCGCCGTCAACATTCTTGGAGAAGCGCGGTTCCTTTCCGATCCTCCTCGAATCGCCACGCCCGAGCGAGCCAACAGCGAGTAAACACCCATCTCATGCCCGCGACCCCCACAGCCAATGGCCGGAAGATGTCCGGAGGTGGAGAAACCGAGCCTCCGCCACCGCGTCTGGCGACCCTCCCCGCTCGAGCGAAGTTGGAGCGGATGATTCAAGTGGCCCGAGGGCACAAGAAGGCCCTCGTGCTCACCCACGACAACCCGGATCCCGACTCGCTCGCTTCCGCGGTGGCCCTGGCCCAACTGCTGCGCGAGCGGGCGGACGTGGCCGAGGCGCGCGTGGCCTACAGCGGACTCATCGGCCGCGCGGAGAACATCGCGCTGGTGAAGGTGCTGCGCCTGCCCGTGGTGCCCATCTCCCAGGTCGACCTGGACGAGTACGATCTGCTCGGGCTGGTGGACACGCAGCCGCCCACGGGCAACCACGCGGTGCCGCCCCGGCTGCGCCGCGAGGTGGACATCATCATCGACCACCACCCCCTGCGCGACGAGAGCCTGGAGGCCCCCTTCGCGGACGTGGGCGGCGACTACGGCTCCACCTCGACGATGCTCGTGGAGTACCTGCGCGCCGCGCGCCTGGAGCCCTCGACGGAGGTGGCCACCGCGCTCTTCTACGGCCTGAAGGCGGACACGCGCGACCTGGGGCGCGAGACGACCCCGACGGACATCGACACGTACCTGTGGTTGTTCCCCCGGGCGGACAAGCAGTTGCTCGGGCAGATCGAACACCCGGAGCTGCCCGCGCGCTACTTCCAGATGTACCACACGGCCTACGAGCGGGCGAAGGTGTACGGGGACACGGCGATCGTCACGGACCTCAAGGAGGTCTACTCGCCGGACATGGTGGCCGAGGTGGCCGAGCGCCTGATGTTCCTCGAGGGGATGAAGTGGTCGCTGGCGTACGCCACGTTCCGCAATCAGCTCTTCCTGTCCCTGCGGGTGAAGGACCGGCGGATGAACGCGGGCCGGCTCATCCGGGAGATCTGCGGGGACTACGGCGGCTCGGCCGGAGGCCACGGCAGCATGGCGGGCGCGCGCATTCCGTTGTCGGGCCGCGCCAACCAGCGCAAGGCCATCAAGCGCGAGCTGGTGCACCGCTTCCTCGATGCCTTCGGGGTCGCGGACGAGCGGCCGGTGGCGCTCCTGTCGGCGCCCTCGCCGTGATCTACTGGGACTACAACGCGGCGGCGCCGGTGCGGCCCGAGGTGGCCACGCTGCTGTCGCGGGCCTTCACCGAGGGTGGTTTCGGCAATGCCTCCAGCGTGCACCGGATGGGCCGCGAGGCGAGGGGCCGGCTGGACGCGGCGCGCGCACGGGTGGCCCGGGTGCTGGGCTGCGAGCCGAAGGAGGTGTGCTTCACCGGCTCGGGCTCGGAGGCGGACGCGCTGGCGCTCAAGGGGGTGTGGCTCGGGAGGAAGGAGCCCCGGAAGCGGCGCGTGGTGAGCACGGCCATCGAGCATCCGTCGGCGCTGGCGGCGCTCCACCACCTGGAGGCCCTGGGCGCGGAGGTGGTGCGGCTGCCGCCGGACGCCACGGGCCAGGTGCCACGCGAGGCGCTGCTCGAGGCCCTGACGCCCGACACGCTGTTGTGCTCGCTGATGTGGGCGAACAACGAGACGGGCGTGGTGCAGCCGGTGGCGGACGTGTCGCGCGCGTGCCGTCAGCGCGGCATCCTGTTCCACACGGACGCGGTGCAGGCGGCGGGAAAGCTGCCCCTGCGCCTGAGCGAGGTGGACGCGGACCTGCTCTCGCTCTCGGCGCACAAGTTCGGCGGGCCCGCGGGCGCGGGAGTGCTCGTGGTGCGCAAGGGCGTGGACGTGCAGGCCCTGACGCCCGGGCACCAGGAGGCCGGGCGGCGCGGTGGCACCCAGAACGTCCCCTACGCGGAGGCGTTCGCCCTGGCGCTGGAGCTGGCCTGGCAGGAACAGCCGGCCGTCGCCGAGCGGCTGGGCGCCCTGCGCGACACCTTCGAGCGCGAGGTGCGCTCACGGCTCGCGGACGTGACGGTGAATGGCGAGGTGGCCCCGCGGGTGCCCAACACGAGCAGCCTCACCCTGGAGGGAGCGGACGGCGAGGCGCTGCTCATCGCCCTGGACCTGGACGGCATCTGTGCCTCGTCGGGAGCGGCCTGTGCCTCGGGGACGCTGACGCCCTCGCACGTGCTGCGGGCCATGGGGCTCTCCCCGGCTCGCACCCACGCCACCCTGCGCTTCTCCCTGGGCCCCACCACGACCCGCGAGGAAGTCGAGCGCGTCGTGGAGGCGCTCGTGCGGCACGTGCCCCGGGCCCGTGAGCTGAATACCCCCTAGCCTCCCGCCCCGCGTCGCGCACCCCTTCTGCTCACCACTTCTGCTCGGGGAGCCAGCCCTTGCGCACCTCGTCCGGAGGCTGCCCATAGCCCGGCAGCCCCTCGTGGGACTCCTGGGGCTTGGACGGCTGGCGCTCCGTCTCGCGCTCCGGTTGGGCCTCCCGCTGCTCCTGGGGCTTCTTCTGCTCCTGGTTCGCCATGATCGTCGTCCTCCCTGGGCGCACCTGCGCCCGCGCAGAGAAGAAATCTCCGCACGCACGGCGCTCCCGGCAGGCAGCGGCGAGCAACCCACCAGGCGCCCACCTCCCGCCCAGTTCGCTACTTCGCGTCGGTGATGCCGAACAGGCCGCGCACCACGGCGGCGATGGCCAGGGGCGTGCCCACCCACTCGTCGTAGTGGGGCGTCAGGGCGGCGGCGAAGTCCTCGGCGCTGGTGAAGCGCTCCGCGGGGGTGATGCTGAAGCCCCGGGCGATGATCTCCTCCAGGGGCTCGGGGATCTCCGGGCGGATGAGGCTGGGCGCCACGTAGTCCCGGTAGATGATCTTCTTGAAGACCTCCTCCGGCGTGGCGCCGACGAAGGGGCGCTGGAGCGTGAGCAGCTCGTACAGCACGACGCAGGCGGCCCACAGGTCCACCTGAGGGGACAGCTCGCCCTGGAGCGCCTCGGGCGAGAGGTAGTAGGGCTTGCCGAGCACTTCCCCGCCCTGGAGCACGCCGTCCACGCGCAGGCGCGCCACGCCGAAGTCCCCCAGCTTGATGTCGCCCAGGCGGGAGATGAACAGGTTGGAGGGCGACACATCGCAGTGGAAGAGCCCGAGCGGCCCGCCGTTGGGCCCCGGGAGCGAGTGGGCGTAGGAGAGCGCGTCGAGCAGCACCCGGCACAGGTAGAGGGCGAAATCCAGGGGCAGGTAGATGCCGCGCTGCTTGCAGCGGCGCAGGATGTGGCCCAGGTCGCGCCCGTCCACCAGCTCCATCACCATGAAGTGCTGATCGGCCACCGAGCCCACGTCCAGCACCTGGACGATGTTGGGGTGGTTGAGCAGCTGGGTGAGGCGCGCCTCGGCGTCGAAGAGCGCGAGCGAGGCGGGATCCTGCACGAGCGAGGGCAACAGCCGCTTGAGGGCCACGACCCAGCCCTGGCGCGGTCCGGACAGGACCCGGGCGCGGAAGACCTCGGCCATGCCCCCCTTGCCCAGGGCGGACAGGATTTCGTAGTGGCCGAGGATGCGAGGAACCCTCGGAGAAGCAGAGGAACTCACGCGCTCACGGTCCCTGGGCTTGTCGCCTTCTGGCGGGGGCCTCGGCGTTCTTGAAGGCCTCCTGGATGTTCTCCGTGTACCGCGCGATGGAGCCGGGATCCGACAACAGGAGCTTCTCCAGCCCGAGATCCTGCGAGCCCGCCTTGATCGCGTATCCCGACTTCACCGCCTGCTCCAGGAACAGCAGCGCCTGATCCTTCTTTCCCAGCCGGCTGTAGGCACACGCCAGGGTGTAGGCGATGTTCGGCTCGCGCTTGTTGAGCTTCTGGGCCCGGCTCAGCATCTCGACGGCCTCGGGGAGCTGGTTGCGCATCAACTGGGCGGTGCCCAGCCCGAAGAAGGCCACCCAGCTCTGCTCACCCAGGGCGATGCTGCGCTCGAACTCGGCGACCGAGCCGCCCCACTTCTTCTCGCGCAGCAACTGCTCGCCCCGCTCCAGCGCCGCCTTGGCGGCCTCGGGGTTGCGCCTGCTCGCCCCCCGCCCGGACATCAGGCTGGCGCGCGCCGCCGCGGCGGCTTCCTGGGCCGCGCTCACCGCCCTGGGCGAGCGCAGCACCACCAGCCCCTCCTGACCCAACACCGGCGACAGGCACCCCTGTTGGATGCGCACGTAGGCCGTCAGCGAGCCCTCCTCGGGGCTGTGGAAGCCGAGCACCGGCAGGGACTGCCGCTCCGGGCAGCCCTCGCCCTGCAGGCACAGCTCGAACTGCCCCACGAGCACCCGGCCCTGCAACGTCCCGTCGAGCACCGGCGTCCCGGGCTCGAGCCCACATGGGTTGCCCTTGCTCGCCCGGCCCACCAGGCGTTCGCCCTCGGTGCTCAACTCCACCGTGCCCCAGATGTCCGCCTGGTAGCTGCCCTGGAGGGGGAGCTCCGCCCCCCGCGCGCCAGGAACAACGGCGATCAACGCCGCCAGGCTGATTGTTCTCGAAACGGACACCATGGATGGAGCGCCGCATCATACGAGGGCCCCGACCGCCTTGTAAACGCGCGGCGATGGCTTGACCCATCACCCCCACGTCCTTATCATTCCCGTAGATGCTTCTGGGGTTTCCAGGAGTTTCCTGGTGTCGAAGTCCGTTAGAATTTGATTGTAAGGTCTTGTCCCCTGCGGGGCGCGTGATGCCCAGCAGAAATTCGAACCGATACGTCCATCACGGGGTCCGTTTCAGGTTCCATGAGCAAGCCCTCCCCTTCGGGGATGAGGGAAGCCTACGGTTCCATGACTTCGAACCCCACCTGGCTTTTTAGGGTTCAATGGACGCTAGGCACACGGCCATTTCGCGGGGGGCTTTTTCTTTCTCTTGGCGGGGAGTGGGGCAGGTGAGCGAGACGGTGGCGCAAGAGGGAGTGGGTCGGAAGGTGACGCTGCGTGAAGAGCTGACGGCTCGTCGCAAGGCGATGACACCCGACATCATCGACGAGCGGGGGTTGAAGGTTCAGTCGCGCTTCCTGGCGACCCCCTACTACAACAAGGCGAGGACGGTGGCGCTCTACGCCCCCATCCGAGGCGAGGTGCCCACCCGGGACATCCTGATCGCGGCCCTGCAGGACGAGAAGATCGTCTGCTATCCGCTGTCGCATGTGCACGGGCGCATCCTGGCCTTCCGCGCCATCAAGTCCGAGGCGGAGCTGGAGCCGGGACGCCTGGGGGTGCGCGAGCCCACCAACTCGTCGGAACTCATCGCGGTGGATCAGATCGATCTCTTCGTGGTGCCCGGCCTGGGCTTCACGCGCGATGGCAAGCGGCTGGGACGTGGGGGCGGCTACTACGACGCCACCCTCAAGGCGGCCTCCGCGCGCAGCCGGCGCGTGGGACTTGCCTTCGGCGACCAGATCGTCGACACCCTGCCCACGACGAATGACGACGTGGACATGGACCTCGTCGTCACCGAGTCGCAGACGATGCGCGGGCTCTACCGCGACTGGGATTTCCTCGACACGTGATAGTCCTTTTCATGGGTGATGTGGTGGGCAAGCCAGGAGTGCTGGCCGTGCGCACCCTTCTGCCCAAGTTGATCGCGCGGCACTCGGTGGACCTGGTCATCGCCAACGCTGAGAACAGCGAGGGCGGTGCCGGCATCTCCCCCGAGTCCGCCGAGGCGCTGCTCGACAGTGAGGTCAACCTCCTGACGAGCGGCAACCATTTCTGGACCAAGAAGGTCATCCTCCCGTGGGTGGAGGAGCATCCGCACCTGCTCTTGCGGCCGGCCAACTACCCCAAGGGGGCGCCGGGACGCGGGCACACCGTCATCCAGACGCCGGACGGGCGCAAGCTCGGGGTGCTCAACCTCGAGGGGCGCGTGTTCATGAAGCCCCTGGACAACCCGTTCGCGGTGGCGCCGGAACTCGTGGCGGAGCTGCGCAAGCAGACGCCCTGCATCCTCGTGGACATGCACTGCGAGGCCACCAGCGAGAAGAACGCCATGGGCGCGCACCTGGACGGCAAGGTGTCCGCCGTGGTGGGCACGCACACCCACGTGCAGACGGCCGACGAGCGCATCCTCCCGGGCGGCACCGCCTTCATCACCGACGTGGGCATGTGCGGCCCGCTCGACTCCGTCATCGGCGTACGCAAGGAGCTGTCCATCGAGCGCTTCGTCACGCTGCGCCACAACCAGTACGAAGTCGCCAAGAACCTCGTCTACCTCCAGGGCGTGGTCCTCGATCTGGATGACAAGACGGGCAAGGCGCGCTCCATCCAGCGCATCCGTGAGCACCTGCCGGGCACCTAGTTCCCCCGTGCCCGCCCCTCCTCGGACGGGACGGGCGCGAGGGGCAGCAGCAGCGTCGCGGTGGCGCCCATGCCCGGCCCGCCGCTGTCCAGCGACAGGTGGGCGTGCATGAGCCGCGCGGCCAGGGCGCTCGAGTGCAGGCCGATGCCATGGCCGCCCTCGCGCGTGGTGAAGCCCTGGGTGAAGAGCCGCGGGCGCACCTCCGAGGCGATGCCCTTGCCGGTGTCCACCACCTGCAGGCTCACCCAGCCCCCTTCCGCCGACAGACGGATGACGAGGTGGCGCGGCCGCTCGGGCGCCTGGGCCTCCATGGCCTGACGGGCATTGCTCAACAGGTTGAGCAGGATCTTCAACACCTGGTGCTTGTCGGCCTTCACCGGCGGCAGGGGGCACAGCTCCCGGGATACGGTGATGCCGGCCTGCCGCAAGGCGCCCTCCTGCAGCCGCAGGGCCTCCTCCACCAGCGCGGGCAGATCGCACTCCTCCATCAGCAGGGTGGAGGTGACATGGGCCTGCTGGTTCTGGACGATGGCGCGCACGCGCGAGACGTTGCCGTCCAGCGCCTCCAGGCTCCGGCTCAGGGTGGAGTGCTCCGCGGAGAGCGCGTCGGAGAGAGCGCGCAGGTAGTCCACCAGGTGGCGGCCGCGCGTGTCCCGGGTGAAGAAGTCCGCGAGCACCGGGCGCTTCTCCTCCAACAGGGAGGCGAGCTGCTGCAGCCGACTCATGCGCGAGCTGGACACGGCGCCGCGCATGAGCTGGGTGTCCACGACGATGCTGTTGAGGACATTGCCCACGTCGTGCAGGACGCTGGAGGCGACCTCCGCCATGCCCACCATGCGGGCGGTCTCCACGAGCTGGGCCTGGGCCTGTTTCAGCTCCTGGGTGCGCTCGCGCACGCGCGCTTCCAGCTCCTCGTTGGCCTCGCGCAGGGCGGCCCCGGCCTTGCGGACCTCGGCGTACAGGCGGGCGTTCTCGATGGAGATGGACGCCTGGGACGCCAGGTGCTCCAGGAGCGCGATGCGCCCATGGGAGAAGGCCTGGGTGGTGAGCGAGTTCTCCAGGTACAGCAACCCGTAGAAGGTCTCCTGGCGGCGCAGGGGCAGGCAGAGCAGGGAGCGCGCGTCGTTGGTGGCGAAGTAGGGGTCGGCGGAGAAGGGATGGGGCTGGGCGAGGTCATCCAGCAGGACGTAGTCGCCGGTGCGGCGCGCATAGGCCACGAGCGACAGCGGCAACATCTCCGGGGAGGGGGGCGCCCCGGCTTCCGTGGTGGACAGCGGGGGCACCCCGGCGGCGAACTGGAGCACGTCCTCCTGGAGCAGCAGCAAGGCGCCGCGCTGGGCGCCGGAGCTCTCCACCGCCACGCGCATGAGCGTGTCCACCAGCCGATCCAGGACGATCTCACTGGAGATGGCCTGTTGGGCCCGGATGACGGCCAGGGCATCCACGCCGTGGGTGTCCGAGTCCCGGGTGGTGGTGCCGCCCTGGGACACCGACACGGCGGTGAGGAGCAGGGGCCACTGCTCGTCCAACTGGCGCACCTTGCCCATCGCGCCCCATTGGAAGTAGGCCTCGCGCGCCTGGCGGATGAAGGCGGTGACGAGGGTGTGCAGGCCCTGCTCCTCGCCAAAGCGCGCGGCCAGCTCACTGGCGAGCCCCACGTACGGGAGGGTGTCGTGCACGCGCGCGGCCTGGATGGCGCCCTCATAGGCGCGCAGGGCCTCTTGTGGCCGCTCCTCCACACGTGCCAGCTCCGCGGACACCAGGCGCTCGGGTGCGAGGAAGTTCGCGGGGCAATGCTCGGCCCACTCCGCGAGCCGGCGCTGGTGCTTCCTCATCTCCTCCAGCACCGCGGGCCGCCCGGGCTCGGGCGTGCTCCGATGGGCCACGGCCAGGGCGAGCGCCCCATACAGGTTGAAGGGAATGTGCGAGGCCTCGAGCGGCGTGTGCACCATGAGGGGCTCGACCTGGGCACGCAGCCGGAGCGCGTGCTCGTGGTCCCCCGACAGGTAGGCGGATTTCATCCGGATGATGGATGCCCAGACGGAGTAGAAGAAGCCCTCCCCTCTCGCGATCCGCGCCATGAGCGCGTCTTCCTCGATGCCATCGCCGCTCGGGGATTGGAACGTCCGCGACAACCCTCGCAGCTGCTGCACGATGCGCTGCAGATAGAGAATGATGTCGTGCGCGACGGCATACTTGCGCGTGAACGGCAGGAAGCTCTCCGCCTCCCGATAGACCTCGCCCAGCTCCCGCCCGCTGATGATGGCGTTCAAGACGAGGGTGAAGCAGGTGTAACACGCCACCGAGTAGCCGCCTGTCATCTGGGCATGATGGTAGCCCGACAGCATGATCTTCCGCGTATCGGAGAGCGGACGGATCCAGCTGTTGATGGAGGCGAACATGGTGAGAATCATGCTCTTGGAGGCGGACAAGCCCTGGCGCTCGGCCAGCTCGACCGCGAGCCGTCCAATGGCATACGCCTCGCGGTATCTTCCGCGGGTTCCGCCATACCAGAGCGCGAACGAGACATATCCGACCGCGGACCCCTCCGCGTTGCCATGGCGGATGCTCAAGGCCACCATCCGTCCCGAAACCAGGGCGGCGAAGCCGACGCCGATGGGAAAGGCCATGGGCGCCAGGGAGGACAGCACACTCATGAGCACCTTCATGTCCGGGTCCGTCATGGCGGGCAGCGCGAGGAGGCTCTCGATGGGGTGGCGATCCAACAGCGCCCACACCTCCGCTTCCATCTCCCCGAGTTCCCGTGGCGAGGGAGTGAGCGGCAGCGGCATGCCCAGCTTCGCCAGGCACTCCAGGAGGCCCTCCACGGAGACCTGCGCGCGCTGGGAAGTCCGCAGCAGCTCGCTCCTGAGGATATAGGCATTGGCCATGTCCGCGTGGCTGCGCGCCCGCGGCAAGGCCTCATTCACCATCTCGAGCGACTCGGAAAGATTGCCGCGCATCAACTCGCTGCTCGCCTGCGCCAGACGCACCTTGAACGCGAAGTCGGGATCCGCCTCCCAGGGGTCCCCGGGCAGCAGGGAGAACGCCATGGCGAAGTAGCCACTGGCGGAGTGATAGGCGGTGGAGGACCTGGCGCGCGAGCCCGCCTCGGCGTTGAGGTGGGCCAGCCGCAGTCGCTCCGCGGCGTCGTCCATTCCCGCCACGCCCGCGTTGAGATGACCCACCACCTCGAAGAGCCGTTCCGAGAGCTCCTCGGCGGAGAGGCTGTCGAGCAGCAAGCGGCCCACGCGCAGGTGGAGGGCGTCCCGCTCCCCGGCGGGGATGAGCTCATGGGCGGCCTGCTGGATGCGATCGTGCGGGAAGCGCAGGTGCTGGGGCCCCGAGCGCACCACCAGCCCCTCCATCAGGGCGGGCTCCAGCCCGCTCTCCACCTCCGCCACGTCCCGCCCGGACAGGAGCCCGAGCAGGGACAGGGAGATGACGTTGCCTCCATACGAGGCCAGTTGCAGCAGGCGCCGTGTGACCTCGGGCAACTGCCGCAGCCGCCCCGCCATGAAGTCCACCACGTTGTCCGAATAGCCGCGCGCCTTCACGCCCTCCTCGTCCCAGCGCCAGCCCCCTCCGGGCGCCCGGAACACCAACCGCTCCTGGTGGAGCGTCTGCAACAACTGGAGCAGGAAGAAGAGGTTGCCCGCGGTCTTCTCCTGCACCAGGACCGACAGGGGCGCCACCACCCGCGCGTCGGCGCCGGGCAGCGAGTCCGCCACCAGTTGCCGCGTCTGATCGAGCGACAGGGGCTGGAGCTGGATGTCCTCCAGCCGTACCCCCGACGCGCGCGCTTCCTCCAGCAACGACGCCAGGGGGTGCGCGGCCGTCACCTCGTTGTCCCGGTAGGCCCCAATCAACAACAGCCAGGGCAGCTCCCGCCGCGACGTCAGCGTTTCCAACAGCTTGAGGCTGGCGAGGTCCGCCCACTGCAGGTCATCGAGGAAGAGCACCAGCGGGTGCTCGCGCGTGGCGAACACGCCCAGCAAGCGCAGGAAGAGCTGGTGGAAGCGGTTCTGGGTCTCCGCCGGAGGCAGCTCGGCGGCGGCGGGCTGCTCGCCCAGGATCAGCGCCAGCTGGGGCACCAGCTCCACCATCACCTGGCCCTGGCCCTCCAGCGCCTCCAGCAGCCGCTGGCGCCAGGCGTCCACCTGCGCGTCACTGCCCGCCAGCACCTGCTGGACGAGCCCCCGCAGGGCCTGCACCAGCGTGGCGTAGGGCACGTCCCGCTGGAACTGGTCGAACTTGCCCTGGAGGAAGAAGCCCCGGCGGCGCAGCACGGGCTGTTGCAGCTCATTCACGACGGAGGACTTGCCGATGCCCGAGTAGCCGCGGACCAGCACCCACTCCAGCCCGCCCCCGCCCGCCACCCGCTCGAACGCCGAGCGCAGCGCGGCCACCTCGGCCTCCCGGCCGTACAGGCGCTGGGGCAGTTGGAAGCGCGCGGGCACGTCCTCGCGTCCCAGCGGGAAGTCCTCCAGCGCGCCCGCCTCCCAGCCCCGCTGGCACCGCTCCAGATCCAACCGCAACCCCTCCGCCCCCTGGTAGCGCTCCTCGGCCACCTTGGACAAAAGCTTCATCACCAGCGCCGAGAGGATGGGCGGGACGGAGGGCTCCACCTGATGGGGGGGCACGGGCGCCTGGGCCAGGTGCGCATGGAACCACTCGAGCGTGTCCCGGCCCTGCAACGGCAGCCGCCCGGTGAGCACCTGATAGAAGGTGACGCCCAGGGAGTAGAAGTCCGTGCGGTAGTCCAGCGTCCGGTTCATCCGCCCGGTCTGCTCCGGGGACATGTAGGCCAGCGTCCCTTCCACCAGCTGGGGGGACGAGGCCTCCACGTGCTCGGCCTGCTGGAGCGTCGCGATGCCGAAGTCGATGAGCCACGGCTGCCCCTCGGGCGACACCAGGATGTTGGCGGGCTTGATGTCCTTGTGGATGACGCCGCGGCGGTGCACCTCGGCCAGCGTCGTGCACAGGGCGAGCGCCAGGGGCAGGAAGCGCTCGGGCCCGAAGGGCCGGTCCAACGCTTCCGACAGGGCCCGTCCCCCCACGTCCTCGAGGACGAGCACGGGCCGCGCCAGGAGGAACTCGAGGCCGTGGGCCTGGAGCACACCGGGCGCCCCCTTCAGGCGCCGCAGCAGCGAGTACTCGCCCCGCAGGCGGGCGTGCTCCCGGGCGCCGGGAAACTCGGAGCGAGGGGTCTTGAGGATGACGGGCTGGCGATCCGCCTCGCGTACGGCTCGGTAGAGGAGGCTGGAGGAGCTGGACTGCAGGAGTCCGAGAAGCGAATAGCCAGGAAGCTGGAGCATGGCGCCCGATCGAGATGAGTCCAGGGGGGGAACGTATATAGACCGGCGCGCGGACACCGGCTTCAGGACATGCCAAACACGGCCGCTTCGGCTAGGGTTCCGCGCCGTCATGTCCGAAACCCCCCTGCGCAAGGCGACCCCCCAGGAGCAGTTCGAGGAAGTCACCCGCGGCACCGTGGATCTCCAGGTGCCCGAGGATCTCAAGAAGAAGCTCGAGCGCTCGTATGAGACGGGCAAGCCGCTCATCATCAAGGCGGGCTTCGATCCGAGCCGGCCCGACCTGCACCTGGGCCACTCGCTGCTGCTCACGCGCATGCGGCGCTTCCAGGAGTTCGGCCACCAGGTGGTGTTCCTCATCGGCGACTTCACCGCGCTCATCGGAGACCCCTCGGGCAAGAACACCACGCGCCCCGCGCTCACGCGCGACGAGGTCAAGGTCAACGCCCAGACGTACCAGGAGCAGGTGTTCAAGGTGCTCGACCCGGAGCGCACCCTGGTGCGCTTCAACTCCGAGTGGTTGGACAAGCTGGGCACCGAGGGGATGATCCGCCTGGCGGCTCGCTACTCGGTGCAGCGCATCCTCGAGCGCGATGACTTCAAGAAGCGCTTCCGTGAAAACCGCTCCATCGCCATCCACGAGTTCCTCTACCCGCTCCTGCAAGGCTACGACTCGGTGGCGCTCAAGGCGGACGTGGAGCTGGGCGCGACGGATCAGCTCTTCAACCTGCTGGTGGGCCGCCAGCTCATGAAGGAAGAGGGCATGGAGGCCCAGGTCATCATGACGGGCCCCATCCTCGAGGGTCTGGATGCCCGGCTGGTCGACGGGAAGATCACCGGCGACAAGATGTCCAAGAGCCTGGACAACTACGTGGGCCTGAGCGAGTCGCCGGAGCAGATCTACGGCAAGCTCATGAGCATCACGGATGACCTGATGTGGCGCTACTACGAGCTGCTCTCCGCGCGCACGCTCAAGGAGATCGCCACGCTCAAGGAGCAGGTGACGAGCGGCGCCGTGCACCCCAAGACGGCCAAGTCGGGCTTCGCGCGGGAGATCGCCGCGCGCTTCCACACCCCCGAGGCCGCCGAGCAGGCCATGCAGGCCTGGGAGCAGCGCTACTCGCAGAAGAAGCTCGTCGTCGAGGATCAACCGCTGGTGGAGGTGTCGCTCGGGGGCGCGCCGACGATCGCGCTCGCCAAGGCGCTGGCGGAGGCGAAGCTCGTGGCGTCCGGCACCGAGGGCCGCAAGCTCATGGGCCAGGGGGGCGTCCGGGTCAATGGCGAGAAGGTCATGGACCCCAAGCACGAGCTGCCCGCGGGCGAGTTCCTCGTGCAGGTGGGCAAGCACAAGTCGGCGCGGCTCAAGCTCGCCTAGGCACCGGGCCACCGTCGTCCGCCCGACCTTCGGGCCGGAGAGGGTATCCTCCCGGCGCCATGCGCCCCGTCCGCCTCTCCGCCCTCCTTGTCGTCCTGAGCCTGCTGTGTCTCGCCCCCGCGCGCGCCCTCGCCGCGGGAGCCTTCGTGTCCGGCGAGACCCTGCGCGCGGTGAAGGAGCCCGGTTCCTCCGCGGTCGTCTTCACCGTGGAGCCGGGCGTCGCCTACCCGGTGCTCAAGAAGGGAGGGCCCGGACGCGAGTGGTGCAAGTTGAAGGCGGCGACGGGCGAGGGCTGGGTGAAGTGCGACGGCACGGCGGATCTGCCCGAGAAGCCGCGCATGAGTGGTGAGTTCCTCGCCTCGCGGGACAGGGCGCCCGAGGTGGCTCCCCTGCCCGCCCAGGCACCCGTGGCCACGGGCTGTGAGACCCGGTGCACCCGCCCTCCCCTGATGAGCCAGGCGCCCGCGCTCACGCCGGTGGACCGCGAGGTGCTCGGCATGTGCCCGGCGCGTCCCGACGCCGCGGTGAGCGCGGGGGACGTGCGGCGCTTCATGGCCGCGCACTACGAGGATCCCCGCGTCCAACGGGCCCTGTCCGCGGCGGGCCGGACGGGCACGCGCCAGACCCAGGTCGACTGGCTCACCGGCCTCTGGGTGAGCACCGGCCCGCGCAACGCCTTCACCCACGTCTTCTGCGGCGATGACTGGACCACGCGCACCATCGGCGGGCTGCACTACCTGCCGCGCTACGCCCAGCTCGAGTCCGAGGGCAAGCTGTGCTTCGACGGGCCGGTGCGTGGCGGCCAGGCACTGCGCGAGGGCCAGTACGTCATCCGCTACCGGGGAGTGGCGCCCTGGTCCTGCGCCGAGAAGAAGCTCGGCGGCTTCACCCAGCAGGCGGATCCCGTGGGGATGGTGGCCATTGGCACCCGCGCCTTCGCCCGCTGCTGCGCCCGTGATGGGGGCCGCAAGGAGGGCGGCGTGTACGCGGCGGCGGACCTGGGCCCCACCGCGTGGCGGATCTGGTGCGGCACGCGCAACGGCACCTATGGCATCGCCTCGCTCTACCCCACCGACGAGCGGCCGACCTGCGGCGAGTGAGCGGCCCGTGCACGCCCCCCCGCTCCCGGGCATACTGGGCGCATGTGTGGCCGCGTCACCATCCAGACCCCCGCCCTGGCGATCGCCCGTGAGCTGGGCCTCGCCGGCGTCCGCTCCGCCCTCGAGCGCCCCCGCTACAACCTCGCCCCCACCCAGCTGATGCCCGTGGTCCTCAACGACGGGGAGCGGATGCTGGACGCCGTGCGCTGGGGCCTCATCCCCTCCTGGGCCAAGGAGGCCTCCATCGGCAACAAGCTCATCAACGCCCGGGGCGAGACGGTGGCGGAGAAGCCCAGCTTCCGCTCCGCCCTCAAGCGCCGGCGCTGCCTGGTGCTCGTGGATGGCTGGTTCGAGTGGAAGCAGTCCACGAAGCCCAAGACGCCCTACCTCTTCAAGCGCGAGGACGGACGGCCCCTGGCCTTCGCCGGCCTGTGGGAGGAGTGGACCGCCCCGGACACCGGTGAGGTGCTGCGAACCTGCGCCGTCATCACCACGGGCCCCAACCGCCTCATGGCGCCCATCCACGATCGCATGCCCGTCATCCTGCGCCCGGAAGCGCAAGCGGTATGGCTGCGCCCCGAGCCCCAGGACGCCGCGGAGCTCCAGCCCCTGCTGGTGCCCAACGAGGACGAGCCCCTGGTGGCCTGGGAGGTTGGCCGGGTGGTGAACTCTCCCACCAACGACGTGGTGGCGTGCGTGGAGCGCGTGGCCAGCCAGCCCGCCCTCCTCTGAAGGTCCGATGAAGGTCCGATGAGAGCCCGAACGGGCTCTGGCGGGGCTCAGGCCGAGGCGCGGCCCTGCAGGACGCCATTGGACACCAGCAGGTCCACCAGCTCCTGGGTGGCGAGCACCCAGTTGTCGCGCACGGGCATCCAGCGCACGAGCGCCTTGGCGCGGCCCAGCTCCTGGTTGATGTGCTCCACGAGCGGATCGAAGAGCCGGGCGGGCTCCTCCCAGTCCGGCTCGCCGCCGACGATGACGTGCGCGCCGGGCTCGACGCGGAACCGGGCGACTCCGGGCACCGGCAGCACGGAGAAGCCCGGCAGGTGCTCCGCCGTGGCCTGTTCCACCCGGTCGAGCAGCCGCTCGTCCTCGAAGGGATGGGCCGTGTCCCAGGCGAAGAAGAGCCGCAGCTGGGGCTGGAGCGCCTCCAGGAGCGGACTGCCGGGACCCTCGCGCCACTGGTGGTCCGCGAGCGACTCGGGGGCCACGGCGACGCGCAGGCCACGGGCCTCGAGCCGCCGTGACAGCTCCTCCATCCGCCGCACCAGGGCCTCTGGCGGGGCGGCGCGCGACACCCACTGCACCTGGGACACCGTCTGTCCCCGGCGCACGCCCCTCACCCGGTCTCCCATCTGCAGCCGCAGGGGGCTGAGCTCCCCATCGCCCTGCTCGGGAAAGAGCCCACAGTGCAAGAGGCCCGAGCCGCCTTCCACGCGCAGCCGCGCGAAGCCGTGGGCCTCGTTGATGTCCTCGACGACGAAGGTCTCCGTGGGCCGCATGTGGCCATCCACCCCGGGGCCCCGGCCCCTCCGGCACGAGGCGGAGGCCCGGCCACCGGGGGAGGACTACTCGCCGAAGATCCGGCGGAAGAAGCGCACCACCGAGCTCGTCGCCGCCGTGTCCTCCGGGCGGCCCCGGGTATCTCCTCCCTTGCCGAGATCGACGGGATCCCGGTAGGCCTCCGGCTCCACGGAAAAGACGCTGAACTCGTCGTTGCCATCGAGGGCGGTGATCGCCTTGCGCGAGCGATTGCCTCGCGTGGGGGGTTTCTGGTTGGACATGGATCCAGTCTATTCTGATTTCGGCCCGCTGGCCATGCGAACCAGCCCGATGACGTACACTTCCATACTCGCCCCTCGAGTGGCCTCCGGGCGGACGAGCTTCACCTCCTCGAAGTGGGCACGCACCTCCTGACGGAATTCCTCGAATTCGCCGCCCATGAAGAGCTTGGCGACGAAGGCCGAACCCGGGCGGCCCCGGGTGACGGACACCTCGAGCGCCTTGCGGGCCAGCCGCAGGCTGCGCGCCTCGTCGGTGGTGCGGATGCCGCTCGTCTTGGGGGCCATGTCGGAGATGACGGCGTCGAAGGGCCCGTCGTACATCTCGCGCAGCTTGGCGTCGAAGTCGTCGGCCAGCACGTCCAGCACCGCCGTCTTCACGAAGGGCTGGGTGAAGGGCCGGATGGGCACGATGTCCACGCCGATGACGCGTCCCCCCGGCCCCACCGTGTCGGCGAGGATCTGCAGGAAGCCCCCGGGGGCCGCCCCCAGGTCGAGCACCGTGGCCCCCTTCTTCAAGAAGGGGTAGCGTTTGAGAATCTCGTCCACCTTGAAGGCGGAACGGGCGCGGAGACCCTCTTGCTTGGCTTTCTTGAAATAATGGTCTTTCGGACGGTAGGGCTTGCCCATGGCGGACGGGGTCCCTACCATCGGCTACTGTCTTCGCAAAGCCGGAGCAGTGAGGGGTTGTCTTCCAACCTCGGTTTCCTTGGGCTGGAGGGGACATGCGACTGTTCAGCGTGACGACTGCGGTGTGCGTGTGCCTGCTGTCCGCGGCGGGGGCGGGTGCGTCCTGGTACCGCGCGGAGCAGTTGCGCTCGGAGGCGGCCTGGTTGCTGGAGCGGAGCAAGGCCCAGGCCAGCGAGTACGCCGAGAGCTTCAACGACACGCTGGCCACGCAGCAGCTGGAGACGTTCGCCAGGCGGCGGGCGGTGCTGGAGCAGGCGTACCTGTGGCAGCGCGGCCAGACGCTGGGCATCCTGTTCGCGGCGGCGGCGGCGGCGGCGGCCTGGGTGCTGAGGCTGCTGCGCAAGCTCAACGGCGAGCTGGAGGAAGTCAGCGAGGACGTGCAGGTGGCCCAGGCCAGCGAGCCGGTGCCCGTGCCCCTGCATGCGCGCGTCCAGCGCTCGCGCACCTGAGTAGACTGAGGGCCTCTCCAATCGGGAGGTGAGGCATGCCAGGGTGTGCGCGGTGCGGAGGCCGGCTGGACATCGTGGGCACGCAGGTGGGGAGGCGCGAGACGTGCCCCCACTGTGGCGCGGCGCTGCGCAACTGCCGCAACTGCCGCCACTTCGACGAGGCGGCGGCCAAGCAGTGCAAGGAGCCCTTCGCCGAGGTGCCCTCGGACAAGGACGTCATCAACTTCTGCGATCTCTTCCAGATGGGCGAGGGCGGACGGCCCGACGCGGACCGGAGGGATGCGCTCCTGAGCGCCGCGGAGGCACTCTTCAAGAAGCGCTGAGGTTCACTTCCGGGGAGACGCGCTCCGGTGCACCTGGATGAGCTCCGCCACGATGGAGACGGCGATCTCCGCGGGCGTCAGCGCGCCGATGGGCAGGCCCATGGGTGAGCGGAGGCGTTCCAGTGCAGCCGCCTCCACGCCGGCCGCCGCCAGGCGCATCCGGAAGCGCTCCGCCTTGCGCCGGCTCCCGATGACGCCCACGTAGGCCGAGGGCTTGGGCAGCAGGGCCTCCAGCACCGCCTGGTCCAGGGGGTGATCGTGCGTGGTGACGCAGAAGCAGTCCCGGGTGTCGGAGCGCAGGGCGCGCGCGTGGTCAGCGGGATCCTTCAGGAGCACCTCGCACCCGGGGAAGCGCTCGGACGTGGCCCACTCGGGCCGGGCGTCCACCACGGAGACGCGGAAGCCCACGTGGAGGGCGAGCGCCGCCACCTCCCGGGCCACGTGCCCGGCGCCGAAGAGGGTGAGGCGCATGGGGGCCTCGTGCTTCTCGAGGAAGACCTTCATCCGGCCGCCGCAGCACATGCCCAGCTCGTGGGTGAGGTGGGTCTCGAGGGTGCGGGTGCGCTCGGGGGACGAGAGGAGCTGGCGCGCGGCCTCGATGATCTGGAACTCGATGGCGCCGCCGCCCACGGTGCCGCGCAGCGAACCATCCTCGAGCACCACCATCTTCGAGCCGGGCTTCTGGGGCGTACTGCCCGCGCTCTCGATGACCGTGGCGAGCACGAAGGCGCGGCCTTCGGCGATGAGGGTGGCGATCTCCGCGTAGAGGGTCATCCGAATCTCCGCAATCTACCTCACCCCCCGGGCCCGGACACGCTCCGCGGCACGCCAGGGTGACGAGGAAGAAAGCCGCACGACATCTCCCCGTAAGGAGAAGGGTCTAGGGTGGGAGACCATGTTCACGACTTCGCTTCTGCTGACCACCTTCCTGGGCGCCGCGCCCGCGATCACCACCCCACCCCCTCCCGCGACCCGGAAAGTCGTGACGTTCGAGGGCACGTGTGACGCGTCTGGCGCGGTGGAGCTCAAGGGCGGCCTGTTCCTCGTGGGGGATGACGAGAACAACGTGCTGCGCGTCTACGACGGCAACACCGGAGGCCCTCCGGTGCAGACCTTCGACCTGTCCTCCTCACTGGGGCTTCCCGCGGGGAAGAAGCAGGCACCCGAGACGGACATCGAGGCGGCGACGCCCCTGCCTCCTCTCTCCTTCTGGATGACGTCGCATGGGCGCAAGAGCTCCGGGAAGCTCGACACCAACCGCTTCCGCTTCTTCGCCACCCGTACATCTGAGGACGGCAAGGACGTGCGGCTCGAGGGCAAGCCGTACACGCGCCTGTTGGACGAGCTGCTCGCCGCGCCCCAGCTCAAGCCATTCGGCCTCGCCCCAGCCTCCCAGAAGGCGCCCAAGGAGGAAGGCGGGCTCAACATCGAGGGCCTGACGGTGATGGCGGATGGGAAGTCCTTCCTGATCGGCTTCCGCAATCCGCGGCCCCAGGGCAAGGCGCTCGCCGTCACGCTGCTCAATCCGCTGGAGTTGCTCCAGGGCAAGCCCGCGCGACTGGGCCCCGCGCTGCTGCTGGACCTGGGGGGCCAGGGCATCCGCTCCATGTCCCGGTGGAGGGGCCGCTACCTCATCATCGGAGGCTCCGCGTCCGGCAGCGAGGGCTCTCGCCTGTTCGTCTGGGATGGGAAAGCGGAGCGGCCCACGGTCGTCACCGGTGCCGACTTCTCCGGCCTCAACCCGGAGGCCTTCGTCTCGTACGAGGACAAGGACGAGATCCTCGTGCTCAGTGACGACGGAACCCACCTGATCGACGGCGTGGAGTGCAAGCGCTTGAAGGAGCCCGCCTCCAAGCGGTTCCGGGGGGTCTGGATCTCGCCCGCCGCCACCCCCTGAGCCCAGAAGCCATTCCGGGTCGGCCGCCGGGCACCATTTGTACATCAACGGTCCCGTCAAGCATCAGGAGTGATACTTTCGACCAAGCGTAATCAAAACCATCACTCCCCAGAAATAAGAGAAGAAACCAGCAGAGCCTGAGCCATTACACCCCAGACCTCCACCAATGGCTTGGCTCACATCCTCATCAAGGGGAGTCGAAACAACAAAATGGATCTCCGGGGAAAACTCGCTAGACGTATCGTTCTCATCCACGACCTGACCACGCAGTGAATGCGTGCCAGGATCCAGCCGGAAAGGCAGCTGAAAAGCCCACGAACTGTCCTCACCAACAGGGACGAAATTACCAACAGGAACGCCATCAACACTAATATACACCTTACCCTTAGCCAGAGCTGTTCCGGAGACCATGGGAGTCCTCGTATCCACGACCGACCCATCAACCGGCTCAGTAATACTTGGATGAAGTGGTGGCTCAATACTAACCTCCCACGTATACGTCACCGCATCCGTGGCCCCATTGCCCGCTTTATCCTTAGCTAGAACCGAAAGGGTATACTTACCATTTGCCAACTTATCGAAACTTACATTCCTTGGACAAGAGAAAGAAAGGCCACCATTGACCCCACCCTCAACAAACTGACACTCAAACGTAACGGCATCTCCCTCCTCTTCATCAGTAGAAAAAACAAAACTCGACTTTCGTGACTTATGCAACTCAGGCGATCGTGGCGGGCCCTTAATCGTCGTCACAGGGGGCTCCGTATCAATCACAAATTCCACGGACTCATCTACCCCATCCGGCGGCCACGAATGTTTCGCACGATCAACCGCCCTGGGAACCACCTTATAGTGGCCTTGATCGAGTTCCACTTTATCAGGCAGAAAGAAAAACCAATATCCAAACTTATCCGAAACCGCTACTCCGGAAACCACACCACTGGGACCACCCTCCTTGTCAACACTAATGGATACATTGACTCCAGCCTCAACAGGCTCGACCCGGCCAAAAAAGAAAGGCCTTTTAGTATTAAACAAATCATCATCAACCGAGGGCCGCTGGAACACAACGGCCTGAACGCTTGTGTCAACCTCCCATATGAACGCGTTGGAAACCTTCTCATTTCCCACATGATCAGTAGCCTTCACCTTGAAAACGTTAAAACCTTCCAAGGCCGTGAACCGATCAGCCCCGCAGCGCAAATAACCTGCGGCGCAACTAGAAAGAATAGGGTCGTAGCATTCATCAAAATCTAGCGTGGCATCGTCAGCAATCCCCCTAGCGCATTCGAATTTCTCTACATCGCCGGATGTGGACGAAAATTCAAAAACAGTCGATTTTGAATCAGAAACCAAGATTGGCTTGACATTAAAAACAATATCAGGCGGCGTCAGATCTACTCGAAAATCAACATACTCAGTCCTACACGAAGGCTTATCAGCCTTCGCATAAATCACATAATACTCATTGTCTTTGAATTCGCCGCCAGTCTTGCCTGGAGGACGATTGATGGTTACCGTCCAATACCCATGTTCATTGGTATCTGTCTCGGCAGCGAACTCACCAGGCTCTTCCCCGAAGAAGACTTTCACCCTGATGACATCTCCAGCGGAAAGTTTAGGGGCGTGCCCTTCGACAACCAAAGCATGTGTTCCATCTGCCCTTATGTAAATGTTGTCCTTTGGCGCATCAATCCCGAAATTATCACGAGCCTCACAAGCGTCAGCTTCATCGTGATTAGGGAAAAGCTGTCCCTCCATTTTCTGATATGCTTCTTGGTTGGCATGAATCACTGGTGGGGGGGGTGGGTTGCGCATGAGCCCAGAATCAACGAGGAGAGGGCACTTTCCATGAGAATCGGCCATAAGTGCCACGCGTCCGGAACCACCATCTCCACCGACACCACCTGGGCCCATGAAGTGGGTCCCAGCAGCGCCACCGGCGCCACCACGAGCCGAAACAACGTCGCACACCGCAGAACCAGTAAATCGCAAGGAGATACTGCCTCCTGCCCCGCCCCCTCCTGCTCCGCCAGTGCTCGCGGCTTCACCCTTCTCGCCATCAGCGGAGAGCAAGCCTGCCCCAATCAACTCTCGAGCACGAACAATGAGCCCTCCCCCACCAGAACCACCTCTGGGAACAAGCCAATCCACTCCATACCCACCCCCTGCCCCGCCGCCTCCTCCGAACACCAATGGGGTAGACATCGTATACACGATCTTCGTCCCCCCTGGCCCGCCCCACTTCAGACCATCTTCGCCCAACTCCACGACCCCAGCGCCTCGGATACCATCCTCTCCATTACCACCGCCTCCCCCTCCCGCCATCGGACAAAATCCCCCACTCCCTCCAGTTGACATGGCTTCACGACTCATTTCCGTGAAACCATACTGACTCACGACAGCACCCTCTCCCTTTTGCGCGCTTGGGCTCGTATCCACGACCATGCCCATGCAACTCATTGTCTTGAACGACTCCGGCACATGGCTGCCGCCACGGAAGCCGGCGCCCGTCGCGCTGATCTCTCCGTCATTGAGCAGAGTCTCGGTGGCAAGGAACGCGATCACCCCCCCCGTACGACCATTCCAGGGCACCGCGCGGAGGCTGGCTCCATTCTGGACATGAACTCGGGTGTATTCAGGAACCCGAATCACCTGGGTCACCTGATTCGCGTAGGGATGCTCCAGCGGTTCAGTCAACGTCAGCGACCCTTCTTCAACCCTCGCCACTCGAGCGAACTCCCACTGGCCCACGGCATCCTGGGGAACTGCCCGGGGCTTGGATGCCCCGGGTGAAGGCTCCGGCGCCAAGCCCATCACCTGCAGCACCATTACCAACTCGCCCGCTGAGAATCCGTTCGCATCCTCCACCAGCAGGACGTCATCTCCTGGAGCGACCGGCCCGATCACCTGGGCATAACGATTGATGACCTGGCCCACCTCCGTCACCGTCAGAGGCCCGTCCCGCCCAGTACCCAACCCAATCGAATCAGGCTCTTCAGCCAGAACCGGCACCGAGCCGAGCCCCACAAATAACAGCACGACCCGCAACCATGCATTCATGGGTTCACTGTCCTCGCGTCGTACGGGCCCTAGTCGGGCCAGATGATTTCGAACTCCACCCGGCGGTTCTTCTCTCGCCCGATGGACGTGGCATTGCTATCGATGGGCCGTGTATCGCCGTACCCTCTGGCCTCCAGCCGTTCCGGGGCCACACCCTTCTGGATGAGGTACGTCATCACCGCCACGGCCCGGGCGCGTGACAGTTGCAGGTTGGCATCGGGGGAACCCCGGTTGTCCGTGTGGGCCCCCACCGAGACGAGCGGAAACTCCGGGTGTTCGTTCATGACCTTCACCACCCAGTTCAGGAGGGCATACGAGCTGGAATCCAGCACCGGTTGAGAGGGCACGAACATGACCTTCACCATCAGGTCCATGCGGGCGCGCTGGAGCGTCACCATCGGCAATTCGTACTGAGGACAGCCATGGTTCTCCACGGTCCCCGCTACGTTGGGGCAACTGTCAAACCGGTTGGCGATGGTGTCCCCGTCCCGATCCGACTCCGGACAGCCTTGAAGCTTGGGCTCGCCCTTTTGCTGGGGGCACAGGTCGACGTCATCCTCGATTCCGTCGTCATCCTGGTCATGCTTCGGGCAGCCGCGCGAGTCCGGTGGGCCCGCCACGGTCGGACAGGAGTCCCGCTCATTCTCCACGCCGTCCCCATCGTCATCGGGCATGGGACAGCCTTTCCACGCCGCATCGCCCACCTCGTTCGGGCACGCATCCAGCGCATCCTCGATTCCGTCACCGTCCGCGTCCCGCCAGGGACAACCACTGCGCTCCAGCGTGCCCACCTCGTAGGGGCATCGATCCATACCATTACGGATCTGATCCGAATCCTCGTCGAGGTCGGGGCACTCCTCCGCCGTGTGCTTCAGGTCCGTCGAACAATTGACGGATGACTCCCCGGGCAGCCGCGGAGGCGTCACACCACCAAAAGCGGTCCCCACCATCACTCGGAACAACGGCGTTCCTGGCGCGACCCCCACCCCCACGCTCCCGAGCGCGAACACCTCCAAGGTGGGATTCACCAGGTAGCGGGGGCCCACCAACAACTCCACCGATCTCGGCTGGTTCACCAGGGGAACGGTTCCCGCCACGTTGAACTCCCACCGCAACCGCCGGCCCACCGTGGCCGCCACGACTCCAAAGCGCAGCTCGCTGCCGACCTCCGACCGTTCGATGGTGGCGTCGGCCGAAGGCTGGCTCTTCTTGCGCAGCAGCGCCCGGGCCTCCAGCGCCAGCCGGAACCAGCCGAGGCGCCGACCGAACATCAATTGCGGTGTGACATGCGCCTCGGACTCTCTCGAGAGCCCCGACGCATTGCCGAGCGGCAAGCCGACATCCAGCCCCAGCGCGAGGTCCGCCCACTTCCCGTCTCGCTGGGAAAGGAGCCCCCAGCGCGCGCCCAACCTCGGGGTAGACAGTCCATAACGAACCGGCGAATCGATTCCCTTGTCGATCAGATTCGTCCCCCGCTGGAAGGCCACCACGGGAACCTGCGCCTCCACCTCGAGCCAGTTCGTCAGGGAGTAGGCCGCCGCCAGGTGTGTGGTGAGCCGGTTCCCGACGATTTGCTCGACGACCCCACCACGGGACAGGACATAGGGGTTGTGCTGGTAGTGCCCCACGACAGACAAGCGCATGTCGCCCTGGGGTAACAACTCTCCCGTTCCCAGGAGGAGCGAGCCCGCGGCACCGGGATTCAGCTCCAGCCGTTCCAAGGAGACGCCTTGCGCTCCCGCGGGTCCCGCCACGAGCAGCAGGCCCACCGTCAGCGCGAGTTCTCTCGGAGACATGCCCCACACGGACTGGCCTCGAATCATGCCTCCCCCCCTCGCAGGATGTTCAGTCCGCTAGTGACAACCACCATGAGCCCGTTTCAATCAAAGGAAAACAAGGTTTTCGCGTCGGGCGAAGGGAAACCCTCACCTGCTGCTCGCGGAACCCAGACTGGTGCGGTGCTAAGGACGTACAGGTTTTGAAGTGTTCACAGCAAGTCCGCCAGCCCTATGACTCCGGGCATGGAGCCGAGAACGTCGTCTTCCGGACACTCCAGGCCGGGGCTTTGTTCACTTCCACCCACTGTCAATGACTCTTAAACGAATAGTGAAGCCGTTCGGGGTCGCCACCTTGCGATTTCGCGAAGACACATGTCATTCGTCGAACGCGCACAACAGACCGTGCCCTGGAGCCGCGTTCCTTCGTCCTCCAGTGGGCGGCGTGTCTGGCTGCTAGCGCGCGTGAACGTGGGGGGGGGCGGGGAAACGTGACGCGGAAGTCGAGGGGGCAATGCCAGGGGTTCGATCAGAGAAGCGACAGACAGGCCATGGTCTCGACCATCCGGGGCTCGCCCGGTTCGTGCTGCCTCTACTCATGGTGCTCGCCAGCACCGCTTGCTCGGTAAAGCGCTTCGAGGCGTGTGACAAGCCACCGCCATTCTATCTCCGACTGGAAGCCTCGGATCGCGTCAACCCTGATCCTCGCGGGCGATCCATGCCCACCCTCGTGCAAATCCTGCAACTCCGGGACAGCCTCCGCGCGGAGCAATCCAGCTTCCGCACCCTGTGGGACAAACCCGAAGCCCAGCTCAAGGAGGATCTCCTCCAGGTCGCTGAGTTCACCGTGGCGCCAGGCCAATCCGTGGAGCGGTGGATTCCGAGGGATCCCAAGACCCAGTTCGTGGTGGCGATGGGCCTGTTCCGTCAGCCCCTGGGCTACTCCTGGCGAACGCTGACGGTGCTGCCCTCCGTTCCCAAGAACCTCTGTACCGACGAGCCCGTGGGCCAGCGTGGACCGAGAACCACCGACGAGCAGCTGCGCTTCAAGCTCCAGGGCTACCAGATCGATCTCCTCCGTAACTCGTCCTCCCCCATGAACAACCCGGTCCTCGACGACCTGGAAGGCGGCGTGACGCCGCAGTGGAGCAAGTCATGAAGCCCCCGCAGCGCGTCGTCTGGTCAGAGGGGATGTTCATGAGTCCCCACCACATGCAGCAGCAGGACCTGTACCACGAGAACCTGGTCGAGGCGCGGCTGGGCTCCCTGTTTCCCTATACGTGGGGAGTGGTGTCCCAGGAGTTCGATCTGGAGGCGCTGCGCGCGGGCCAGGTGCAACTGCTGCGCTTCTCCGGAGTGCTGCCGGATGGCCTGCCCGTGAGCTTCTCGCGGGGGCAGGAAGAAGCTCCCGCGGCCCGGCTCGTGGAGGGGCACTTCGCGGTCGCCGAGCACACCCTGAATGTCTATCTGGGCATTCCCAAGGAGCGCAACGGGGTGGAGAGCTACGGCCCCAGTGGGCAGGTGGGGGCGAGCCCCCGCTTCACGCCCAAGAACCAGCCCATCAGCGACCTGCACGCCTCCACCTCGGTCATGCCGGTGTCCTTCGCGCAGCGCAACATGCGGCTGCTGTTCGAGAACGAGCAGCGTGACGACTTCGACGCCATCAAGATCGCCGAGCTGGCCCGGGACAAGTCCGGCAACCTGCTGCTCGTGTCGAACTACGTGCCGCCCTGTCTGCGCATCGACGCCTCGCCCTATCTGATGCACGAGCTGCGGCTGCTGCTGCGCCTGCTGGTCAGCAAGCAGCGCACCCTCTCCTCGCGGCGGCGGCACCGCAACGAGTCCGCGCTCGAGTTCACCGCCTCGGACGTCACGCTCTTCCTGGAGCTCAACGCCCTCAATGGCGTCATCCCCTACCTCCAGCACGTCCTGGAAGCCGGCAATGTGAGCCCGCAGCAGCTGTACCAGACGCTGCTGCGGTGCGCGGGCCAGCTGTGCACCTTCACCCCGGACGCGGATCCCTCCGCGTTGCCGACGTTCCAGTACACCCACCTGCGCGCCACCTTCGAGGATCTCTTCCGCCGCATCAACGAGCTGCTGCGCGCCGTGGCCCTGGAGCAGTGCCTGACGGTGTTCATGGAGCTCGGCGCGGACCGCATCTTCCGCGGGTCGCTCTCGGACGAGCGGATGGAGCGCTGTGGCCAGTTCTTCCTCACCGTGCGCAGCGAGCTGCCCGAGGCCCAGGTGGCCGAGCAGCTCCCCAAGCTCGTCAAGGTGGCGTGCGGCTCGGAGATCCGCGACATCGTCCATGCCGCCTCGCCGGGCGTGCCCATCAAGGTCACCTACCGGCCTCCGCCGGAGATCCCCGTGCAGCCGGGGACGTCGTACTTCACGCTCTCCGTGCAGGACGGCTACTGGAAGAACGTGATGCGCGAGCGCAACGTGGCCCTGTACCTGCCGCATCCCTTCGACATCAGCCGCACCACCATCGAGCTGCTCGCCGTGCCGACCAACGGCCAGTGAGCGCCATCACCGCCAGGCCACGGGGGGAGCGACATGGATCGAGTCAACGAAGCCACCAGGGACTGTTTCGACGTCATCATCCAGCTTCGACAGAAGGAGGCGAGCCAGGTGCCGCCTCCCGAGAAGCTGAGCCACAGCCTCCGGGGCGTCGTGGACGAGGTGCTGCGGCGGGCCGCGGCGCTCGGCTTCAGCCACCAGGACGCGCAGGACATGGCCTATGCCCTGGTGGCGCTGCTGGACGAGCTGGTGCTCGGCAAGTCCGATCAGTATCGCCAGTTCTGGATGACGCACCCGCTGCAGCTGCACTACTTCAAGGAGAACGTGGCGGGTGACGGCTTCTTCGTCCGGCTGAACGCCCTGCGCAAGGATCCCCACGGCGCGGAGGTCCTCCGGGTCTACTACCTCTGCCTGTTATTCGGCTTCCAGGGCCACTACCGCATCCGGGGCGGAGAGCTGGAGCTGCTCACGCTCATCGACACCGTGCAGAAGGAGCTGGAGCGGGCCAGCCCCTTCGACTTCAGCGTGCTCGCCCCCCACGGCGAGCGTCCCTCGGAGGTGTTGGCCACCGCCAAGCGGCGGGTCTCCCTGCTCGCCATGTCCCTGGGCGCCGTGGCCCTGGCGCTGCTCGTCTACGGTGGGCTCCTGCTCAGCCTGGACCGGGGCACCTCCGGGATGATCCACGAGATTGAGCTGCACCTGGCCAACATCACGAGGGCCACGCCATGATCGCCTCGCTCCTCGCCACGCTCCTGCTCGCCCTCATCTGGGGAGCCGTCTACAAGTTCGCCCTGGCGCCGTGGATGGGCCTGGCCGCCACGGGGGCCGTTCTCCTGCTGATGTTGGTGCGGACGTTCATTCGCCGCCGACGCGCGCGCAAGGCGGCGGCGAAGAAGATCGAGGACGACATCACCGCCCAGGCAGAGGAACAGGCCCGGACGGTGCGCCCGGACCTCCAGCCCGAGGTCCAGGCCATGAAGGCCGAGTTCTCGCGGGCGGTGGCCTCGCTCAAGAACTCCAAGCTCGCGCGCGGTGGCAGGGATGCCCTCGCGGTGCTGCCCTGGTACCTGATGGTCGGCCCGCCCGGGACGGGCAAGAGCACGGCCCTGCGCAACTCGGGCCTGAAGTTCCCCTACCTGTCGAGCAAGGGGGGCGGCGCCGTTCGCGGCGTGGGTGGCACGCGCAACTGCGACTGGTGGCTCACCAACGAAGCCGTCTTCCTGGACACGGCGGGCCGCTACACGACGGGCGAGGAGGATCGGGACGAGTGGATGTCCTTCCTCGACATCCTGGCGCGCAACCGCCCCAGCCGGCCCATCAACGGGCTCATCGTCACGGTGAGCGTGACGGATCTCATGAACGCGGACCCGCAGGCGGCCGGCGAGCTGGGCCAGCGCATCCGCGAGCGCGTGGACGAGGTGACGACCCGGCTCAAGGTCGTGGTGCCCATCTACGTGATGATCACCAAGTGCGACCTGATCAACGGCTTCGTGGAGATGTTCTCGGACCTGCCGCGCTCGGAGCGGGGACAGATCTGGGGTTTCACCGTGCCGTTGTCCGCCCAGCAGGAAGCGCCCTCGGAGCTGCTGCTCAAGCGCTTCGATGAGCTGACGGCCGTGCTGGAGCAGCGCTCCATCCGGCGCGTCGGGCAGGAGCGTCAGCTCGAGACGCGCGAGCGCATCTACCAGTTCCCCCAGCGCTTCGATGCCCTGCGCAAGAGCATGGTGGAGTTCATCCAGCCGCTGTTCATGGAGAGCGTCTTCCAGGACACGCCCGTGATGCGCGGGCTCTACTTCACCAGCGGCACCCAGGACGTGCGCCTCTCGGAGCGGCAGCAGGTGCGGGGGGCGGCGGCCGAGGTCTTCGGTTCCCAACGCAACGCGGTGGAGCAGACGGAGGGGCGCAGCTTCTTCCTCTGGGATGTCTTCAACAAGGTGATGTTCCAGGATCAGAAGCTCGCGGTGCGCAGCTCCATGGAGGAGATGCGGCTGCGCAAGCAGCGCTACACGCTCACCCTGGCCTTCCTGGCCACGGCCGCCCTGGTGCTGCTGCTTCCCGCCGTGTCCTACGTGGAGAACTTCGAGCTGGTGCGGGGCGTGCGTGACACCATCACCTCGGTGAAGCTCGAGGCCACGGACGACATCGGCCGGGTCGTGGAGCTGACGCCCCTTCAACGTCAGCTCGAGGTGCTGGACCAGCACCAGGTGAAGGGGCCGCCGTTCTGGCTACGCATGGGCATGTACCAGGGAGGGCGGCTCTTTCCCCTGGCCCAGTCGTTCTACAACGACCAGCTCAAGGGGCTGCTGCTCGGCAAGCAGCACGCGCGCATCAAGCAGGATCTGCAAAAATTCTCCGAACTCCAGGAGCGTCCCGAGTGGGCGCCCAGTACCGACACCTATGGGCGCAGCTTCAATGACTTGAAGATGTACCTGCTCATCACCCAGCCGCGCAGCATCCGGGAGCCGGAACTCGACGCGGACCACCAGTCCTGGCTCGTCTGGCAGATCGTGACGCACTGGCGGAACATCCGCGGGCAGGATCGGGACACGTCGGTGGAGGAGCAGATCGTCCAACACGCCAAGATGTACATCGCGATGATGGCCCGCGATCCCCAGCAGCTGGGCTTCGTCCGGGACGCGGAGGTGGTCATCAAGGCGCGCCGTGCGCTCAACCGCGTTCCGCTGGCGGAGCTGGAGCTTCAGCAACTCATCGCCGATGCGGCGCAGGAATTCCCAGACCTGGCGCTGGGCGACATGGTGGGCGCCGTGCCGGAAATGCGCTCTGGAAAGAAGGTGCGAGGTGCTTTCACCAAGCGGGCCTGGGACGACCGGCTCAAGCGTGTGCTGGACGAGTCCTTCCGGGAGCGGCAAGCCTGGGTGCTCGATCGTGACTCGAGGGAGGAAGAGAGCAACCTGAGGGCCGAGCTGCGCACGCGCTACTACCAGCAGTACATCGAGGAATGGAGCGACTTCCTGTCGTCGATCAGCGTCGAGGAGCCCCAGACCATCGACCAGACCGAGCGCCTGCTGACGAGCCTCACCCGTGGCGCGACTCCGCCCCTGGGCCGGCTCTTCCAGGCGGTGACGCACAACGTCCAGCTCGAGCCCCTGGTGGAGAAGGGCGCGGAGGAAAAGACTCCCACGACCAAGGAGAGAGTCATGGATTTCCTCATGCCTGATCCACGCAAGGGCGTGTTGGATTTCGATGACGTGGTGCCCGGGGGCGTTCCCCAAGCACCCCAGTACAGGCCGCGGAACGTGGCGGACCACTTCAGTGGCGTGAGCGCCTTCATCAACAAGAAGTTCGCCACGAACGACAAGGAAGAGAAGCTGACCCAGCTCGACTCCTACCAGGATCAGCTCCGCCTGGTGCTCGACACCATCCTGGTGGTCCGTGACAAACCGGGCGAATCCGGGCTGCTGCTGGAGAAGATCAAGACCACCCGCCGGGATGTGGAGATGCTCATCAAGGCCCAGGAGGGAAATCAGGCCCTCTTCACGAGGCTGCTCCTTCCCCCCCTGCGGGATGTGCGCGACATCGTCTTCCGCGACGTGTCCGCGAAGAAGAGCGAGCAGTGGTGCGAGGAGATCGTGACTCCCTTCATGAACGTCATGGGCAACCGCTATCCGTTCGCCAAGGACTCGGAGCAGGACGCTCCGTTGTCCGAGCTGTCCGAGTTCCTCCGCCCCGCCAATGGCCAGGTGAAGACCTTCGTGAAGAGCCAGCTCCAGGAGGATGTCATCCTGGATGGCAGGCGGTGCTCCCTCGCCCTGGGCTCCAGGGACATGTACAAGGAGGATTTGTGCCGCTATCTGGAACGGCTCAATTCCTTGTCGACGGCGCTGTTCCCCGGGGACGAGGTGCAGCCACTCGTGCGGTTCCAGATCCGCATCCGCGCGGGAACCTCTCCGGACACCTCGGCCTCGGAAATCGCCTCCATCAAATTCATCATGGACGGCACCGAGGTGCTCTACCGCAACGGCCCCGACAATATCTGGCAGCGTTTGATCTGGCCCGGGCAGGCCGGTGAATTGGGCGCTACCTTGCAGGTCGTCAACATCAGGGGCGATATGTCGGAACTCAAGGAGCCGGGGGAGTGGGGATTGTTCCGGCTGTTGGAGCGGGTGAAGAACATCGAGCCCAGCACGGACGGGCGCTTCTTCACCGCCACCTGGGAGATCCAGGAGTTCAACGGCGCCCAAGTCTCCGTCGACATCCGCCCGGAGCGGCTGGCCCACCCGTTCTTCGGAGCGGCGGGGAACACCTCCATGAAGTTGATGCAGTTGTTCCGGGATCCCAAGGTGCTGCCGCCGCAGGGAATCGCCTTGCGCGGCAAGGGCTGCCAGACGCTGATCGCCAACGACACGGTGCGCTGACATGCGCGCCCTCTCCGTCCGGGCCGGTATGGTGGGCAAGGCGCCCTGCCAGCCCGACTTCCTGAGGATCAACGCCGCCAGCCCCCTCGCCTTCCAGCTCCAGCGCTGGCTGGCGGAGGGGGTCGAGGCGGCCCGCGCCGCCCGCTGCGAGCTGCCCTCCGGGACGGCCTCCTTCCTGTTCACGGCCCCGAAGGAGAAGAACGTGCTGCTGGGGGTCTTCGCGCCGAGCACGGACGGCGTGGGCCGCGCCTTTCCCCTGGCGATCTTCACCGAGCTGCCCGCCTCCACGGCGGCCCACCGGCTCGCCCTGCTGCCCCTCGTCTTCCACCCCTTCCTCTCGGAGGGGGCCGCGCTCCTGGACGCCGCCGCGTCCATGGCGCTCCCCATGCTCACCGCGCGGGTGGACGCCCTGCCCTTCCCCCCGTCCGGAGCCTTCTCCGATGCGGAGCGGCTCTGGCGGGGAACCCTGGCGCGGCGGCGCGGCGCGGAGCTGCTCGAGCCCCTGCGCCGCCCCGAGGATCCGCCGGGTGGCGCCTATTACGCCTTCCACACCTTCCGCACGGCCTGCGCCGGGGAGCACCACCGGCAGCAGGGCACGGCGCAGGTCGTCCTCGAGTGTCCCGTCGCCCCCGGACTCGGACCCTCGGCGTGGCTGGAGCTCGCCACCCGGCTGTTGCACTGGACGTCCGCGCCTCCGGCCTTCGTCTGGTCCGGCGCGCCAGAGCCCCGCCTCCTGCTGTGCCTGGGCTCCATGACGCCCGATCTCTTCCTCCACCTCTCGCGCACCAGCCAGGGGGGACGCCGCGTGTGGCCCCTGCGGACTCCCCGCGAGGCCGCCATCGGCCAGGCCGCCCAGTCCCTGACCGAGCCCCAGCGCCAGCGCATCGACTCGCCCACCACGAACCTCGAGGAACTGCTCCACGCCCTGTCGTGCTGAGCCGCGCGCCCCCTCATGCCCCCTTCCCTCGAAGAGCTTCGCGAGCGCGCCCGGACCTGGACGGAGCCCATCTCCGAGGAGGCGCCCGCCGGCCGGTCCGCCAAACACGAGCCCGCGTACGATCTCGTCGCGCAGGAAGTGGCCCGGCTGGAGTCCCCCACGGGCACGCCCGTGAGCTGGAGCAAGGTGGTGGCCAACGCGGGCGAGCTGCTCCAGCGGAGCACCAAGGATCTCTGGCTCACCTCGTACCTGGCCCATGGGCTCCACGCCACCGAGGGACTCCGGGGCGCGGTGACGGGCGTGACGGTGCTCACCGAGGTGCTCGACCGCTACTGGCCCACGCTGTTTCCGGAGGCCCAGCGCCTGCGCGGACGCGTGAACGCCGTGAGCTGGTTCGTGGCCCGGATGACGGAGTCCCTGCCCTCGGTCCAGGTCACGGGCGAGGACTGGGAGTTGGTGGAGGGCCTGGAGACCGCCACGCGGAGGCTGGCGGAGGTCACGCGCGTCCGCTTCGAGGATCAGGGGCCCGTTCTGAAGCCCCTGCTGGAGGGCGTCGAGCGGCTGCGCAATCGCCTCCCCGCTTCCGCGACACCCCGCCCCCCACCTCCCCCCATGCCCGCGGCCGAGCCCTCGGCACGTCTGGCGGCACCTCCGGTTCCGGCCGCGCCGTCCCCGGTGCTTGCCTCGCCGCCCGTGCCTCCCGCGGAGCAGCCCGGAAGCCCGGACAACGTCCTGGACACCCTGCGCGGCCTCGGCGCCTCGCTGGCCGAGTCCGCCCGGCTGCTGCGCGAGGCGAACGCGGCGAACCCGCTCGCCTACCGGCTGCTGCGGGTGGGCCTCTGGTTGCACTTCACCCAGCCCCCCGCGCCCGGACCCGAGGGCAAGACACCGCTGCCCGCGCTCCCCGCGTCCCTGCGCGAGAAGCTGGACCGGCTGGAGACCCATGCGCGCTGGGCGGAGTTGCTGGAGGAAGCGGAGTCGAACCTGGGGCAGCACCGCTTCGCGCTGGATCTCCAGCGCTACGGCGCCGCCGCGCTGGCGGGCCTGGGGCCCACGCATGCCCCCGCGCGCGAGGCCGTGCGCCTGGAGCTGCGCGCGCTGCTGCAGCGGATGCCCGAGGTGTTGGGCCTGCTCGCCTCGGATGGGACGCCGCTCGCCGACGAGCGCACCCGGAAGTGGGTGGAGGCCGAGGTGCTGGAGCGCTCCGTGCCCTCGGCGCCCCTGCCGCGCACGACCGAGCGCCCGGAGGATGGCGCCGACACCCTGCCCCCGGACGTCCGGGAACTGCTCGCCGCGGACCGGGTTGCCGAGGCCCTCGCGCGGCTGCAACAACAGGTGACCACGGCCACCACGGGCCGCGCCCGCTTCAAGGCACGCCTCCTACTTGGGAGGTTGTGTGTCCTTTCCGGACAACACCTGATGGCACAAGCCCTTTACGAAACGCTCGTCGCCGAGAGCACCACCCAGGGGATGGATGAATGGGAGCCCCAGTTGTCCGCGGAGTGCCTGGAAGGACTCCTCCTCGTGACGCGCACTGTGCAAAAAAACACCTCTTCTCTTCCTCGCGAGTGCTGGCCTCACTTTATTCGTCTGTCAAAGCTTGACCCGGCCGCTGCTTTCCGTTTAGGACAGTAGACTCCTGGCAGCGTGACTCTTCTCCGCTCGCTCATCCTCGCTCGCGCGCAGTTCGTCCAGTACCCCTCCGTTCGCCGCGCTGTTTCTCCCCTCGACTCTCACCCAAAGGAGCACCCTGCCGATGAGCAAGGAAAGTTCTGTCGCGCCCACTGAACGCGTCAACATTGTCTACAAGCCCGCCACCGGCAATGCCCAGGAGCAGGTGGAGCTGCCGCTCAAGATCCTGACGATGGGGGACTTCACCCACCGGCCGGACCCGCGGCCCCTGGAGGAGCGGGCGCCCATCAACGTGGACAAGGACAACTTCAACGAGGTGATGGCGCAGCAGGAGTTGAAGGTGACGCTGTCGGTGCCGGACCGTCTGTCCAATGACAAGGACGCCGAGCTGCCGATGACGCTGGAATTCAAGACATTGGCGGATTTCTCGCCGGAGAGCGTCGTCAACCAGGTGCCGGAGCTCAAGACGCTGTTGGAGTTGCGCTCGGCGCTGCACGCGCTCAAGGGCCCCCTGGGCAACCTCCCCGCGTTCCGCCGCAAGCTCCAGTCCCTGCTGGGAGATCCGGACAGCCGGCAGAAGCTGATGCGCGAGTTGGGCATCCAGGACGAAACCACCCCCGAGAAGCAGTAATCGCCAGAGGGAAAGACACCCATGAGCACCGAGACGAATGTCCTGAAGAATGGCGGCCTCGCGGTGGAGACGGTGCAGACGAATGCCTCTCTGCTCAACTCCATCCTGGCCGAGACGCGGCTCAAGCCGCAGGACGAGGGCTATGACATCGCCATGCGCGGTGTGCAGGCCTTCATCACCGAGATGCTGTCGCCCCAGCGCTCCACCGAGGAGCGCGTGGACAAGGCGCTGGTGGACGCGATGATCGCGGAGGTGGACCGGCGGCTGAGCTCCCAGGTCAACGAGATCATCCACCACAAGGACTTCCAGGCGATGGAGTCCACGTGGCGCTCGCTGAAGTTCCTCATCGACAAGGTGGACTTCCGCGAGAACATCCGGGTGGAGATGCTCAATGTCTCCAAGGAGGATCTGCTCAAGGACTTCGAGGACGCGCCGGAGGTGGTCAAGAGCGGGCTGTACCGGCTCGTCTACTCGAACGAGTACGGCGTGTTCGGCGGCAAGCCCTACGGGCTCTTGTGCGGCAACTACGACTTCGGGCCGGGCCCCCAGGACATCGAGCTGTTGCGCAAGTGCGCGGCGGTGGCCTCCATGGCGCACGCGCCGTTCCTCTCCAACGCCAGCGCGGAGTTCTTCGGGGAGCCGAACTACCTCAACATGCCCAACCTGAAGGACCTCAACTCGCTGTTGGGAGGTCCCCAGTACGCCCGCTGGCACTCGTTCCGCGACAGCGAGGACTCGCGTTACGTGGGCCTGTGCCTGCCGCGCTTCCTGCTGCGTCTGCCCTATGGGGAGAAGACGATCCCCGTGAAGTCCTTCAACTTCCAGGAGGACGTGGTGGGCGAGCACGAGCGCTACCTGTGGGGCCATGCCTCCATCGCGCTCGCCAGCCGGGTGGCCGACTCGTTCGCCAAGTTCCGCTGGAGCCCGAACATCATCGGGCCCCAGTCCGGTGGCGCCGTGGAGAACCTCCCGCTGCACCAGTACGAGGCGCTGGGGGAAATCCAGACGAAGATTCCCACCGAGGTGCTGCTCACCGAGCGCCGCGAGTACGAGCTGTCCGAGGAAGGCTTCATCGGCCTGGTGTTCCGCAAGTCCGCGGACAACGCGGCCTTCTTCTCGGCCAACTCCGTCCAGCGCGCCAAGTACTTCGGTGGCACGCCCGAGGGCAAGCAGGCGGAGACGAACTACCGGCTGAGCACCCAGCTGCCCTACATGTTCATCATGAGCCGCCTGGCGCACTACATCAAGGTGCTGCAGCGTGAGCAGATCGGCAGCTGGAAGGAGCGCTCGGACCTGGAGCGCGAGCTCAACCACTGGCTGAGCCAGTACGTGGCCGACATGGATGACCCCGCGCCCGTGGTGCGCTCGCGCCGGCCGCTGCGCGCGGCCCAGGTGAAGGTGGAGGACGTGGACGGGCAGCCGGGCTGGTACCGCTGCAACATCCAGGTCCGTCCGCACTTCAAGTACATGGGTGCGTCCTTCACCCTGTCGCTCGTCGGCAAGCTCGACAAGGAATAGGCCCCCTCCGAGGGCCGCAATCCCAGACGGGCCGCCGCGGCGCAAAAGCGGCCCGTCCCGCCTTCCTCATGTCCGGAGCCGGTGCTCCGGCGCTTCACCCACCCCTACGTAACTGAACGGGAGAGCCCAACATGGCAGAGACAGTACACCTCTTTCTGAAGGCCAATGGCGCGGACATCAAGGGAGAGAGCACCCAGAAGAGCCTCGGGCGCGACGGCTCCATCGAGTGCGTCTATTACGAGCAGGAGGTCATCACGGCGCGTGAGCGCGGCTCGGGCATCGCGTCCGGCCGGCGCCAGTACTCGCCGCTGCTCATCCGCAAGCGCATCGACAAGAGCTCGCCCCTGCTCATGAAGGCGCTGGTGGAGAACGCCGTCATCGAGGGGACGATGAAGTTCTTCCGCCCCAACCCCACGGGTGACGGCACGACGGAGCAGTTCTACACCGTCGTCATCAAGCAGGGCCGCATCAACCACATCAAGCAGTACGTGCCCAGCACCATCGTCCCCGCCACCTCCTTCGAGCCGCCCCTCGAGGAGCTGTCGTTCGTGTTCCACACCATCTCGTGGACGTACACGAACGGTGGCGTGCAGCACGAGGACACCTGGTCGGATCAGCGCTAGCCAGGCGTTCCCCCGAGGTTCCACCCCATGTCTACCCGCGGGCTCCTGTCCCGGCTCGAGAAGGGCCACCTGCATCCGTCTTCCCACAAGGAGACACCTCTCGAGTCCATCACCCGGCACCTGCGGGTGCTGCTCAACACCCGCCGGGGGGAGTCCGTCTCTTCCCCCGGCTACGGCATCCTGGACTTCAACGATGTCGTCCACTCCTACCCCTCGGCCCTCCAGAAGATCCAGACGTCCATCCGGACGGCCATCCAGGAGTACGAGCCGCGTTTGAAGAACGTCGTGGTCGTGCACGTGCCGGATGTGCACGAGCCCGCGGCGCTGAAGTTCGAAATCACCGCGCAGCTCGCCCTGAAGGGCAGCCGCGAGGTCCTCCGCTTCCGGACGAGGGTCGGTGCCGGCGGCCAGCTCGAGTTGTGGTGAATCCGTGAGGCGGGCGCATGTTCAGCAAGTACTACCTGAGTGAACTCACCTACCTCCGGGAGATGGGACGGGCGTTCGGCCTGGCCAACCCCACCATCGCGGGCCTGCTGGTGGAGCGCGGGGCGGATCCCGACGTCGAGCGGCTGCTCGAGGGCTTCGCCTTCCTCACGGCGCGCATCCGCGAGCGGGTGGAGGACGACATCCCGGAGATGGTGCACGTCCTGACGGACCTGCTGCTGCCCCACTACCTGCGCCCCCTGCCCGCCTCCACCATCATCGAGTTCACCCCGCAGATGCGCGCGCTGCGCGGCCGTGCCCACGTGCCGGCGGGCGCGGAGCTGGCGGCCAACCCCATCGACGGCACCTCGTGTCTCTTCCGGACCACGTCCCCGGTGGACCTGCTGCCCCTGACGCTGGAGGACGCGTCGCTCGACAAGTCGTCCAGCACCGCCCCCGTGCTGCGCCTGTCCTTCCTGGCGCACGAGCAGGGCCGCCTGGAGGTCTTCAAGCCCGGCGGCTTGCGGCTGTTCATCCACTCGGAGCTCGCCACCAGCGCCCTCATCCTGCTGTGGTTGCTGCGCTACTGCCGCGGGGTGGAGGTGCGGCTGGGCTCCGGCCAGAGCGTGTGGCTGCCGCCGCAGGCCATCAAGCCCATCGGGTTCGATCGGAACTTCCGGCTGCTGCCCTGGCCCCGCTCGTCCGAGGGCTACCGGCAGCTCCAGGAGTACTTCACCCTGCCCGAGAAGTTCCTCTTCTTCGAGGTGCACCAGTTGGAGACCGTCGCGGCCGTGGCGGAGGATCGCTTCGAGCTGGCCTTCCACCTGTCGCGTCCGCCCCCGCTGGAGGCACGGATCGGCCAGGACATGTTCCGGCTGCACTGCACGCCCGCCCTCAACCTCTTCTCGGCCTCGGCCCACCCGCTGCGCCACCACACGCTGGATGGCGAGCACCTGCTGCGCGCCTCGGACATGGAGCCGCGGCACTCCGAGGTGTACTCGGTGGATCAGGTGACGGGGTTGCAGCCGGGCCGCAACGAGCGGCGCAACTACCGGCCCTTCTTCGACTTCGCGCACGGCGCGGGCGAGGGTGCCGAGCCCGCCTTCTACCGTCTGCGGCGCGCGGCCTCGCCCATCGATGACGGCATCGACACCTACCTCTCCCTTGAAACGGCCCGGGACGTGGTGCCGTCGATCTCCGAGGAGACCCTGTCCGTCGACTTGACGTGCACCAACCGCTCGCTGCCCACCCGCTTGCAGGTGGGCGACGTGTGCCTCGCCACGTTCACCTCGCCCACCCAGGCGCGCTTCAAGAACATCACCCCCGTCAGCCGCCCCGCCCGGGCTCCGCTCGGCACCGAGCTGCACTGGCGGCTGCTCTCCCACCTCGCCATCAACCAGATGTCGCTCGCGGACGCCGACGTGCTGCGCCGCCTGCTGGAGCTCTACAACTTCCACTCCCTCACGGATGACCTGACGGGCCGTGCCAACCGGCTGCGCATCAACGCCATGCGCAAGGTGGAGGTGCGCGCCTGCACCCGCTTCCTGCAAGGCGTGCCCGTGCGGGGAACCCGCACCCTCCTGGAGATCGACGGAACGAGCTTCATGGGCACCGGCGACGCCTTCCTCTTCGGCTGCATCCTCGACGAGCTGCTCGCGTCGAACGTCACCCTCAACGCCTTCAACGAGCTGGCGCTCCGGCTCCAGCCCTCGCAGATGGAGTATTCGTGGCTCCCGAGGAACGGCACCCAGACGCTCTTGTAGCGGCCTCCGCGGCCCTGGCGCCCCGGGTCAACCGCCTGGGGTTCTTCCCCCTGGTGGCGTTCCTCGAGCGGCTCACCGCGGGGGCCGCCCGGGTGGGCGAGCTGGGGCCCGTGCTCCAGGAGCAGATCCGCTTCCGGCATGACCCCTCCCTGGGTTTCTCCTCGGGGGACGTCAGCGACATGGCGTTGCGCCAGGTGCCCGCCCAGGAAGACGACGTGCTGACCAAGCGGCCCCTCTTCGAGGTCGTCACCTCGTTCCTGGGCCTCACCGGCTCGGTGTCGCCCCTGCCCATGTACGTGGCCGAGGAGGTCGCCCAGGAGGATCCCGACCGCCCCGTGCGGCGCGAGTTCCTGGATCTCTTCCACCACCGGCTGCTCTCACTGCTCTACCGCATCGAGTCGCGCTACCGCGTCACCACGGAGCTGACGTCCAGCTGTGACGACCAGTGGTCCCGGCGCATGCTGGCCCTGGCCGGTTTCGACACCTACGACCGCGGCCGGCCCAGCAAGCTGCCCGCCTGGAAGATGCTGCGCATCGTCCCCATCCTCGCCAGCTACGTGCGCACCGCCGAGAAGCTGGAGATGGCCCTGCAGGACGTGCTCGGGGAGGACCTGGGCGGCGCCCGCGTCACCGTGCACCAGTTCGTGGGCCGGTGGGTGGAGATCGACGCGAGGATGGAACTGGGCCGCGCCAACCACCAGCTCGGACGCAACACACTGCTCGGAGGCCGGGCCTTCGACAGGACGGGCCGGTTCAAGGTCGAGATCGGTCCGCTCCCGCCCCAGACGTGGCGGCGGTTGATGCCCGAGGGGGACCTGTACCCGATGGCGCGCGAGGTGGTGTCGCTCTGCGTGCGAGATCCCCTCGAGTACTCCTTCGAGTTGTTCCTCAGCGAGAGCGTCCAGCACACCTTCCAACTCGCCCAGCGAGAGCCCTCCCGGCTCGGACGGGATACCTGGCTCGGCACGAACCGGCAGAACCGGATCACCGTGCCGGGTTCCACTTGAGTCCAGCCGTCTCCGGAGCCCCTACCATGCGCGTCGAACCCCATGCCCTCGTGAAGCGACTGACTCCCACCGCGACCCAGCTGCTCGAGGGAGCGGTGGGCCGGGCCAACACCAGCCACTGCCACGAAATCGTCGTCGAGCACCTGCTCGCGCAACTGCTGGAGGCCGAGGACTCCGACACGGCGCTGCTGGCCCAGCGCTTCGGGGTGGAGCGACGGCGGCTGCTCCAGGGCGTGGAGCGGGCGCTGCGCGAGCTGCGCACCGGGAGCGCCGCCCGGCCCGTCTTCTCCGAGTCCGTCTTCCAGTGGTTCGAGGATGCCTGGCTGCTCGCGTCCCTGCACCTGGGGGACTCGAGCATCCGCTCCGGGGTGCTCTTCGCCCAGTTCATCCTGCGGCGCAGCCGCTACACCGCCGAGTACTTCCCGGAGCTGGACGCCATTCCCGTCGATGAGCTCAAGCGCTCGCTCGCGGAGGTGCTGCGGCCCTCGGCGGAGACGGTCGAGGTGGCGCCGCCCGAGGGCGGACGGCCCACCTCCACTCCCACGTCCGCGGGCGGAGCCGAGGAAGGCGCCCTGAAGCGCTTCGCCACGTCGTTCACCGCCCGGGTGCGCGAGGGGAAGATCGATCCCGTCTTCGGCCGGCACCGCGAGGTGGGGCAGCTCGTGGACATCCTCTCGCGGCGCCGCAAGAACAACCCCCTGCTGGTGGGCGAGCCGGGCGTGGGCAAGACGGCGCTGGTGGAGGGCCTGGCCTGGGCCATCGTGAAGGGCGAGGTGCCCGACTCGCTGAAGAACGTGGAGGTGCTGGGCCTGGACATCGGGCTCCTGCAGGCGGGCGCGGGGGTGCGGGGCGAGTTCGAGAACCGGCTCAAGGCGGTGATCGCCGAGGTGAAGGCCTCCGCCGTGCCGCTCGTGCTCTTCATCGACGAGGCGCACACCCTCATCGGGGCGGGAGGCGCCGCGGGGGGCAGTGACGCCGCCAACCTGCTCAAGCCCGCGCTCGCCCGGGGCGAGCTGCGCACCATCGCGGCCACCACCTGGTCCGAGTACAAGAAGTACTTCGAGAAGGACGCCGCGCTGGAGCGCCGCTTCCAGCCCGTCAAGGTGGAGGAGCCGGGCGAGGAGGACGCGGTGCTGATGCTCCGGGGCCTGCGCGCCACCTACGAGACGGCCCATGGCGTCATCATCCGGGACGAGGCCATCACCGCGGCGGTGCGCCTGTCCCAGCGCTACATCACCGGGCGGCAGTTGCCGGACAAGGCGGTGGATCTGCTGGACACGGCGGCCGCGCGCGTGCGCATCGCGCAGTCCACCCGGCCCGAGGAGCTGACGGGGCTGGAGGCCCGGATCGCCGGCGTGGAGCGGGAGCGGGACGCGCGGCGCAGGGATCTCGCGGACGGCCACTCGGGAGACGCGGCGGAGCTGGAGGACCTGGAGGCGAAGCTGCGCGCCCTGCACGATCAGGTGGCCACCCTGAAGGGACGCTGGGAGGAGGAGCGCGCCTCGGTGGCCGCGCTCCAGGCGGCGCGCAAGGCCTTGTCGGAGGTACCCGCCGGACAGGAGCCCGGAGCGTTCCGGAGCGCGGTGGACGAGGCAGCGGCGGCGCTGGCCCGGGTCCGGGGCGAGGAGCCGCTGGTGCACGGGGACGTGGACGCGGAGGTGGTGGCCCAGGTGGTGGCGGGGTGGACCGGCATTCCCGTGGGGAAGATGCGCACCGACGCGATGGAGGCCGTGCTCAACCTGGAGCAGCGGCTCGAGGCGCGGGTGCGCGGACAGCCCGCGGCGATCCAGAAGGTGGCCGAGACGCTGCGCGTCGCCCAGGCCGGCATCCGCGATCCGGAAGCCCCCATCGGGGTGCTGCTCTTCGTGGGCCCCAGCGGCGTGGGGAAGACGGAGACAGCGCTCGCGCTGGCCGACAGCCTCTATGGCGGCGAGCGGTTCATGACCACGCTCAACATGTCCGAGTTCCAGGAGAAGCACACCGTCTCCCGGCTCATCGGCTCTCCACCGGGGTACGTGGGGTATGGCGAGGGAGGCCTGCTGACGGAGGCGGTGCGCCAGCGGCCCTACTCCGTCGTCCTCCTGGACGAGTGCGAGAAGGCCGACCTGGAGGTGATGAACCTCTTCTACCAGGTGTTCGACAAGGGGATGCTCACCGACGGCGAGGGCCGCGCGGTCGACTTCCGCAACACCGTGCTCATCCTCACCAGCAACCTGGGCTCGGACGTGGTGATGCGGATGCACGAGCGGGGCGCCACGCCGAGCACGGAGGACGTGGTGGCGGCGATCCGGCCCACGCTCAGCCAGCACTTCAAGCCCGCCCTGCTCGCGCGCATGACGATCGTCCCCTTCTTCCCCGTGGGCCAGGAGGTGATGAAGCAGATCGCCGCCATGAAGCTCACGGTGCTCGCCGACCGGCTGCGCGCCACCCATCGGATTGAAACGACCTTCGCCCCCGAGCTCGTGGACGTGCTGGCCCGCCGGTGCACCGAGTCGGAGACGGGCGCGCGCAACGTGGAACACCTGCTGCGCGGCTCGCTGATGCCCGAGGTCTCCCGGAACCTGTTGCAGTGCCTGGCCGGAGGAAGTGCTCCAGCCCGCCTGCACGTGGGGCTCACCTCCGAGGGCGGCTGGGACACCCACTTCACCGAGACCCGGGCGTGATGCCTTGCGTCGAGAGGCCAGGAACACCATGAAACGACTGACGACCCTTGTGAGCACGGGACTGCTGCTCCTCTTCGGATGCGCGGCCCGGCCCCCTTCCCAAGCCCTCTGCTCCATCGACGTGGCCCGGGAGAAGCGGCCCGTCCTCTCCGCGGAGGAGTGGTTCGACCTGTTGCTCCACGGCTTCGACCGTGAGGCGCGCACCCTGGCGAGGCCCACGCTGGACTGCTCGGGCTCCCCGGTGGTGTGGCAGGAGCCCGTGGCGGACGAGTGCCGGGAAGCCGGCCCCGACGCCGAACTCCTGCCCATGTCCAAGCAGCTCTCGGACGAGGATCTCGTGATGACGACACTCCGGGCGGACCTCCGGTTGGTGTGGGTCATCGCGCGGCGCTACGCCAACGGCGAGGCCCTGGGACCCGTGGGACTGGTGGAGCGCACGGACAAGGGCATCGTCGTGCGCGCGCTCGGCAGCCTCCGCGCCTTTCCCCTCCACTCCCAGCTCCGGCTGGAGCGCAGCGGTGACACGACCCTCCTGGTCGCCGAGGGCGAGCAATGCAGCCTGGACACTCCCACGGTGTGCCGGCGGTTCGCCCGCATCCTCCCCATGCGCAATGGCCGGTTCTTCTCCGAGTCCGTGATGAGCAAGGACGGCAAGTGCCTGGGCCCCGCGTGGTTCCCCTTCGCCCGGGAGCAGTTGCTCAAGCTGCCCAGCGGGATGCACCGCAAGGTGCAGCAGACCGCCACGCTCAAGTACACGCCCGAGGGCATCTCCATCAACGAGGAGGTGGCGATGGACGATCTGAATCCCAAGCTCCCCGCCATGCCGCCCCGCGCGTACCGGCGGGCCCAGTCCGAGCGCAAGCTCCGGGTCGAGGGCAACCGCCTGGTGGCGACGGACGCGTCCATGTGGGTGCGGTTGATGGAGCTGGAGTTGTTGGCGGGCGCCATCCCCATCGAGCCTGCCTCCGTGGCCCAGGCGAAGAGCACGCCGTGAAGAAGCCCCTGCCAGAGGAGATTGGCGTCTCGGTGACGGGCCGGGGAGACGCGGTCACGTACGGGCCGGAGCGCAAGAAGGAGCCGGCTCCGGAGCCCGGCCTGCCGCTGCTCGTCTTCGGTGCCACGGGCCGCACGGGGCGGTGTCTGGTGGAGCAGGCGCTCGCGGCGGGACACCGGGTCACCGCGTTCGCGCGGGACACGCGCGCGCTCCCCCCGGCCCATGCCCGGCTGCGGCACATCCAGGGCCGGGTCGAGGACGCCAGCGCGGTGGAGGATGCCGTGAAGAACCACCACGCCGTGCTCTGCGCGCTGGGCCCCACGGGGCGCAAGGACGCCGAGGCCATCGCCCGCGGGACGGAGAACATCGTCGCGGCGATGCAACGTCATCAGGTGTGGCGCCTCATCTATGTCCCCTTCCACGAGCAGGGAGATGGCTGGGGACCCGCGGCGCTCTTCGACAAGCTCATGGCCCGCTTCCGCCCGAGGACGAACACCAGCGGCTGGCAGCAGCGCGTGGAGGTGATTCGAGAGAGCGCCCTCGAGTGGGTGATCGTCCGGCCCACGCGGCTCACGGATGCCGCGGCGAGCGGACGGCATCAGGTATCCATCGATCAGGGCAAGGTGCCGTTGCGCATCGCGCGGGCCGATCTGGCCGCGTTCATGCTCGAGCAGCTTCGTTCCCCCCGGTACGTCCGGAAATCTCCCGTCATTGGCGGCTGAGTCCCCAGGGAAGGTGTCATGGTCGCACGAGCCTCATTGCTGGGAAGCACCTCGTTGTTCCGCTTCGCCGTCAACGGCTGTCCGGACGAGATGCGGGTCATCCAATTCTCCGGAACCGAGGCGATGTCGAGCCCGTTCGAGTTCCACCTGAAGCTGGCCTGCGAGAATCAATCGCTCGACTTCTCCGACGTGGTGGGCAAGACGGCCCTGCTCACCCTGGTGGGGGAGTCGGAGCCGCGCTTCGTGCATGGCATCATCAGCCGCTTCGAGCAGGTCAACGAGCTGCACCGCCATGCCATCTACCACGCCAGCCTCGTGCCCCAGACGTGGCGCCTCCGGCACCGCCACGACTGCCGCATCTTCCAGGACGAGACCACCCCGGACATCCTCAAGAAGGTCTTCGAGAAAGCGGGCATCTCGAGCGACCACTTCAAGTTCTCCTTGAGCAACACCTACGAGCCCCGCAACTACTGCGTGCAGTACCGCGAGTCGGACTGGGCGTTCGTCAGCCGGCTCATGGAAGAAGATGGCATCTTCTATTACTTCGAGCACCACGCGGACAAACATGTCCTCGTCATGGGAGACAGCGTCTCGGCGAACCAGCCCATCCCGGGCGGCGAGCTGCTGCCCTTCCGCCGGCCGGCCGGCTTCGTCACCGAAGAGGAACACGTCCAGCGGTTCCGCTTCGCCGAGGAGATCCAACCCGGCACGGTGAGCCTGCGCGACTTCAACTTCAAGAAGCCGGACCTGTCCCTGCACGCGGATGGCAAGGCGCAGGAGGACGCGGACCTGGAGGTCTACGACTATCCGGGCGAGTACCAACACCCCGGCGAGGGCAGCTCCGCCAAGGGCAAGCGCCTGGCGAAGCTGCGGCTGGAGGAGTGGCAGGCGGGCCGCAAGGTGGGCCAGGGCGAGAGCGATTGCGAGCGCTTCTGCCCGGGCTCCCTGTTCACGCTGTCGGAGCACTCCCGCGTCGACTACAACGCGCGCTACCTGCTCACCAGCGTGGGCCATTATGGCCACCAGTCCCAGGTGCTCGACGAGGAGTCCGACGGAGGAGACTTCAACTACTCCAACAACTTCACCTGCATCGCGGAGCAGACGCCCTTCCGCCCGCCCCGGACGACACCTCGGCCCCAGGTGCGTGGGGTGCAGACCGCGGTGGTCGTTGGCCCCTCGGGAGAGGAGATCTACACGGACGAGTACGGACGGGTGAAGGTCCAGTTCCACTGGGATCGGCAAGGCCAGCGCAATGAGCGCAGCTCCTGTTGGATCCGCGTGAGCCAGCTCTGGGCGGGCGAGTCCTGGGGCGCGATGTTCATCCCCCGTATCGGGCAGGAGGTCATCGTCGACTTCATCGAGGGCGACCCGGACCGGCCCATCATCACCGGGCGCGTGTACAACGGAGCCAACCCGGTGCCCTACCCGCTACCGGACGAGAAGACCAAGAGCACCATCAAGTCCAACACTTCCCTGGACGGCAACGGCTACAACGAGCTGCGCTTCGAGGACAAGAAGGGCCAGGAGCAGATCTTCATGCATGCCCAGCGCAACATGGACAAGCATGTGAAGAACGACTCCTTCGAGAACATCCTGCATGATCGCCACCAGACCATTGGCAGCCAGCTCAAGGAGGGGAAGGTCGGCGATCAGAACGAGATGATCTACCGGGACAAGAGCCTCAAGATCCACCGGCACCACCAGGAGCACATCGGCGGAGACATGAAGCTGCTGGTGGGCGGCATCGACGGCGAGGGAAACCAGGACATCATCATCGAGGCCCACAAGAAGGAACTCATCCTCAAGAACAGCCATCTGCACGTGAAGGGCAACCTCAACGAGCAGGTGGACGCAACCCAATCGCTCACCGTGGGCAAGGATCTCCAGGTGACGGTGGGACAGAAACACGCACTGGAGGCCGGCCAGGAAATCCACCTCAAGTCCACGAACGTCGTCATCGAGGCCGCGAGTGGATTGACCATCCGGGGGCCGGGAGGGTTCATCACCATCGACGCCAGTGGCATCTCCATCAAGGGCACCATGGTCTACATCAACACCAGCGGGGCGCCCATACCTGGCAGCGGCGCGAAACCCACCGCGCCCACGGATGCCGCTCCAGCGCAGCCCACCCAGCCCACCCTGGCCGACGACGGCACCTGACGCCGAGGGAGAACCCCATGCCTCCAGCCGCGCGCATCAGCGACATGCATGTGTGTCCCAAGGTGGAGCCTGGACCGGTCCCCCATGTCGGAGGGCCCACCTCCTCCGGCGAGTCCACCGTCATCATCGGCGGCATGCCCGCCGCTCGCATAGGTGACAGCCTGGTGTGCTTCGGCGGACCACCCGACTCCATCTCCCAGGGCGAGTCCACGGTCATCATCGGGGGCAAGCCCGCCGCGCGCCTGGGGGATGGCACCTCCCATGGGGGGGTCCTCGTGGCCGGTTGCCCCACGGTCATCATCGGCTCGTCCGCGCAAGCGCAGACCGTCGTGGTGGCCGCTCGGGACGGTACGCCCTTCTGTGAGGAGTGTGAGAAGAGGAAGAGGGAGCAAGAGCAAGCCCAGCGGGACGCGCAGTCCCAGGCCTAAGCTCCTGGAAGTCCATCATCGCGCGAGGAGGGGCCACGAAGTGGCCCTGGAGGGCCGTAAGTTGCAGAAGAACGATGCGCGGAGTGGCCAGGCGGATGTCGTCGATCACACAGGCATGGAAGCCATCCAGATGAAGTCCGTGACGGGAACGTCGCTCAACACGTTCCTCGGCAACCTGCAATCAGCGGTGGAGCAGTTGGGTGGCGCGGGAGAGCCGACAACCTTGATAGCCTGCAACCCAAAGACACCACGCCCGGGGTCGTGCGAATCGTCAACCAGCACGGAACCCACACCTTCTCGCCCGGCGAACTGAAATGACCATGCGCAATCTGTGGGCACAAACCGATAACCCCTTAGCCACCTGGGTCGCGGACCTGACGCCACTGCGCTCCCAGCCCGAGTCGCTGCTGCGGTTCGTCCTCGACGTGCTCGAAGAGGGAGCTCGCTACCAGGTGCTGAAGATCATCGAGGCGCCGCTCCTCGGCTACACCGCGGAACATGGCGGCGAACTCGGACCCCTCTTGTCCAAGCTGTACCAGGAGCATCACGTCGTCGACCTTTTCGGCTTCACGGGAGCCGCGATGGCGCCGGGGCATCCGCAGTCATCCACGGCCCAGGCCACCCTGTCGTGGCACGGCGTCAACGGAAAGGTCGTGGAAGGAGCATGCACCGATCTGGGAGCATTGCTGCTCCGGTTCGAGCCGGCGCCGGACGCCTTTCCACTCGACTGCCTGAGGCATTACCCACCGGTCCGGGTGACGGGCAGGCGCCTCGAATATCCCCCGGGTTCACGCGAGCCGAAGAACGCTCCCCTGGATTGGCCACCCGAGGTGCGCTTCTCCATCCACTCCGACATCTGGTTTCCGTGGATCTTCGGCATGGCGCATCCCGAGTTCGACGACAAGCGGATGTTCGGCAATCGCGAACTCGCGGGCCGCCACACCCCGCGGTTGAACGCGTTCCTCAAGGCCGTGGAAGCCAAGACCCTCGAATTGGGAGGCTCCTGGCAAATCGATTCGGACGAGATTGGCACTGGCATGAGCCCCTGGCTGACCGCGCACGGCATCGATCTGGAGGCCGAGCCACTCGCGCACATGCCCGCGGCGGCGCTCGGCACCGAGTGGGTATGATGGAAGCAAGACGACTGATCATCCAGGTTCTTTGGGGGGCCCTCTCCCCCAACAAGTTCATCGTCCAGCCGGCCCAGGCGCTTCGCGTCGGACGAGGGAAGACCGTGGGGGTTTCGCTCCCCAACGATGCGGGGATGTCCCAGGAGCACTTCGAGCTGTCGTGGGACGGTCAGCACTGCCGGCTTCGCGACCTGGGAAGCGCCACGGGCACCCTGCTGGATGGACAGAAGGCAGCGGCCGCGGAGGTCTTCAACAAGAGCTGGATCCGCGCGGGCTCGACCGACTTCTCGGTGTTCATCGAGGGCTTCACCCCTCCCAAGGAGCCGCCTCCTCCCGAGGCGAGAGATGCCGCACAGCAACACCTTCGGGTCTTGCAGTCGCTCGCCGCGGAGGCGCCGCTGTTCGCCATCCTCGACGCCGCGCGCACGCCCCGGATCCTGGAGTTGCTCCAGGAGTCCGTGGAGGAGTACCAATCCCTCTACGAGGGTCCACAGGGACAAGCACTCGCGGAGGTGGCCCCCTACCTCGTGAGCCTTCCGCCTCGGTCACGGCTGCTGGAGTCCTTGACGCTCGAGGGCTGGATGCAGAACTGGGGCATCTACCTGACCTGTCCCTCACCGTTCCTCGAGCTCAGGCGCCATCTGCGCAAGTTCTTGATGGTCGAGGCCGAGGACAACGACCATCGCCTCTACTTCCGGTTCTATGATCCGCGTGTGTTGAGAGTCTTCCTGCCCACCTGCTCGGCGCGACAACGCGAGGAATTCCTCGGGCCCATCCACACCCTGGCCTTCGAACCCGACGATGAGCCCCATCGGCTCTCCGTCCTGCCCGCGCGAGCCCCCTGACCCGAAAGGCAAATGGCCATGAACTCCATCGAAATCCGCAGTCTGCTGCAGGCAGATCCGGACGTATTCATTCACTACACCGATGAGACAGGGCTTCGGACCATCCTCCAGGAGGGCCTCATCCGTCCCAATCGCAAGGGGCACGTCTACTTCACCCAGGAGCCTTTCAGCCAACCAGACGCGCACATGAACCTCTTCCTGGCACAACCGACGCACGAGGGCCGGGGTTCCCACATCCTCGTGGTACGCCTCGATCCGGGGATCCGGATCATGAAGACGTCCGACCTCTATGAGTTCCGCATCCAGGACACCCTCAAGTTGCACCAGAATGAGGTTCTCTACGCGGGAAAGAACCCCTTCGGACTCTGAGCCTGGAAACCGGGGAATGTAAATTTTACAAGAAAGGTCAAAATCTCCATTTTCCGGGTTTGACGGTTAATTCCTTTTGACCCGAAGCGAGGGTCCGGCATCTCCTTGGTCGAAATGACCCATTCCAGCCTTCGTCCGACCAAGACCCGTTCCAGACGCCATGACAACCCCTCCAGGTGGATCCTGGGTGCCGCGTGCGCGACGCTGTTGCTCACGAGCGCGTGCACCCCGGCGAGCGGCTCGCCCGACGGGCAAGACGGTGCCTCCGAGGTCTCCGCGAGTGCGTTGCGCACCTCGGGCGTGAGTTTCAAGACGGTGCTCGGCAACCGCTACGTGGGTGCCCAGAACAACGGCGGTGGCGCGGTCATCGCGACGGCGACGAGCGCCCAGGCCTGGGAGAAGTTCACCCTCGATGACATCAACGGTGGCTCGCTCGAGAGCGGGGACACGGTCTTCATCATCGCGGGCACCGGGCAGTACTTCCAGGCCGCCAACGGCGGAGGCTCCTCGCTCAACGCCGCCAGCGCGAATGCGCTCGGGTGGGAGACGTTCCGCATCGTCAAGCAGAGTGGAAGCGGAGTGATCGCCAACGGCGACATCGTCGGCCTGCAGACGGTGACGACGGGCCACTGGGTGTCCGCGGAGAATGGCGGCGGCGGCACGGTGTTCGCGTACGGCGGCGCGTTCGGCAGTTGGGAGCAGTTGGCGATCTCCGGCCTGCCCTCGGGCCCGACGACGCCGCCGCCGACGACGACGGGCACGCGCGTCGTGGGCTATCTGCCCAACTGGTACGGCTCCTACGCGAGCTGGGTCGGCCGGGTGGACTTCGCCAAGCTCACGCATGTGAACCTCGCCTTCGCCCTGGGCGATGCGAACGGGCACCTCGAGCTGGCGCCGAGCAGTGATCTCGCGACGTTCGTGAACGCCGCGCATGCCAAGGGCGTGAAGGTGTTCCCCTCGCTCTGTGGTGGCGGTGGAGACGGTCGGATCACGCCCTTCTACCAGCCCGACAAGGTCGATGCCTTCGTGGACCACATCATCGACTTCGTGGTCTCCAACAACATGGACGGCATCGACGTGGACGTGGAAGCGCCGGATCGCATGGGCACCTTGTACGACACGTTCATCGCGAAATTGATCGCCAAGGCGCGTCCGCGCGGTCTTCCCGTGACGGCCGCCGTCGCGCAGTGGATGCAGTACGGCATGTCGGACACCACGCTGCGCTCCTTCGACTTCATCACCGTCATGTCCTACGACAACGCGGGCACCTGGACGGGCGCGGGCGAGCACTCGAGCTATGCGCAGGCCCAGACCGCGCTCACCTTCTATGCGAACAAGGGAGTGTCGAAGGACAAGATCGTGCTCGGCGTGCCCTTCTACGGCTACTGCTGGGGCAACTGTGGCGGCCAGAGCAGCAAGTACGTGCTCTACAAGGACATCCTGGCGAAGTACCCGAACGCCTGGAACGCGGATTGGATCAACGCCGACGGCGCCCAGTACTCGTACAACGGGCTCGCGACCATGCGCGCGAAGACGACCCTGGGCAAGCAGTACGGCGGAATCATGATCTGGGAGCTGGCCGGCGACCAGAGCACCTCGAGCGAGCAGTCCCTGCTTCGCGCCATCCACGGCGCGCTGCAATAGGACGTCCCCCACCCTCCCCGGCTCCCGGATGACGAAGAACTAAGACCTTAGTTGCCAATCGACTAAGGTCTTAGTAGTTTACGGTCTCGGAGGTCGGGACCGTGTCCAAGTCATCGCAGAGCGAAGCTCCCAAGCCGCTCACGCCGGTGGAGCTGGAGTTGATGCAGATCGTCTGGCGCCACGACGAGGTGAGCGTAGCGGACGTGCTCGAGGCGCTGCCGCCGGAGCGGAAGCTGGCCTACACGTCGGTGTCCACCGTGCTGCGCATCCTCGAGCAGAAGGGGGTGCTGCGCAGCCGGAAGGAGGGCCGGGGTCACCTGTACTCGGCGCTCCTGCCGCGCGAGGCCTACGAGCTGCAGAGCGTGCGCCACCTGGTGGAGACGGTGTTCGACGGCACGCCCTCCGCGCTGGTGGAGCGCCTGGTCGAGGCCGTTCCGCTCTCCCCCGAGGAGGTGGAGCAGATCCGCAAGCTGCTCGCCAAGAAGGGCTCCCGGTCATGAGCGCCCTCGCGAGCACGTGGACCACGGGCTATGTGAGCGTGGCACTGCTGCTCCCCTTGGGCTACGCGCTGCTGCGTGCCGCCCTCGCCCTCTTGGGGCGGCTGGGCTTCCCGCTGTCGGCACGGCAGACGTTGTGGGCCGGGCGCGTGACGTTGGCGCTCGCGCTCCTGCTCCCTCCCGCGTGCATGAGCGTGCGCGGGCTGGTGCCCACCGGACCGCTCTTCACCTTCGATCGCTCCGTGGTGCGGCTCACCACGCGACTGCCAGAGCCGGCCTGGAACGCGCCACCGCGCGCCACCGTGCCCCGCCCCACCGAGACGCCCACGTCCTTCCCGGTGGGGCTGGCCGTGGCGCTGCTGCTCGGGACGGCCACGGGGGTGCACTGCGCGCGGGAACTCCGCCAACACCTGCGGCTGCTCCGCCAGCTCGACGCGCTGCCCCGTGTGCGCCAGGTGGGCCGTGTGGCCGTGGTCCTCCTCGATACCGGGGCCACCGCCTTCTCCACCTGGTTCCCACGTCCGGTGCCCCACCCCAGCGCCTGGGTGGCAGTGCCCGCCCATCTCCTGGAGGACCCAGCGGCCCTGCGGATGACGGTCCTGCACGAGTTGCAACACCACCGCCAACGCGACACGGTGCTCGCCTACGTGCGCCTGTTGCTGGACGGGCTCTTCTTCTGGAACCCCGCGGTGCGCGCCTTCGGGCGGTGGCTCGCCACCTGCCAGGAGCTCGCCTGTGACGAGGCGCTCGTGTCTGGAGGCAAGGCCCGTCCGCACGACTACGCGCGCTGCCTGCTCGACGCGGCCCTGCGCGCCTCCGGCTCCCCCCCGCTTCCCGTCAGTGTCACGGGCATGGCCCACCCCACCACCAGGAGGATCGAAATGCTGTTCCAATCCCGTCCGAGCCGGAACCACCGCGCCCTCGGGCTCGTCGCCACCATCGCCCTGACGCTCGTCCCCCTCACCCTGTGGGCGCAGAGCGCCACCCGTGGCCGCGCGGTGACACTCGCCGAGGCCCAGTCGCTCGCGCGCTCCTCGCAGCCCGAAGGCGACCTTCCCGTGGTGATGGATGAGCTGGTGGTGGAGAAACTCAACCACCTGGTGACCACGCCCAAGGGTCGCGCCTTCATGAAGAAGGCCCTGGGGAACCTGGCCACCCACCGCGAGGCGCTCACGCGCACGCTGCGCGCCCGGGGGCTGCCGGAGGGGCTGCTGGCCGTGGCGATGGTGGAGTCGGCGGTGTCCAACATGCCGGAGACGTCGACGAGTCCCTCGCTGGCTCCAGGCATGAGGGGCGCGGGGGTGTGGATGTTCATCCCCTCGACGGCGCGCCAGTATGGACTCCAGGTCGACGCGGAGCGTGACGAGCGGCTCGACGTGGCGCGCGAGACGGAGGCCGCCGCGGCCCTCTTCTCCGATCTGCACGGCCGCTATGGCGACTGGCGCCTGGCGCTCGCGGCCTACAACCAGGGCGACAAGAAGGTGGACGAGGTGCTGAGCGCGACGGGCCTGCGCGATGCCAGCGCGCTCGCCCGCGCCGGCCACCTCAATGACTACGTGAGCACCGTGCAGGCCGGACTCCTCGTCCTGCGCAACCCCCACCTGCTCGACTGAACCTTCGCCGCCGCGCGTCCATCGCCTCCTCGCCGCGCCCAGGTGCTGGCCGTGGAGGCCCTGTTCGTTGAATGCTCGGGCCTCACACGGAGGTGTACCGACATGAAGGCTCAGGATCTCCAGTACACACTGGATTGGATCGCCATCCGGGAACTGGTGGCCGAGTACGGACAGGCCATCGACTTCGGCAAGGACACGGGAGACTGGAGCCGCTGGGTGAACGTCTTCACGCCCCAGGTCACCGCGGACTACAGTCGGCTCTTCGAGGGCGAGCCCGTCACCATGGCGCGGGAGCAGATGGCCCAGGTGGGCGGCAACGCCCTGGCCGCCTTCAGCAGGGTCCAGCACGCCACGGCCAACACCGTGCGGACCCACTTCAAGGGCGACACGGAGGCCCAGGTGATGGCCTATGCGGACGTCGGCCACTTCTTCTCCGTGGGCGGCGTCACCCAGGAGTGGACCGTCGTCATCCGCTATACCCATGATCTGGAGAAGACCGCCGAGGGCTGGAGGATCCGCCGGGTGATGCTGGATCCCATCCACTTCCGCGGCAACCCGCTGGGTCTCGACCTGGTCAAGGGCAAGCGGCTCGTCTGACTCCACGGGAGCCGGCGCTCAGCCGCGCCCCCATTCCGCTCACGTGCCTGTCTTGGTGCCCCGAGCGTCCCCGCCGGAATCCTTCCTCTTCTCCGGCGGCTTCTCCTCCTTGAGTGTCCCCAGGCTCGTGCTCCACCACTCCGGACACAGCAGGAGGAAGAGGCCACCGAACGCCAACATGCCCACCAACGAGACCAGTACGATTTCCATGGGTTCCTCTCAGTCCTTCTCGAATCAATCAAAGGGAATGACTGGGCGGAGCGCGAAAGCACGCCCGACCCCTCAGAGCTTTTCGACAGGCGGAGGGGCAGCGCGGCGCGAATGAGCCAGGCCACTCCTCTCCCGTTCGCCGCGGCGCTCGGGGACTCGAGCCTCTTCTCGCCAGGGCGGAAGGAGGGCCAGGGTCCCGGGGCGCGCGCCCGAAGGGCTCAGATGAGGAGCGAGCGGATGCGGAGGAAGACGGGGGGCCCCTGGGCATGGGGCGCGTCCCAGAGGGCGAGTGACAAGCGGCCGCTGTCCTCGGGAGCCTGGACGGTGAGCCACACCGGCGGTGGAGACTGGGGTACTCCGGGCGGAGAGACGTGACTGGACACATCCACGAGGGCCGGCGCGGGGATGTCCCGGTCCAGCGCGTCGCAGCAGTCCTTGCGCAACGTCGTCTCGTCGCGCGGGGCCGTCTCCACCTTCTTCTCCCCGTGAGGGCAGTTGCAGGCGGAGAGCGTCGCGGCCTGCTTCGGGCAGAAGTGCGCGAGCCCCACGCCGCTGGCGACGGCCTGCCAGCCGAGGAGAAGAGCGAGCGTGAAGAGACGAAGAGCCAGCGACACGGTGCCCTTCCCTATACGTGGGCCGAATACCGGCCGCAACCCGGATGTCCGGCGCTAATACGAGGGGCCTCCATGGCCGCCGGCCTGGTTCAGGGCTCCTCCTGGACGGGTGCCTCCGCCTCGGTCCGCAGCGTGCTGGCCAGCAGCACTTCCTGGGTGCTGAGCACCTTGTCGAGATCCATCAACAACACGAACTTCTTCTCCCCCGCGGGCAGCCCCATCCCCAGCAGGTAGTCCACATGCACCGGCGCGCCGAACGACGGCGGCGGCACCACCTCCGAGGGCTGGAGCTCCAGCGCCTGCCCGATGGCATCCACCAGCAGGCCCAGCACGAGCTGCTCCCCGCCCAGCTTCACCTCCACCACCACGATGCAGCTCCACTTCGTCACCGTGGCCGGCGGCAGACCCAGCTTCACCGCCAGGTCCACCACGGGCACCACGCTGCCTCTCAGGTTGAAGACCCCTCTCACCCACACGGGCGCGCCGGGGATGCGCGTCACCGTGTCGTACTCGATGATCTCCTTCACCTGCAGGATGCCGAGCGCGAACTCCTCCCCGGCCAGGATGAAGCTGAGGTACTGCGTGGAGGTCTCGGGAACCTCTTCGCTCATGGCCGTCTCCTAGAAGCGCTTGTACTCACGGTCCTCGTCCGGGAGTGCCGTGGAGGGCGACTCCCGCGCGGACGGCGCCGCGGACCCGAGCTCCCGCGCCGTGGCCTTCAGCCCATGCGAGATGGACGCCCTCGGTGCCGCGGGGCGCTGCCTCGGCCGTGAGCCGCGCTCCCCTTCGGCCACTCGGAAGAAGGACACCAACTGACTGAGCGCCTCCGCCTGGGAGGAGAGCTCCTCCGCCGTGGACGCCAGCTCCTCCGAGGCCGACGCGTTGCGCTGCGTCACCTGGTCCACGTGCGCCATCGCCTTGCTCATCTGCCCCACGCCGCTGGCCTGCTCCACCGAGGCCGCCACCACCTCCTGCACCAGGTCCGTCGTCTTGCGGATGGAGGGCACCAGCTCCGACAACAGCTCCCCCGAGCGTGTCGCCACCTTCACGCTGCCCGCGGCCAGCCCCGAGATCTCCCGTGCCGCCGTCCGGCTGCGCTCCGCCAGCTTGCGCACCTCCGTGGCCACCACCGCGAAGCCCTTGCCGTGCACTCCCGCCCTCGCCGCCTCGATGGCCGCGTTGAGCGCCAGCAGGTTCGTCTGGTAGGCGATCTCCTCGATGATGGAGATCTTCTCCGCGATGGAGCCCATGGCCACCACCGTCTCCTTCACCGCCTGGCCACTCTCCTCGGCATCCTGGGCCCCCTGCAGGGCCATCTGCGCCATCTGTCGGCTGTGATCCCGGTTCTGGCCAATGCTGGCCGACATCTGCTCCAGGCTGGAGGTGGTCTCCTCCACGCTGCTGGCCTGCTCGCTGGTGCCCTGCGCCAGACTCTGCGAGGAGGAGGACACCTGCGCGGAGGCCGAGGCGAGCGCATCGGAGCCCTCGCGCACCTCACCGATGACCTCGGCCAGCTTGCGCACCATGCGCTGCATGGCCGCCAGCAACCGGCCCGTCTCGTCCTCCGTCGCCACGTCGATGCGCACGGTGAGGTCTCCCTCGGCGATGCGGTTCGCCACCGTCACCGCGCCGAGCAGCGGCCGCGAGATGGCCCGGGCGAGGAAGTAGCAGAGCAGCAGGCCCACGAGCATGGCGCCCCCCAGCGCCCAGAGGATCCACTGCTGCGCCGTCTCATGGGTCCTGTCCGCCGAATCCGAGGCCCGCTGACCCGCCTTCAGATTGATCTCCGCCAGCTGGGACAGCTTGGCGCTGGCGGCGTCGAAGGCCTGCTGGGAACGGCGGCGGAGCAGACCGCGAGCCTCCTGGTTCTTGTTGCCCCTCGAGAGAGCGATGACCTTGTCGTGCTCCTCGAGGTACTCCTTCCAGAGCACCATGAACTCGTCGAACACGCGGCGCTCCTCCTCCAGGGAGATGAGCGCCTCGTACCGGTCGAGGTTGCGATCGAGCCTGTCGAGCTGCTCGCGCATCTGCCGCTCGTAGCCGGACATCTCCTCGGGGTTGAGGGAGAGGACGTGCTGCAGCTCGGCGATGCGGAAGTCCGAGGTATTGGTGTTCGCGTCCGAGACGTGGAGGGTGCTCGGCATCCAGTTGTCGATGACCTCGTCGGACGCATGGCGCATCTGACGCATCTGTTCGAGCGCGAAGAGGCCCATGAAGCCCATCAGGGCAAGCAGGGTGAGGAAGGAGACGAGCAGCTTCGTGGCGATCTTCAGATTCTGGAACCAGATCATGGGAGGCAGCAGCGGAGAGGAAGGTTTCAGGCCGCGGCGACGGGCTGCGCCACCTTCAAGGCCCGCGGGGGGGAATGCGGCCATGTCGAGGAGGGCGGCCACCCGGCCGTCATCTGGCACGAAGGAGCCGGTCGGCCCGGGGAGTCCCTGGCGCAGGGAGTTCCAGGGCTCGAGGACCGGCCGGCGGATGAGCGGCTTCTCCGTCCCTCCGAGCAAGACAGCATGGACGTTCTCCCACCTGGGTGTCATCCACCCATGTCAAGAGCAACATTAAGCCTCGTGTTGACTGGTCGACAACTTCCTGGACTCAGGCACAGGGGCCCCTCCCACGGCAGCCGGAGTCCGAGGCGACCGAGCAAAACCCGAGGTCAGCCCCTGGCCGGACGTCGCGCGAGTTCACCCGGGAGCACCACGGTGAACTGCGCGTAGAGCCCCTCCTCGGACTCCACCCGCATCTTGCCGCCGAGCGCGCCGACGATGATCTCATGACTGAGGGACAGGCCCAGCCCGGTTCCCTCGCCCGCCGGCTTCGTGGTGAAGAAAGGCGTGAAGAGCTTGTCGCGCACCGTGGCGGGGACACCGCCGCCGTTGTCATGGACGCGGATCTCCACCTCGGAGCCTGTCCAGCAGGTGGACACCTTCAACCGGGGGGACTCCACCGGGTTGCGCTGGGCCTTCTGGTGGGCCGAGTAACAGGCGTTGTCCACCAGGTTGAGAATGACGCGGCTCAGGTCCTCGGGCACCAGGTGACACTGGGGCAAGGTGTCGTCGAAGAAGGTGTCGATGCGCACGTCGCGCGGAGGACGCATGGCGCGCAGCCCGTGGTGGACGAGCCGGACCGCCTCCTCCACGATCTGGTTGATGGAGATGGGCTGCGGCTCACTCCGGTTGTTGCGCGCGTGCCGCAGCATCCCATTGATGATGCCGCTGGCCCGCTGCTCGTGCGTACACACCTTGGAGATGTTCTGCTCCAACTCCTCCAACAAGGGGCCGGACTCCTCCCGATTGACCCCTGCCTCGCGAAGCTCCCGCACCAGCTCGAGGGAGAGCTCGGAGAAGTTCTTCACGAAGTTCAGGGGATTCTTCAGCTCGTGGGCGATCCCCGCGGTGAGCGAGCCGAGGAAGGCGAACTTCTCCTGGGTGATGATCTGCGCCTGCATCGTCTTGAGGCTTTGCAAGGCGCGCTGCAGCTCGGCGTTCTTGGAGTGCAGCTGCTCCGTGCGCTCCTGGACACGCTGCTCGAGCGTCCGGTTGGACTCCGCGAGCTTGCGGTAGAGCCCGGCGTTCTCGATGGAGATGGCGGCCTGGGCCAACAGCATGCCAGCCGCCCGGAGGCGATTGGCGTTGAAGGCACCCGCGGTGAGGTTGTTCTCCAGGTAGACGAGGCCGAGCAATTGCTTGCGGTGGAGGATGGGGACGCAGAGCACCGAGCGGACGCCGTGGCGGGTGATATAGGGCTCGCCCCGGAAGGGCTCCTGGGCGGAGGCATCGTCGAGCAGCAGGTGCGTGCCGGTGTGGAGCACCAGCTCGGCGATGCTCTGGCAGAGCATGTCGCTGTGGGCCATGCGTTGCACGGGCTGCAGTGGCGCGCTGCCATTGCCCACCTCGCCCGAGGCCTCGACGAAGAAGTCCTCCTCCCGTTGGAGCACGAGCACACCGCGCTGGGCGCCCGTGCTCTCCATGAGGATGTCGATGAGTTTGGCGGCGAGCTGCGGGAAGTGCAGCTCCCGGGAGATGGCCTGGGAGGCCTTCATCACCGAGGACACGTCGAGCACCTCGGTGAAGGAGTCCGTGCTGGACAGGTCGGAGGTGGAAGCGAGCACCGGGAACTCGCCGCTCGGGGGGCGTGCCCTCGGCAGGCCGTCACGCTGGAGCTTGTGATCCCATCCGCGGAGGGTGCCGCTGTGGAAATGCAGGAGGTGCGCCTGCTCGGCGGCGAGGTGCAGGACCTTGCCCGCGGCACCCCACCGCTCATACGTGTTGAGGGCTTCCATCAGGTAGGCGGCGGCCAGGGGTGGACGGTTCAGCTCCGCCTGGAAGCGACAGGCCTGTTCACAGGCGATGGCTTCCACGCTGGTGAAGCCGCTGGCGCGCGCCGCGGCGATGGCTTCCTCGTAACGGGTGTGCGCCTCGGCGTGCTGCCCCCGCACGCGGGCGAACTCCGCGCGGACCAGCAGGAGATAGGGTGAGAAGTTCTCCGGCGCGCGCTGGGCGCATTTCTCCAGGTACGCACACCGCTGCTCCATGAGCGCGAGCAACTCCTGTTTGCGGTGCTCGCTGGCCGCCGGGAACACCGCGGCCGCGCTCAGTGCGTAATAGAAAGCATGTGTGGTCTGCAGGAACATCCCGGGAACCGCGCTCATCGTCCCGGCGCTCTCCTCCGCCACCCCCATTGCCTGCTCGAATTGACGGAACAGATAGTGCTGCTCGAGCAACACCCGCCCGGCGTGAGCCTTGTTCGCGGGCCACTGGAGCAGGGAGAGCTGGAGGGTCTGTCCTGGCAGCTCCTGGACGCCGGTCAGCAACAACAACGTCTGTCGGAACAGGCTGTGCAGATATTGGTTGTCGGGATCCTTCAGGGTCCCCAACAGGTCGGTGAATTTCTGGCTCTCCGTCAGGAGTTCTGGGAGTGGCTCTCCCAGGGACAGGCGCCGCCAGCACAGCAAGATGAAGCAAACTTCCGCATACGGCCAGTCCCCACTCTCCAGGAGGATATTGCAGACCTCAGCGAGCTGGGGAATGTCGGCCCGTGCGCTCTGCGTCCAAAACTCGATGAAACCTCCCTGAATGTAGAGGGCACGCGCGTATTGCCTCGGCTCCTGGATGCGCGTGGCGAGCTCGATGGCGAGCAGGCCGAAACGCCGGCCGTTGACGGGGTCGTCGAGGAGCGTCGAGACGACGAAGCCATAGGCGGAGTAACCATGAGGCGAGAAGCGGCAGTTGCCATGCTCCAGGCTCAGCCGGACCTGCCGGAACGCCATGAGGACGAGGAGCTTCTGGGCGGCCATGTAGGCGGCGACCGAGATGGCATTGAGCAACTCGGAGGCGAGCTCCGCGTTGGAATCGCTCATCCGGGGCAGGTCGAGCAACGCCTGGGGCTCTCGGCCCGCCAGCACGGTCTCCACCTCCCGCAGCTCCGCGGCGAGGGTGGCCTCGTCGGGTGCGGAGGGAAGGTCGATTCCGAGCAGGCGCAGTCCCTCGAGGCCGAGCTCCACCGCCTCGCCGTGCCGATGCCCGAGGGAGCTCAAGATGGCCTGCAGGCAGAGGACGCTGGCTCGCTGGGCCGGGGTGCGCGCCTGGGCGAGCAGGGTGGAGAATCCGGCGGCCGCCACCTCGAATTCGCCCGCCAGATAGAGGCACTCCATGAGCTCCTTCTGGAGCGCGAACGTCCGCTCGTGCTCGCGCTCACGGGCCGAGGGAGGGATGAGCCTGCCACCGGTGCGGAGGAACTCACCCGCGGCGCGGTAGGCGCCCGAGGCCTTCGCCCGCTGTCCCGCCACCAGGTGGAGGTCGGCCAGCTCCAGCCTCAGTGCGTCCGGGCCGATGCGCTCCGGCGCGTGGCTCAGGTGCGGAAGGATGGCGAATACCCGCTCGTCGAGCGTCTTCGTGGCGCGGGCATGCTCGTACAGGCGCAGGCCCACCTCCAGATGCCGCCCGGCGCGCTCCTCCTCGGGAATGAGCGAATAGGTGGCCTGCCGGACCCGGTCGTGCACGAAGCGGAAGGACACATCGAGGTCCGTGAGGTCCACCGCGCCGCTCTGTGGATCGAGCAGGACGTAGTCCTTGCCGAGCGGGAACACGAGTCGCTGCTCGATGGCGGTCCAGAGGGCGCGTGCCGTCTCCCCGGCCGTGGCGCCATGGGCCAGCGTGAGGTCGCGGAAGCCAAACGCCACGCCCAGGCACGCCGCGAGTTGGAGCAGGACTCGGGTCTCCTCCGGCAACCGGAGGCTCTCGGCCACCAACTGCACGGCGACGTCCTCCGGGACTCCCTGGGTCTCGATGCGGGCGAGGTCCCACTGCCACCGGCGGTTTCGTGGGTCGAAGCGGAGCAGCCCTTGCTCGTACAGGAAGCGCAGGAACAACTTGACGGAGAAGGGATTGCCACCCGTCCTGGAATGGATGAGACGGGCGAACTCCAGCGCGCGCCCGGCTTCCGCGGCGGTGGTCTCCCGCACCATCCGGGCAACATCCTCGAGACCCAGGGGCGTCAGCGGGAGTTGCACCCAGGGCGTGCCGCCGGCGCGCAGCTCGTCGAGGGCGAGGGTGAGTGGGTGCGTCGTGGAGACCTCGGTATCACGGTAGGCGCCAACGAGCAGCAGGTGCTGGGTGGACGAGTCCCGGGCGAGGGTCCGCAGCAGGGAGAGCGTGGCGCTGTCGGTCCACTGCAGATCATCCAGGAAGAGGGCGAGTGGACGCTCGGAGGTCGCGAACGCCTGGAGCGCGCGCGCGAGCACGAGGGTGAGGCGGTTCCTGGACTCGGAGGCGGGCAGCGGTGGGGACGCAGGTTGCTCACCCACCAGCGCGCGGGTGTCCGGGACGGCCTCGACGAGGACGGAGGTGTTCACCCCAAGCACCTGCTGGAGGCGCTCGCGCATGACGGCCGTCTCCACCTCCCCTTCCTCGAGCGTCTGCCGCACCAGGTGTTGCAGCGCCTGGTGGACGGCGTCGAAGGGCTCGCTGCGCAGGAACTGGTCACACTTGCCAATGGCGACACGCCCCCGGCTGGCGGCCGTCACCCGGTACAGCTCGTTGACGAGCGAGGACTTGCCAATGCCCGTGGGGCCGGACACGAACAGGAGCTGGCCACGGCCGGCCGCGGCGTGCGCATACGTCCCGGTCAGCACGGCGACGTCCGAGCCGCGTCCATACAGTCCCTGGGGTGGGTGGTACTGGTGGGGCCGGTCCGAGAGGCCCAGGGAGAAGGGAGGCAGCCCGCCCCCTTCGCGAAGCTGGTGCTGACACGCCTCGAGGTCGGCGATGAGCCCCCAGGTGCTCTGGTAACGGTCCTCCGGAGCCTTGGCCAGCAGCTTGAGCACGATGGCCGCGAGGAACTCCGGCACCTCGGGGTTGAAGTCTCGCGGCGAGGGAGGCACCTGGGCGACGTGCGCGTGGAGCAGCTCCAGCGGTGCCATCGTGGAGAAGACGCGCCGGCCGGTGAGCAGCTCGAAGAAGGTGGCGCCCAGGGCGTAGAAGTCCGCACGGCAGTCCACGCCCCGGTTCATGCGTCCGGTCTGCTCGGGCGCCATGTAGGCCAGTGTGCCTGTCAGATGCGTGGGGAGTTCGGGCGGGACGGTCTCCAGCGAGAGAGCTACCGCGAGGGAGAAGTCGGTGATCTTCAGCACCCCGGTGGCCGGATTGACGATGATGTTGTGCGGCTTGATGTCCTTGTGGATGACGCCGTGCTGGTGGATGTGCCCCAGTGCCGTGCCGATGCGCACGGCGAAGTCGAGGAAGGTGGTCACCTCCAGGGGTCCACGCTCGTCCAGCAGATGGCGCAGGGAGGCGCCCCCGAAGTCCTCCAGCACGAGGGCCGCCCGGTCGGGGAACTGCTCCAGCCCCAGGACCTGGACGATGCCCTCCCCCGCGACGCGGCGGGCGATGGCGTACTCGCGGCGCAGCTCCAGGGTGCGGCGCCGGTCGAGATAGTCGCTGCTGGTCAGCTTGAGGATGACCGGGCACTGGTCCCTGAGCCGGGTGGCCCGGAAGATCGTCGAGCGGTGGCTGGAGTGAAGCTGCTCGTGAAGGGAATACCCTGCCCGGTGTGCCACGGCGTCTCCTTCGGAGGCCAGCGCCTGTTCATTCGCGGTGAGACCCCACCCACTCTATGCCAGTGGATTCCCCGTGCGCTGTGACCTGACTCACAGGGCGGCACGGCGACATCGCGGGCCGCCCGGTGGCCGGGTCACCTCGCGACCGTGAGCGCGAAGGGAGCGAAACCACGGCGACGGATGAGGTGTGGCACGAGCAGCATGAGGGCCTCCGTCCCCCGGGCGGTGAAGATGTCACCCAGGTCCTCGATCCAGTCGGAGGGCCACCCCAGGTCGTGAAGCAGCTCGCGGACGGTCGCCTTCGCCTCGCCGTCGTTGCCCGACAGGAACGCTGTCGGAGGAACGGAGAGGCCGCGCGGGGCGACCATGACGGTGAAGATCATGGTGTTGAGCGTCTTGACGACCCGAGTGCCGGGCAGAGCCTGTTGCAGGTGCTCGGCCAGGCTGCTGTCGGGATAGAGCAGGCCCGCCGGCAGCCCTTCCGCGCCGCGACGGGTCGCATTCGAGACATCCACCAGGATCTTCCCGTCCAACTCCTCACGGAGCGCACCGAGCCGCTCCAGGCTGGTGTCACCGGGAGTTGCATTGATGAGGAGGGAGGCCTCGCGCGCGGTCTGGGAGTGATTCGCGAACGTGACCGCCGGACCGGCCCACCTCGCCGAGGCGTCGGCGACGTTCCGTGTCCCGATCATCACGTCGCGCCCGCTGGAGGCGAGCCGGGTTGCAAGGGCCGTGGCGACACGGCCTGTTCCAAAGATGCCAATGCGATTCAAGTGTTCTCCCTTTCGGTGAGTGTGGAGGGAAAGTCTGCTCAGGAGATCGAGGACAGCACGTCGACCGCGGCGCCGTGGAGGGGCGAAGCGGCGGCCAGGAAGTCGCCACTCGTCAAGCTCCACGGACGACCCTGGGTATCGGAGATCCTCCCTCCGGCTTCCTCGACCAGCAGGGCGCCCGCCAGCAGTCCGGAGCGGACCTGGCTGTATTGCCAGAAGGCGTCCATCCGCCCAGCCGCGACCTGAATGAGCTGAAGGGTCGCCGGCACCGACACGCGGAGGACCAGGGCGTTTTCGAGCATCGCGGTGACGGACTGGCCGATGCGGCGGTAGGTTTCACGGTCCTCACCCGGCATCGCCTGACCGGTCCCGACCAGCGCCGCGTCCAGCTTCGTCTTGGCCGACACGTGCAATCGCACCCCATCCAGGTAGGCGCCGCCGCCCCGGATCGCGGTGTAGGTATTGTCGGTCATCGGCAGGTGCACCACGGTCAGCACCGGCGTGTTGTCACGCACCAGCGTCGCCGTGACACACCAATCGGCCATTCCGTGGATGTGATTGATGTTCCCCTCCACGGGATCGGTGATCCACCACTCCCCGGGCGGCAGCTCCCCTACTTCCAGTTCGTCCTCGACCCATCCCGCCCCAGGACGCGCTTGCATCAGCATCCCACGCAGCACGCCCAGCGACTCCTCGTCATTCGCGTGGAGCGCGGCGAGGATTTCATCCCTGTTTCCAAGACGTGAGGCGGAGGAAAAACGACCCTTGATGTGACGTCCCGCGGATTGGACGGCCGTCACGACAGCGGGCAGCAACGCTTCATCACCAGCGCCAGTCAGCATGTGTTCCCCTTGTGTGAGTGGATTTCGGCGGATAGAATGTGAGCATTCGCTCACGTTCGCTACTCGCATTCACCCATGGCCACCCGACCCCCTGCACACACGCTCGACCCGAGGAAGACGCCCGGCCAGAAGCGCTCGGAGGCGACCGTCGCCGCCGTGCTCGAAGCGGCTGCTCGCATTCTGGAAACGGAGGGCTTCGAGGGCTATACGACCAACGCGGTGGCCCGGCGCGCTGGCGTCAGCATCGGCTCCCTGTACCAGTACTTCCCCAGCAAGGACGCGATCACCAAGGCGCTGATGCTCAGGGAGACGACCACGCTCCTGGCGGACGTCGCCGCCATCGACACGGAGACGAGCGGGCGGACGGGCCTCCAGCGATTGATCGAGGTGGCCGTTGCCTATCAGTTCCGGCGTCCAGCCCTCGCGCGGCTGCTCGATGTGGAGGAACGTCGCCTGCCGGTCGGCCAGGAAGTGCAGCGCGTTGGTGAGTTGTTGACCCGTACGCTCCAACGCTGCCTCGACGCATCCGACATGGCGGTCACGCCGTGTCCCCCGTTCGTCGCCGACGATCTCCTGGCGATCATGAAAGGCCTCGTCGACGCCGCGGGAGACCGCGGCGAGCGCGATGACGCGACACTCGTCGCACGGGTCAACCGGGCCGTTTTCGGCTATCTGGAACACGCCCCGGCCCGGCGGAACGGACACGGGTATATGGGGGACACGCTCCGTGCTCTAGCATCACCGGAGTCTCCCTTGCTTCCAACAGGACGGAACGCCGATGAGTGATGCCGATGCGAAGAACCCACGCGTGCCCATCCCGCGAGATCGCGACAACGACTACACCGAGAGCGCCGCGGCCATGCGCCGCGCCTTCATCCAGGAGCGCACGGGGGCGGCGCTCGAGCACGTGGGCCGCTACTCGCTCGAGCCCGGCTCCCTGCCCGGCAACATCGAGAACTTCATGGGCGTGGCCCAGGTGCCGATCGGCATCGCGGGCCCGGTGCGCATCCGCGGAGAGCACGCCCAGGGCGACTTCTACATTCCGCTCGCCACCAGCGAGGGCACGCTCGTCGCCAGCTACAACCGGGGCATGCGTCTGCTGACCGAGTGCGGCGGCGTCAAGGCCACCGTGGTCGAGCAGGCCATGCAGCGCGCCCCCGTGTTCCTCTTCGAGGACGCGCGAGCGGCGCGCGAGTTCGGCGAGTGGCTCACCGAGCACCACGAGCAGATCAAACAGGCCGCCGAGAGCACGACCCGCGTGGGCAAGCTGCTCCACATCGCCCGCTATCCGCTCGCCTGCAATCTCTACCTGCGCTTCAACTACTCGACCGGGGATGCCGCGGGACAGAACATGAGCGGCAAGGCCACCCACGCGGCCTGCGAGTGGATCCTCGCCCACTACCCGAAGAAGATCCGCTACATCCTCTCGGGCGCGATCGACACGGACAAGAAGCACTCGCAGCTCAATGTGTTGCAGACGCGGGGCCGGCGCGTGGTGGCCGAGGCGGTGCTCTCGCGCGAGGTGCTGGAGCGGATCGCCCACGTCACGCCCGAGCAGCTCTTCGAATACCGGCAGATCACCCAGGCGGGCGGCTTCATGGCGGGCAGTGCCTACAATGGAGCGCACGCGGCCAATGCCCTCGCCGCGATGTTCATCGCCACCGGCCAGGACGTCGCCAACGTCTCCGAGTCCCATGCCGGCATCACCTACGCACAGCTCCTGCCCAACGGCGACTACTACTGGTCGGTCACCCTGCCAGCGCTGATCGTCGCGACCTATGGTGGCGGCACCGCGCTGGCCACCCAGCGCGAGTGCCTCGAGATGCTCGGCTGCGTGGGTCAGGGCAAGGCCGACAAGCTGGCGGAGATCTGCGCCGCCGTCGTACTCGCGGGCGATATCTCGCTCTCCTCCGCCATCCTGGCCGGCGACTGGGTGAGCAGCCACGACAAATATGGCCGCAACCGCAAGTAGCTTGCCGCCGACGTGATGGTCCCGCGCAGCGCCGCCTTCGCGTGAGCGGATGTGGGAAGAACTCGTCGGCGTGCGGTCGAGCCACGGCGCACTCCACCGGGCACTGGCTTTCCGCATAAGCTGCCGCGGTATGCGGTACCTGTCCGGAACCGTCCCACTCCTCCCGGCCCGTTCCAACGGACCGTCCCCGCGGCCTTCGTGGCCGTGGCGGCACGAGGTGGCATGACATGTGGCTCGCGCTCACACTCCTCCTCCTCCTCCTCGCTCTCTCCGGGCTCGTCGCGTGGTGGCTCCGCCCGAAGCCGGCCCTCTGCCAACCCCAGCAATACGACGCCGCGCCGCGGCCGGGGACGTTCGCGGTGCGGCCGCTCGAGGCGATGCCGCTGGTCGCTCGCGAGACGCCCGTCCTCGAAGCGCAATCCGCCGCCTGGCGCGAGGCGATGGCACAGACGGGCCTCCGGCTGCGCCGCGCCGGGGTGCGCCACGTCGTCTTCGTGCACGGCACCTTCGTCGGCCACGACCCCGCCCTGCTGCTCTCCGCGCTCCAGGGGCCCCTCTCGGCGCTGGGCCCGGGGTTCATGCCGTCCCTGCAACGCCTCTCCAAGCTCCCGAGTGATCGCCTCCTGCGCGATCTCGGCAATTACACCCCCGAGTATGTCTCCCTCTTCCAGAAGGCGCTGGGCGGCGACATCCCCACCACGCGCTTCGTCTGGTCCTCGGCGAACAACCATGTCGCCCGCCTGCGCGCGGCCGTGGAGCTGCTGCGGCTGCTGGCCACCTCGGAGCTCGGGCGCAAGCGGGCGCTGCTGCTGGGGCACAGCCACGGCGGCCAGGTGCTCGCCCTGCTCACGCAGCTCGTCTATCCGGCGCGGACCGCGGAGGCGCTCTGGCAGGCCGTGCGCGACGCGGGCGAGCCCACCGAGGCCCTCCAGGACATGGCGCGCACGGTCGCCCGCGCGCGGCTCGACATCGCCACCTTCGGCATGCCGCCGCGCTATGGATGGGCCACGGGCCGGCAGTGCCGCCTCCTCCACGTCATCAATCACCGGGGGGCCGAGCCGCGCGGGAACTCCCTCGCCGGTGTCCTCCACACGGAGAATGGCGACTACGTGCACCAGTGGGGCATCTCCGGCTCGGACATTCCGCCAGGCAGCGCCAGGGAGCGGGAGTTGGCCGCGCGGCTCGATGCCATCCTCGGCGTGGGCCACGACGTGAATGCATGGCTCCAGCACGTGCGCCACGGCGCGCGCGTGCCGCGCGACGGGTTCAGCTACCTCGTCGACTACGGCGACCGGGGCACGGGCGCCCTGCCCAACTGTCTGGCGACGTGCTTCGGGCACGGCATCTACACGAGCTACGGCGCCATGCTCTTCAACGCCCGGCTCCTCGCGGACCATTTCTACCGGTAGCACCGTCATCGCCAAGGGGTTGTCAAGACCTGGCCTTCTCTTCGGGTCACCCGCCATGCTGGGCCGGCGCGGCGTCCAGGACCCACTGCTCCGGAGAGAACAGGCACACGCCGTTGCCCGCGTCGTCGGTGCTCACGCAGAACTGGGTCAAACACGGATGGGGCCGCAGCAAGGAGCAGCGCAGACGGCACCGGCCCTGGTGGCACACGAAGTCTTCCGGACAGCGCCTGGCACCGTCCTGCCCACAATGCTGGACGCATTGCCTCCAGGCCTGCCCCTTCACGGAGACGAACGGCTCCGTCTCGCACTCCTCCCCCTCGGAACAAGGCTCCTCGCCGTGGCATGGATGTCCCCGCACCTCGAGGCACACCGACACGCCGCCGTCCTGCCGGACGCACTCCTGACCCGCAGGGCACGCGCGGCCCTCGCACGAGGGCTGGCACACGGGCCCGTCGGGGTCCCCTCGGGCACAGAAGAAGCCTTCCGGGCACGTCCCCTGCTCCCCAGGCATGCACCGCCGACCACACCAGCCGGAACCGGCGCAGACGAGCCCCTCCTCACAGGCCCATTGCCTCAGAGCCGACTGCGGATACCGCAGGCACCGTTCTCCCTCCTTGCGCGTCCCCTCGGGGGCACAGACACGGAGAGCCATGCCCTGCCGCCCCCTGATTGGAACGGACCGACAGGCGGTCTGAGCAGGGCACCACGAATCCGACTCGCACCCACTCCCCGTGCATCGCCGTTGCTGGTAGCGCGGATCATGGAAACACACGAGTGACGGGTCACACTGCTCGTCCCCCTGGCAGGGATGAAGAAGGGTTGGCCGTTCACGGAACTCCGCTGGAGACATCCACGGAGCGAAGCGCCACCCTTCGACCACCCGCTCCTCGGGCGCCCAGCTCCATAGGAAGAGCAGTCCCAACAAGGGGAGGACGAGCAGCGACACGGCGGCGAACGCCAGCGCGGTCCGCCATTTCATGGCCGACGAGTTCCCTCGGACATCAACGACAGTCCGTTCGCGTCTCTCGGACGCTCCCGCCCGATCCTGTGCGCCATGAGGGCCATGATACTCGCGCAATGGGGCCGCCGCACGATTTCACCCGCCAACACCGGAGATGCCGTGCGATAACATGAGCCCATGCTGGCACAGGAGTTTCAACTCTTGCCGTGCGACCTCACCACCAAGGGGGAGTCTCGTGAGCAAAGAAGCGCGAGAAGAACTCATGCGGCAAGGACGGGAAAAAGAACTCGAGGGTACCCTGGCACCTGATGTCGTCATCCATTCAGGAGACCCGCTCCAGGCATGGGCTATCTATGATTTCAAGTTCCCCTGTCCAGAAACCAATCTCCCGACCTGGAGCAAATATCCCAAAGGACATCCCTATCAGGGTCGCACTCAAGGAGAGATGTACCGGCGCGTTCTGGGACGCTCGCCTTCCCGCGTTACCCCCTTGGACGGAGTCATTCCAGAGCCCATATGGTGAGCAAACGATATCCGAAGCTCAGGCAAGCCTTGCCTGATGGTCGATTGGTGCTGCGCGAAGGACTCAGCCTCTGTTTCTTCATGCGGCGCCCGCACGACGACATATCTCAGGCCGTCACGCGCGCTCTGGACCTCTATCTCGACGCAGTGGGACACGAAAAGCTGGGCTGGTACGTGGACATGGGAGGCGACATCTCTCCCGAAGAGTACAAGGGATGGGCGGGGGACGTGCGGCCCCTGGATGGCGGACTCTGGGCGAAGGTTCGCGGTGAACTAAGCTCTCGCGATAGCTGCATCCTGCGGTTGGAGGAGTACGAAAACCAGGTAGGTGGTTTTCATTTCGAGTACCACGGCAGGCCGAGAGAAGACCTCGACCTGCCAGGTTTCGTGAGCGCGGTGTCCTTCTGGATGCCCACCGAGTACCTGGAGACCCGTGGACCCGAGCACGTCAAGGCCCTGGCTGTGGCGCTCGCACGAGAACTCCCTCTCACCTCTGGCTATGCCAGCCTTGCGTTCAACCATCTCCTGGAGAGCAAGCCGGTCATGCATTTCATCCGCGAGCAATGCTTCCGCTACCCAGGGATGGACGTACATCGCCTCGACACCACATCCATGAACATGGGAGAGAGCGTGCCGGGCGCCTACTGGCTGAACTTCTACGGGCAGCCACTGCTCGATCAACTTGGCGGCGTGGCAGGTCTTCGGGCGCGGCTGGCTCTTCCAGAGGTGTCTATCGAAGAAGCAGGCGCGGAGAAGGCGCTGGTTTCTCTGGGGAAATGGCCTGAAGCGGGCGACGTGGAGCAACAGGAAGAGATGAAACCCTACCGCGCCCTGGCTGGGGTGTTGGAACCCTACCTGTACGAGAAACCCGGTTCCCAAGATACCGCACGACGCTGGCAGCGCCGCTTCCTCGACTGACCACCGCCTGCATCCTCCGTTCAGGCGGGAAGGCGACGCAGGGCCTCTTCCAGGCGGAGAAGCCCACTTCCAGTCGTGGCGAACCCTCTGACTGGAAAACAAGAACAATCTGCTCTTGTAGTTTACATAGAATTTACTTAAATCCGTCGCAACCCCAAGTCCACGAGACCACGTGGAGGTCGCGATGCGCCGAGCCAAGCCCGATGAGTCGTTCCCCGTCGTTCACTCCCGCCGGTCGCGAGTCATGAGACTCGCCACCTGGAGCATGCTGGCGGTCAGCGCGAGTTGCGCGCCCGCCTCCGGCCCCGAGCAGGGCGAGCCCGCGGGGAGCACCGCCCAGCCCCTGGAGAGCAACCAGTACACCGTCAACTTCAAGACCTGGTCGGGCCACTACCTCGTGGCCGACAAGGGCGGGGGGGCGGACCTGATGGCCTACAGCACCCAGGCGCTGGAGTGGGAGACGTTCACCCTCACCGACCTCAACGGCGGCTCGCTCGTCAACGGGGACACGGTGACGCTGCAGAGCATCAGCAACCAGTACGGCTCGGCGCTCAATGGCGGCGGGAGCACCGTGCGCTTCACCGCCACCGCGCCCCAGTCCTGGGAGCAGTTCACCCTGCAGAAGCTCAACGGCACCGGCACCGTCGTCAGCGGCGACTCCATCGCCCTCAAGACGGTGGTGACGGGCCAGTACCTCTCCGCCGCCAACGCGGGCGGCTCCACGGTCTCGGCCGCCGGTGCCTCGGCGCGCGAGTGGGAGACGCTCACCCTGGGCATCACCGCCTCGGGTGGTGGTGGTGGGACGGGGGGCCCGGACTTCGGCCCCAACGTCTTCGTCTTCGACCCCTCCATGTCGGCGGCGAGCATCCAGAGCCGGCTCGATCAGATCTTCCAGCAGCAGGAGACCAACCAGTTCGGCAGCCAGCGCTACGCGTACTTCTTCAAGCCGGGCACCTACAACGTCGACGTGCGCGTGGGCTTCTACATGAGCGTCTTCGGGCTCGGTCAGTCGCCCGACAACGTCACCATCAACGGCGCGGTGCGGGCCAAGGCGGACTGGTTCAACGGCAACGCCACCCAGAACTTCTGGCGCGGCGCCGAGAACCTCTCCATCGTGCCCACCAAGGACTCCAACACGAACATCTGGGCGGTGTCGCAGGCGACCACCATGCGCCGCATCCACGTGAAGGGCTCCATCAACCTCTGGGACAACGCCTACCAGAACGCCTGGTCGAGCGGCGGGTTCATCGCGGACTCGAAGATCGACAACGTCATCAACTCCGGCACCCAGCAGCAGTTCCTCACGCGCAACACGAGCCTGAACAACTGGCAGGGCCAGAACTGGAACATGGTCTTCGTGGGCGATGAGCAGGCGCCGTCGGGCACCTGGCCCAACCAGGTGTACACCGTCGTCGACACGACGCCCGTCATCCGCGAGAAGCCCTACCTCTTCATCGACACCAACGGCGCCTACGCCGTGCGCGTCCCCTCGCTGCGCACCAACAGCAAGGGCACCACGTGGAGCGCCGGGACGACCGCGGGCACCACGCTCTCCCTCGACAAGTTCCACGTCGCCCGCTCGGACCGGGACACGGCCGACACGCTCAACGCCGCCCTCGGCGCGGGCAAGCACCTGCTGCTCACCCCGGGCATCTACCACCTGAGCCGTGCCCTGCAGGTGTCCAACCCCAACACCATCATCCTCGGCCTGGGGCTCGCCACGCTCATTCCGGACCAGGGCACCGCCGCGATGAACGTCGCGGACGTGGACGGCGTGACGGTGGCCGGCGTGCTCTTCGACGCGGGCGTCAACAACTCCGCCGTGCTGCTCTCGGTGGGCAGCGCGGCGAACACCGTGAGCCACGCGGCCAACCCCACGGCGCTCTTCGACGTGTCCTGCCGCGTGGGCGGAGCGCAGGCCGGTAACGCCACGGTGTGCGTCACCATCAACAGCAACGACGTGCTCATCGACAACATCTGGCTGTGGCGCGCCGACCACGGCAATGGCGTGGGCTGGGACACCAACAAGGGCATCAACGGCATCATCGTCAACGGCAACAACGTGTCGGCCTACGGCCTGTTCTGCGAGCACTTCGAGGGCTACCAGACGCTGTGGAACGGCAACAACGGCCGCGTCTACTTCTACCAGTCCGAGATTCCCTACGACGTGCCCAACCAGAGCCGGTGGACGCACGACGGGGTGAACGGCTACGCGTCGTACAAGGTCGCCAACTCGGTGACGAACCATGACGCCCGGGGCCTGGGCATCTACTCCGTGTTCTACAACCCCGTCATCCTGGAGAACGCCATCGAGACGCCCACCACCCCCGGGGTGAAGTTCCAGCACATGATCACGGTGTTCCTCGGCAGCACCCCGGGCGCCGCGATCAACCACATCATCAACGGCACGGGCGCCGCCGTCACCAACCAGAACATGGTGTCGAAGTCGTCCTACTAGCCACCGTTCCGGCAGCCGAACACCTCGCCGCCGGAGGTCCGCGAAGGGCCTCCGGCGGCGACGAAGCGCCCAGCGGCCCGGGGCGGTTGAGCATTTGCAGAAGGTGATTCGTGCCGGACCCGAGGCCTGCATCCTGATGCTGCGCTCGACCTTCATCCCCGTGGACATGCCCGAAGCGGACGCGAAGAAGATCTCCGAAGAGGAGTTTCGAGCTCTTCTTCCAGAATGTGAAGGCCGCGGTCGCGGCGGGCGAAGTCTGACGCCGGTCATCACCTCGCCCGTCGGCAACACCTGGGTCCGGGGGCTCAGAGTGACCGCAGGAACGCGATGAGCGCGTTCCGCTCGGCGCTGGTCGCCGTGCGGAACTTCTCCTTCGCGGTGTTGGCCTCGCCGCCGTGCCACAAGATGGCCTCGGACAGGCTGCGCGCGCGGCCGTCATGCAGGTAGGCCTCGCCGCCGCTGACACTGGCCGTCAGGCCAATCCCCCACAGCGGTGGGGTGCGCCATTCCGCGCCCGAGGCTCCGGCCTCCGGGAGGTTGTCCGCCAACCCCTCGCCCATGTCGTGGAGCAGCAGATCCGTGTAGGGGCGGATCGTCTGGCCGCGCAGCTCGGCCTTGGGGTGATGGGGACTGGTAGTCAGCGTGGGCACGTGGCACTTGGAACACCCCATGCTGGTGAACAGGCCCTCTCCCTGCTTCGCCTGGGCATCGTCGAGGTTTCGCCGCGCCGGAACCCCGAGCAGCGAGACATAGCGCACCAGCTTGTCCAGCTCCCCATCGGTGAGTTCGATACCCGCCGAGGGACAGCCGGCTCCGCCGCAATCCGGGGCGCGGTAGATCGTCGTCAGGACGCCCATGTCCAGGTTGAGCGCGTTCGCGACCTGCTGACTGACGCTCGCCTGGCCCGCCTTCCACCCGAAACGGCCCATGCGCGGCTGGCCTGTCTGGGCATCCGTCACCACCTGCATGCGTCCGGTGATTCCATCGCCGCTGTGGATGTCGTTGGGATCTTCCATCCCCGCGATGGTGCTCTCGGCGATCGCCTCGAGCAGGCCCATGCCGACCAGGGGAGGCGCGATGCGGGCCGAGTAGTTCGTGGGCACGGGCCCCGAGAAGGCGTAGTTCGGCCGCCGCAACTGGTACGCCGTCCCATCCGAGAACGTGCCGCCCGTCGTCGTCCAGCTCGAGATGCGCACCGTCCCCTCGGGGCTGTCGCCGCTGATGCTCTGGGATTGCAATGCATGTCCGAGCTGGGGATGAGGGCTGACGGTGGTGCCGTTCACCTGACCCACCTTGAGCGTGTAGCTCAGGGGCGGCGCGAGAACGGAATAGCCATAGCCCCCGGGGCCTCCCGTCCCACCGCCCCCCGCGATGAACTGCTCCTCGGGCGTGACCTTCAAGCCCGTGCCCTCGGCGATCGTGAAGTGGTACTTCACGATCGCCCCTCCCGGAATGTCCTTCACGACATGGCTGTTGTTGTTGGCGCTGTCATGTGCCATCCGGAAGCTCTGCTGCCCACCGCCGTTGATGCTGTAATGGAGATCGGCCCAGGCGGCGTTGTTGACGAAGAACCGCACATTGAGCTTGGAGGCGCTCTCGCCCGGAGGCAGCGCGCGGCCGTTGTTGATGTGGCAGCCCACGCACGAGCGCGCCACGAAGCGAGGCCCGAGCTGGTTCTGGTGTTGCGTGAACACCGGATTGCCCGGCTCCGAGTGGGTCCCATCTCCAAAATCGGTATGGTGCAGTCTCCGGCCTTCGACGAAGGGTTGCGCGTTCATGGGCGCCAGGTTCGTCGACATCTGCTTGAACTGGTGCACGGGCTCGTTGGAGTAGTTGTAGCTGAGCGTCGTGCGTCCCCCCAGCCAGGCCTCATCTGGCAGGCGGAACGAGTCCCGCACGTAGGTGATCTTCCCAGCGGGGCCTTGGAACTCGAAGTTCTTCCCCTCCCAGGGAACCAGGCCTCCCTCACCGACGATGTAGAGAAAGACCGTTCCGTAGTAGTTGGCCCGCCCATCGGGTTTGGAAATAGGATCGAAGAAACGGCTGATCTCTATTTCCATCCGATCGCCTTTTTCCAATTTCCGGTCGGCCTTCCTGGGATTGTAGTCGACGGTGGCCGTGTATTTGTTCGGACCCACCTCCTCCATATTGATGTTGATCGCGTACTCCGCCGACTCCGCGTGTTCGCCCCTGTAGAACGCGCGGAAGTCCCGCTTGTCCAACTTCCAGAGTGAAGTGATGTTGACCGTGATCTTGTTGCCACCCCTGGCGACATAGTCGATCAACTCGACCGAGATCGTCCGGTACGCGAAATACAGCGGAAGATAGTGCTCATAGCTCTGGAAGCCGCCCTCACGCGCGTGACGATCCCGCACCCGATCCGCGAATCGGGTCACGATGGCATCCGCCCGCTCCTCCACCATCGCGGGCTCGAGCGGAGTGGTGGCCTCGAAGAGAGGCACCACGGCGCTGGTGACCGGTTGCGCCAGGCTCTCCACCCGAGTCTCACGACCCTCATCCATTCCAGGGCCGCAGGCCAGGAGCGCGGAGAGGACTCCCCCCACGATACCCACGAGCCACGTCCGTCCACACCTCCACCCCGCGCTACCCTTGCCCCACGATGCCTTGATTGACATGTCTGTTGTCCCGGATGGCCCATTCCCTACGAGCAGTGTTCGCATCGCCTCGGGGGCGCCGTGGCTCGGATTTCGCGGACACGACGCCTCCCGGCGCCGATAGTAGGGAGGCTTCTCTGGAAGTGAAGACCGGAAGTACACGGATGGGATCTCCATCCGTGACTATCAGACACTCCATGTCCTACCGAGGCGTGCGTGGGGTTGCACGGCCCCTCCATCCACTGGCGCTCCCGCGCGTGCCGCGAGGACGAGATATTCCAGACTCCACGACAACAGAAATGTCCCCCCATGAAGAAGACGAACAGCCTCCTCCGCGGCATCGCGGCCCTCCCCATGATGGTGCTAAACACGTCTGCCTATTCGAACTACAACGTGACGGTGACGGACACGGGCGTCTTGCGCAGCGGCTTCAACGCACCACCCCAGGCGATGACCTGATCGAACAGGGTGTGGACCGACTTCTCATGGTGGGGATCCGGCGCGAAGGTGCTGTAGTTCTGGAAGTCGGTGCGAAGCGAGAGCATCACCTGGGCGCGCACGTCGGCGACCTGCAGTTCGCCCATGACCAGACGCAGTTGCTCCACCGCGCGTGTTCCACCGGCGCTGCCGTAACTGACGAACCCGGCCGCCTTGTTGTTCCACTCCCGGTACAGGTAGTCGATCGCGTTCTTGAGCGCGCCGGAAATCGAATGGTTGTACTCGGGCGTCACGAAGACGTAGGCGTCGAAGGAGTCGATCTTCGCGGACCAGGCCTTGGTGTGCGGTTGCGAGTACTGCCCCAGGGACGGTGGCACCGGCTCGTCGAGGAGCGGCAGGTTGAAGTCCTGGATGTCCACGAGCTCGAACTCGGCGTCATCGCGCTTCTTCGCGAGTTCGTGGACCCAGCGGGCCACGGCCTCGGCCTTGCGGCCCGGACGCGTGCTTCCGATGATGATGGCCACCTTGAGCATGGTTCGCTGTTCTCCTGGAGAAGGTTGGGTTCAGCGCGTCCTCGGGTGCATAGCACCTCCCGGGGTTGACTGGAGGAGCAGCGCTCCGCACCGTTGTCCACCGGGCGATGCCAGGCAGCTGATCCTCCTGGGTGAGATCGGCGGCGACGGTACGTACTCCGTGTGTCACCGCGAGCTGGGCGGTGGCGGCGGCGAGCCTCCGCCCAGGTGCGCATGGCACTCGACTGGGTGATGAGCACGGTTGACCCTTGCCTCGGCCGTGGGCAAGGTGCCTGCTCCGTCCGGGGAAGGGTTCATGAGACTTGGTGGCTATGTCATCCACGGAAACAACCGTGACACCCTTGAAAGGTGTCTCGCGAGCCTGTCCGCCGTTTGCGACGAGGTGGTGGCTCTCGACTCACAGTCCACGGACGGCTCGGTGGAGCTCGCGCGGAAGATGGGCGTGCGCTCCGTGTCGCGCCCATGGCGGGGCTACGGAGCCGCCCGGACCGCCGCCATGGAGGCCTTGGGCTCGTATGACTACGTCTTCTATCTCGACTCGGACGAGCACCTGGAACCCGAAGCCCTCCAGACCCTTCGGGAGTGGCGGCGCTCCGCCCCGACCGCCCCCGCCTATCGTCTGCCCCGCCGGGACTGGGCCGAATTGGACGGGCACCGCTTCCTCTACCGCACCGAATGGCGCGCGCGGCTGGTCCGTGGGGAGGCCGCGGTGTGGCGTCCGGAAATGATCGTCCATGAAGCACTGCCCCGGATGCACGCGCCTCGCCTGCATGCCCCCATCGAGCACCGCTTCGCCACGTCTCTCCAGGGACGGGAGGCGAAGGAAGAGCGCTATGCCCTGTTGTGGGCCGTTCGTGCCTTCGCCGAGGGCAGGCGCCTCAAGCCCGCGGCCCTTCAACGTCCGGCGCATCTGCTCCGTGATTGCCTCGTGCATGGCGCCCTCTGGCGCGGTGGACTCGATGCGCTGCGGCTGGCCTGGGCCGTGTCCATCTACCACTCCTCCAAGTACCGCCACCTCGGCGCCTTGAAGAAGGGAGGCTTCCCCGAACTGAGAAAGGCCTTCGCCGAAGGGCGCTACGAGGAGGTGTTCGCGCTGGTGAAGGGACAGTCCCTGCCCGCCAGCACGTCCGAGCCCTCCGCGAAGTGACACACGGGCCGCGAGGAAGAGGAGGGATTCAGCCCTCACCCCACGGGCTCCGTCCACCCGAGGGCGCGAGTTCCGCTACTTGCCCTTGGTGTAGTCCCGGCTGGCGATGACGCCCTGCACCTCGGCCAGCGCGCGAGCCCCCGAGGCCGACTCCAGCGCCTTCTCCGCGATGGCCTGCACCTGACGCTTGGCCTCGGCCAGCTCCGTCTGCAACGAGAGGATGGCCTGCGCCTGCTTCGCGTTGGTCTCCTTCAGGGAGGAGATCTCCATGCTGGCCACGCGCTGTGCCGTCTCGGCGTCCTTCTGCGCCAGCGTGAACTTCATCTCCCAGTCGGACTTCACCTGGTTGCCCGCGATGGCCGCCGCCGCGCCCGTCTCCTTCTTCAGCACCGACGGGAAGTCCGCCACCTGCTTACGCAGGTCCTCCAGCTCCTTCTCGCGCAGCTTCAGCGCCTCCTCGCGCACCGCCCACTCCTTCTCCAGCGTCTCCTTGCGGTCCCGCTCGGCGGCGGACTGCACCCGCATCTGCTCGGCGAAGGCGTCCTGCTCCTTCTTGCGCGAGAGCTGCTGGGCGTAGGTGTACTCCTCCTCCGCGCGCTTGCGTGCCACCTCCACCGCGTCCCGCTCCGCCGCCAGATCCTGGGCGAACTTCGTGCGCGTGTCGGCGATCTCCTTCTGCAGCCGCTCCATCTCCGCCCGCAACTCCTCCTTCTTCCGGTCGTACTCGGCCACCAGCACGTCGAGGGCGCTGGCGGCGATGTCCTGGCCGTGCAGGGCCGCGAGCTCCTCCGTCTTGAGCTTGATGGCCTCGTCGAGCTGCTTGAGTTCCTCCACCAGCGCCATCACCTGCTCGTTGATGCCGGCCAACGTGCGGTTGATGGTGAGGCCCGCCTCGGTGACCTTCTTCACCGCGGACTCCGCCGTGAGGTTGGAGACCTCCGTCAGCACGCTCCTGGCGTGGGTGGTGCGCGCCTCCTGCTCCTTGGCCGAGAGCACGGGCTTGTTGCGGTTCTTCCGGGCCAGCTCCTCGAAGGCGGCCTTGGTCTGCTCGGTGGTGCGGCTGCGGGAGGCCTTGCGAGCGGCGGTGCGAGTAGCCATGTGTGATGCTCCAGGTCGGGTATGGACCCTGTCAGGTAGGGCCCAGGTGTGGCGTTGGGAATGCTCGGCCCCCTCTCGGGCGGCCATGCGTCAGAAATACCCAATGGGTCTGACATTTCCCGGGCCCTGGCGTGGCTCCGGAAGGGGGTTTTTCGCACCAGACCTGGGATGTCAGACCCACCCCTCCGGATTCCCGTCGGGTCCTTCACGTCCCGTGTATTCAAAACAAGGAATACATGCCTATTAATTTTAATATGAAATCCTGGTAAGAATCGCTCAAGGAGATTCTCCCCTGATGCCACTCCGCCGTCGCGCACAAGTGCCGCGGCCCGGAGTGACCGGCGCCCTTCGCCTCCCCGCTCCCGTCAACACGCGCCAGGTGATGCAGTCTGGCGCCCGCCCCCGAGAAAAACATGCTCGAACTCTTGTCATCGGCCGTCCTCAGCCTGCTGCTCTCCCTGGGGCTCATGTCCTCCACCCGCCCGGAGCAGATGCAGGAACTCGCGGTCACGACGACCACTGTCGCGACCCACAACACCCTTCACGGGAGCGCGGACTTCAAGCCGCTCGCGGACATCATTGGCTGGCAGGAGGTGGACACCGACGCGGGCCATTCCAAGCTCGGTGCGCTCGAGTACTACGAGCACTACCGTCCTGGCGAGGGCCGGCTCGACGCCCGCAACTCCATCGCCATCTCATGGCGCAAGAACAAGTACGAGAAGACGGGAGACGGCTCCCTGCTCACGCACGGAGGTGAGGCCGGAGTGACGCCCGCGCGCTTCGTGAACTGGGTGGTGCTGAAGAACAAGGACACCGGCGCGAAGCTGGCGTTCATCAACACCCATTACATCTCCGGCGCATGGAACGGTGAGCACCCCGAGCGCCAGGAGCGCTGGCGGACGCACAACGACGTGGTGCGCGAGGTCGTCGCGGATCTGCTCTCGCGGGGGCTGCCCGTCGTCCTGGTGGGCGACTTCAACCGTCAGCTCTCGCAGGACATCCCGGGGATGAACCACCTGCGGACGGCGGGTGTCGACGGCGTGCCCATCGACCAGATCTACGTCAGCCGTGGTATCGGCACCGGTCCCGCCGAACGCCTGGAGAAGTATGGCTCCGACCACTTCGCCTACACCGCGACCGTCCAGTACTGACACACGGCAGGATCGACCGCGTCGTCCTTGGGCAGGATGGCGCCCTCGTCGAGGGACTTGGAAGTGATGCCCCATGCCTTGCTTCGCTCGGGCGGAGGACTCGCGGGAGGACCCGGTCCCCCCGCTGGCCCCGACCCGTGGCGGCTCAGGGGTTGAACTCCACGACGTAGGCGGTCCACATCGCCCGGCCCAGCGCGGACGCGCGGCGGACCCGGAGTTCCGTGGCCGAGGAGAACGAGAACCCCGCCAGCGACTCTCCCAGGACGTCATCGCCAGAATAGGACGCCTCGCCCCCGGCCTGACCGTTCATGGACTGCCCGCTGGCGAACACCACCGCGCGCGTCCTATCCACCGCGGTGATGCCGGGCAAGGCTTCGAGCTGGTTCACGGACATGGCCACCTGGACCGACTGCACCTTGGCGAGCGAGCCGAAGTTGATGCGCTCCCAAGCCATGGCCTCGATGACCGCCGTGGCGCAGTTCTGCGAGTCATCCAGCAGGGCGCGCGAGAAGTCCAACTCCGTGGAACCAGACACCTCCCCCCTCATGACCCGGTCGCAGAGGTTCGCCGCGCCCGCGTTGTTCACCCGGTAGGTGAACAGCAGCGCGGTGGTGGCGGGGTTCGCGGTGGGCAGACCCGCGTTCCCCGCCCCGGTCTGCCCTCTGCTCATCGCTCCCCCTCCCCTGTAGACCTGGATGCCATCGAACTCCACGACCTGGAGCGAGCCCTTCCAGGAGGGGCTGCAATTGCCAGAGAACTGGAAATCCACCCGGTTGCCCGCATCGGCCAGCGTCGCGGTGTAGAGGTTCCCCTCTCCGAGGAGCGTTCCGCTCTGCTCGCTCGACACCAGCAGGAAGGTCTTCTGCGGTGAGACGGTCTCGATCGGCACGGAGGCGAGGAACGAGCCCTGACAGCTCGGCTGCAGGTGCTGGACCCTCAGCCCGGTGCCCAGCTCCACGGTCTGCCAGAAGATGTCGAAGCCACTGGAGCTGCCGGTCACGGTGGCATTCCGGCCACAGGTGAAGGCGTCCCTGGCCGAGAGCATGCAGCGCACGCCCCCGGAGTCCGGACTGCGCCCGGAGGGGCTGAGGGAGATCATCAGCAGGGTCTTCGACAGGTCCACCTGCGCGGGCGAGATGGGACAGGTCACCGAGAGGCCGTTCGCGGGCAGGGTACAGACGCCCGAGCGGACCACCGGGAGGATCGTCTCGTCCTGAGACACCGTGCTCAATCCCGACACGGCGACGGACAGGCGATTCGTGCCGCTGATCTTCCCCTTGAAATAGAAGGAGGAGCGGGTCGTGCCCGCGGCGAACACCGGGTTGGACAGGGGCGTGGTGCAGCTCGCGTTGGAGAAGAACGTGAGCCCCGTGCCCGAGAGCGTCAGGGTTCTCGGGCTGGAGAAGGTGGTGGGGATGGCATCGGCATCGCGCGCCTCGAGATCCACCTTGCCCGAGCAGCCGCTCGTGGCCAGCGTCTGGGCACCCGTGACGAAGGACACCCCCACCGCCTGCCCAGGGGTGCGCAGCACCTCGTCCTGCGTCGCGGAGGCCAGCCCCCCGCTGGACACAGAGATACGGACGGTCTGCGCCACACTGCCGCGGAAGTAGAAGGTCGCGCGGCTGCCGCCGGCATCCACCGTCACGGAACTCGTGGACTGGGTGCAGGCCGCGTCACGGAAGAAGCTCACGGCCGTGGAGGGTTGGGCACTCACCGAGACCGTCGTGGCGTTCTCCACCGGGGAGGCCACCCCCTGCTCCGTCTGAGTCTCGATCACCACCGCCGCCGAGCACTGCCCCGTGCCCACGGTCCGCGCGGGACTGACGAAGGCCAACCGCGTGGGCGGACTGGACGGAGTGCCCGGGTCGGTCCCCCCGTCATCCGGTCCCTCGCCAGGCCCCCCCGTGTCCGGCGGAAGCTGGGGCCCGCCCTCGGCCTGGCACACTCCCGCGCGGCAGACGAAGCCCGAGGCACATTCGTCGTCCAGGGCGCAGGCATAGCGCCAGGTGTCGGCGCCGGTGGACGCGGAGGAACACCCCAGCAGCAGGGTCAGAAACGTCAGCGGCATCCAGGGGCAGCGATTCATGGCAGCGTCCCTCCCACCACCACTCCCGTCGGAGTGGCGGAGACCGTCACGGGCGCGCCGAGCACCCAGAGTGTTCCTCCCGCGATGGCCGCGGCCCCCGCGACCCCGAAGAGCACGTTGGCCCACCCGGCCTGGGAGCGCGCCCGGGCATCCAGCGCGAAGGCTTCCCGCTGGCTGATGCCCACGACGAGCCCCGTCTCATCCACGGCGGCGCCCGTCACCCGGGCCCGGGCCTGGCTCGATTGCCACCCGAAGTAGCCCCCCGCCGCTCCGGCACCGGCCGCCAGCCCCAGGCACACCACCGCCACGGTGCGCAGGGGCGAGCCCGGTGCCGCGAGCGCCTCCGCGGTCTTCCCGGCACCGGGTGATCGCGAGGGCACGAGCGCTCGTGCTCCGGGAGCGAGGGCCACCAGGGGAGCCGTGGCACTGCCCACCGAGGTGAGCACCGCCTGGCGCGCGTCGAGCAGTTGCGCCCACCACTCGACGCGCTCGCCCTTCATCACCGCGGAGGCCTTGCCCCCGGTGAGGGGTTGCTCCTGCGGCTTCCACCCCGCACCGTCGCGCAGGTGGAAGCGCACCGTGAGCCCCAGGCCCAGCGGATCCTTGTTCACCTGGACGGCCACGGACTCGAGTCCCGCGCCGCCAGGCACCGCCTCCAAGCGCAGCGCCGCGTCCTGGTCGTTCACCCAGGCCTTGGCCTCGAAGAAGGGGGTGACCACCCGCGGGGCATAGTCGCCGGTGAGCCGGTAGTCCGGCGCGAGCACCAGCAGCGTCTGGAAGGCGGAGCGGGCCTTGGCCGGCTGTTGCAGCATGCCGGCCACCACCCCCTGGAGTTCGAGGATCTCCAACAGGGTGTCGCGATCGTTGCCCGGCTGGGCGCGGGCCTGCTCGAGCGCGCGGGCCGCCTCCGCGTAGCTCAGCTCCTCGAGGAGCTGGCGAGCACGTGGCAGGTGGGGGTTGGATGTCTCACCCCATGCCAACGAGGTCAGCAGCAAGGTGGTCGCGAGGAAGACGAGTCGAGGGAGGGAAACCAAGGTCCGTGAATATTAATCGGGATGGCGGGAAAACGGTGAATGGGCTGCTCGCCTCAATGGAGCCGTTCGCCGCGATGAACACGCTGGGTGGAACGCTGGTTCGACAAGGAGGTGACATGCGGCAAGGGTTGCCCTGACACTGCCTCGCCAGCAGAACGACCCTTCCGAGGATGATGATGTCAGTGAAGCCGAATGCGGACGCGACCCAAGCCCTTCTCTCACTCTGTGAGGACAAGAAACGTTGGAACCAGGAACTCAACGCCGCGGCCGTGCGGAAGCTGGTCGCCGAGGGCGCGGACGTGAACGCGCGCGGCCAGTATGGCCTGACGCCCCTGCACCTCACCGTGCGCGCTCCCTACACGAAGACGGAGCCGCTCCCCGGCGTCGACGTGGTGCGCGCGCTCATCGAAGCGGGCGGGGACGTGAATGCGCGCGATGACCATGCGCGGACTCCGCTGCTGCAAGCGGTCCCCAACGAGGACGATGCGACCCACGAGCGCCGTGCCCTGGAGCTCTTCCAGGTGCTGCGCGCGGCGGGTGCGAAAGTTCCCTCCGACGTGAAGGACGGGCGCGCTGGCGCGTTCGCCTGGACCTGCCCGTCCATCTACACGGAGTTGCTCGACGCGGGAGCGGCCATCGACGTTCGTGACGACAACCAGCAGACTCCGCTCCACCGGGCGGCCGCGCGAGGTAGAGCCCCCATCGTGGAGATATTGCTCGCGCGGGGCGCCGAGGTGAATGCCATCGACGGGCTCGGCCGCACGCCGCTCGGTGTCGCGCTGCGCGAGCAGAAGAAGCCCTGGGTCAAGGCGAACAATCGCACGGCGGGGTTCAACGCCGTCGCCAAGGTGCTGGAGCGCGCGGGAGGAAAGCCGAGCGTCCACTACGAGCGCCGCGACGACCCCTTCGCGCCCTTCCCTGTCGACGGTGCGGCGGTCCGCGCCGCGCTGTCGAAGCACGGGAAGTTCCGCTTCGAGTTCGAGGTCGACTCGGCACAGGAGGTCGCCACCGGGCTCCACAGCTACGGCGAGCCAGCGGAGTCCCTGGCGCGCCTCACGGCGCTTCGGGACGTGCTCGGAGTTCCGCCGAACTCCTTGCGTCTGGCCGGCCCCCTGACGCTGAAGAGTGCCTTCTTCCATCACGGTGACCTGGAGGTGGGCGGCGATCTCCACATCCACCGGCCGTTCGCGGTGACAGGCAACCTCCTCGTCCACGGCGTGGTGAATGACAACGGCAATGACTCGCTCGTCAATGTGCTCGGCGACGTGAAGTGCCACGCGCTCTATACGGACGGCGAGTTCAGCGTCGCGGGCGACATCGAGGCTCGAGACGTGGTGCTCGGCTACTACAACGACCACATCCTGACCGCGAGCACCATCAAGGCACGGGTCGTCATCGAGGACGAGCACTCCACCGATGCCTCCGTCGAGGCCGAGCACCACTTCGACCTGGACACGTATTCCCAGGGCTACGGCGAGGGCGTTCCCGAGCAGCTGCGCGAGCTGTTCGTCGACGAGGTGCTCCGCGTGGAGGACGAGGAGGCCCGGCTCGACAATGGCGCGCTCTTCGACCGCATCCGCAAGGGGCTTCCCGTCTTCCGGAAGTAGCTGTGCCAGAGGATGTCCACGCCCCCTGGCATAGAAGACATACTCAGTCGCATCGGGAGCGTCGCCGCTCCCGTCTCTCATCCACCTCCCCTGGCCGAGCTACGGCAGCGCGGGGGTGTTTTCCGCGAAGTACTCGTGGTTGTCTGCGTTGTCCAAGGCCTTGGAGGGGCTGGAGGACGCGAGGCTCTTGGCCGAGCTCTGGCCGTAGGCCCAGTCATCCGTGGCCGCCACCACGTTGAAGTGGCTCATCTCGTGGACCAGGGTGCCGGCCTTGGAGTCCGTGCCCGTGGCGGGAGCGCTCCAGAAGGCGTTGCACACGTAGATCTTGTACGGCGAGGCCGGATACACGTAGGCGTAGTAGCTGTCGCTGCAGCTGCAGTCGACCACGATCGCCGCGGTGGCGAAGGCGCTCTTGATGCTGGTGAAGTGGCTGCGAGCCGTGGACAGGTTGGTGCTCGAGTAGGCGCCGAACCAGGTGGTGTAGCGCGTGGTGCCCGAGGAGATGCCGTTGAGGTAGGACGACGCGCTGTTCGCGTACGAAGTGGCGTTGGCCACCGCGGTGCTGATCGACGACTGCTCCGAGGTGGTGCAGGAGCCCGAGTACGACAAGCCCTGGGCCGACACGGTGCCCTGCGCCTGGAGCTCGGGCTGGCCGCTCTCACGGCCCTCGATCCACAGGCTCACGAGGTTGGAGTCGAGCTGGGCGGCCTTGGAGAGGAGCGCGCTGTGCTGATCCAGCGAGCGCGCGGCATAGCGGATGGTGTAGCTGCCAGACTCGGACAGGTCATACATGCCCGACACGGGCGCCGAGCCCGTCAGGCTCTCGCCGGGTGCCAGGGTGATGTAGTCCTGGGCGGTCGGCGCCGCGCGCTTGATCTCAGGGCCGATGTACTCCACCGGCTCGCCGTTGCGGGTGACCTCGAACAGGCCCTCCTTGAGGTGCCCATCCGGCACGTAGAACTTGAGCAGCCGCACCGGCTGGGACGAGGTGTTGGTGAAGGTGACCGCCACCGACACGTCCTCGCGAGCGCTCAGCGACGACTTCGCCACGGACAGGCTCACCGTCACGTCGCCAGTGGCCTGGTCCTGGAGCACGGAGCCATCCTCGCCCTCCGCCGGAGCGCCACACGCGCCCAGCAGGGACACACCGACGATTCCGCCCACCAGCCACTTGAAGTTACCGCCAAGGCTCTTGCTCACGCAGGACTCCCCTTCTGGATCAAGACCAGTGCCCACGAGGCATCCTGGTCTACCAGTTTATAACATAATGAGAATTTTTATTCACTTACCTGTTTGGCGGAGAGACATGACTTGAGTTCAAACGGCTCACTTCGCGTCAACCTGGATGAAGACACAGAGTCCGGGACCTGCACGCGATTCCGGCCCGAAGTGTGTAGGTACTCGGTAAAGGTGGCAAAGGCGCCAAACGACCCGTTGGCAGTCGCTCGGGCGCGGGTTTGCACGGCCATTGAGAACCTCTTCACGAGGGGTTGCTTGCCTTCCTGGAGTTCTACCTCGAAAGTCATCCCGTGGAACCGCCCTCAAGAGGTAGCGTACCCGGCTCCGGAGTCCCACCGCCCATGACCCTCGCCCTCGCGGGCCTCGCCCCCATCCCCCCTGAGTTGCTCCTCGTCCTCGTGGTCTGGCTGCTGCTCTGGGATCCGGTGCATCGGCTCCTGCTGCGCCTCACGACCTGGTTCTTCAACCGGGGCGCATTCCGCGCGGCCCTCGCCCTCACCCGAGTCCTGGAGCGCCTTCCCCTCGCGGCCTGGATGAGACCCATTCTGCGGCGGGAGGAACTCTACGCTCACTCGGCGCTCGGCCGCACCGAGAAGGCCGTCTCGGGGGCCCGCGACCTCGCGGTCCATGCCAAGGCGGACGCTTGTCTTCCTTGCGCCAACTGCGCCATCAACATCTTCATCAACGCGGGCCTCTATCTGGAGGCACTCGACATCGAACGGGGCTGGCAGGGTCCGTCCAATCCCCCGGAGCCGTCCGCGGCGCGCTATTGGGCCCTGGTGCGGTTCAACCTCGTCGAGGCCGTCTACAACCTCGGGAGCTGGGAGGCCGCCAGCGCGCGTCTGTCCAACCTGGAGGAGACAGCGCGTGGGGATGCCTTCCTGTGGAACTTCTTCCCCGTCCAACGCGCGTGGCTCCTCGCCCATACCGGACGCGGAGAGGAAGCGCTCAGCGCCCTCACCCAGGTGGACTGGCGGCGCCTGCCCCGGCTGTACCGGAGCGAGGCGCACTTCGCCCGTGCCGCCTCGCTGCTGGCGGTGCATCGGTACGAGGAGGCTCGGCGCGAGGCCCGCACGGGGTTGAAGCACGCTCTCCGGGTGTCGAGCACGCGCAACGGGCTGTTCCTGCTCGGGCGCATCGCCCTGGCGGAGGGGCACCCGGAAGAGGCCCTGCGCTTCTTCGAGGCTGGTGCCATGCACCCCTACCAGGGTCAGGGGGGAGATGGCCTGCTGGCCTGGGGGGACTGCCTCGCGGAGCTCGGCCGTCATGACGAGGCTCGGGAGGCCTGGCGGCTCGTCCTCACGCGAGACAAACAGAGTGGTACGGCCTCGCGGGCGGCTTCGCGGCTCGGGCTCCACGGGCCGGTTTCGGGAGAGGGGAAAGCCGAGGTGGGCACGTGACGGGTGTGCTCCGGGGATGAGGCCGCTGACCGTGCCGAATCGGGACAAATCATAGTCAATCCACCAGGCCGTTGCGAAGTTCACCGTCACCACGACCAGCTTGCGGGCGGCGGCGTCATAGGCGAACACGGTGTTTCGGTCATCTCCACTCAGGAGGGTCATGCCCGGCCGGATGTGTCGGCTGAACTGGGCCATGACATACCATTTGGCATTGGCCGTTCCGATCCAGTTGTCACCGGGGTTGGACTGGATACTCGGAGACCCAGCCTTCGTGTCAGTCGTTACCTTCCGAAGAGCGGCTGGGCGAGGAGCCGCGACCAGCGGTACGTCCTGACATCGTAGCGGTTGATGATCCACTCCCCGTCTCCGCTGCCCCCCTGCCGGTACTTGAAGAGGAAATCGCCCTGTGGGCCCCGGTAGAAGCGGGGATAGGTGGCCTGCGTCTCCAGTGTTCCCACCATGGGCTGACGGGCGAACGACGAGGCGACGAGCCCGCGCGACCGCCAGTAGGTGAGCGCATGGCCGTGCAGATCGCCCGACAGGTGGATGTCGTGGTTGTCGTCGACCTCCAGCGTGAGATAGTTGTGGCTGTCCCAGCCCTTGAATTGATCATCGAGGACCTTGTAGGTCCACGCCCCGTCGCCATTGCGGATGGCGACCTTCACGCGCCGGTTGGCGTCGTAGTAGGCGACGAGCTGGTGCCGCTTGAAGACCACGAAGTCGAACGTGGCGGAGCTCCCGCCCCAGGCCCGGTCGACACGGCTGGCGCGCCAGAGTTTCGCCGTCGCGTCGTAGCTCCAGACGACGAGATCCGTCAGGAACTTGTCCGGGCAGGTCGTCTCCGTGGGCTGCGACACGGAGAGCGCGCGTCCCGAGCAATCGTAGGGCAGGTCCCGGTTCGTAGGCATCGACTCCCAGCGCAGGTAATAGCTCAGCGCCGGATCCTGAGCGTCCCAGTGCAGCGGTCCATCCGTGGCGCCGAGTGACGCGATCGCTCCCGTCCCGGAGATATCCGCGGTCCCCCCCTCCAGGCTGTTCTGGAGGAAGTAGCGCTCGTTCACCGGATCGACGATGCCGATGGTGTCGAGGCCGTCCTGGTTCCAGTCGCCGACGAGCGGATAGAACGGCGTGGTGGCCGGACCGAAGCCGAACCGCTGGGTGCCGTCCCGGCGCTGGAGGACGAAGGTCCTCGTCTTGCGAAGGAAGAGACCCGCGCGATTGCCGTCGCCATCCCAGTCGCCGCGAATGACGATGGCGTCCTTGTCGATCCGGGGGCGCATGAGGCGCAGGCTGAAAGGGGTCACCCAGCCCGCCGCGCGCGTCTCCTTCACACTGGCTTCCGCGGGCAGCCCGGGCACCGGCCGCGTGAAGGTGTCGTAGTCGATGCCAGACCCCGGCGTGGGCGTCACCGAGAGCGCCGTGCCCGCGGCGGACAGGGTCCAGTTGCCCGAGGCGGGAGCGCCGCTCGTGTCGGCATCCGCCCTGCCGAAGGACTGGACGACCGCGCCGGTGTTCGTCACCCGGGGCACGGAGTAGGAAACCGAGGACGACGTGCGCGGCAGGGAGCCGCCGCCCTCGAGCACGTGCTGTGTCTTCCAGGCGGTCATCTCATGAAGCTTCCACTGACTGCCCTCGAGCCGGGCGTTGTAGACCTGGGTGGTCCAGACGGGCGGCACGTCCGCGGAATAGACAACCTTGTACTTCTGATAGGTCACGACGGGGCGGCCCTCGCCATCGAAGCCGACGTTCAGGTTGTTGAGCACGCCCTGATTGGTCTGGATCGGATCGACGACGGCGTGGGACGCGGTCGTGAGGGGAAGCGTGAGCTTCTCCCCGCAGGTGTTGTACCAGTTCACCAGATCCTGGCTCCGGGCCACCGAGACGCTGTGATTGGTCTCCACCGCGGGCGTCTCCCGCCACACCCAGGCCATGTAGACCCAGGGCTGGCCCTGGCCCTGGGCGTTGCCCGAGGGATACGCATTTCTCTCCACGTTGTCGCTCCAGAGCGACGACATGCACCCACGGGGTGCGCTCCCGAGCGGATGGGGGAAGCGAATCTTCCCCGAGTTCACGAGGGCCGAGTTCTGCACGGTGCCGAGCACGCGCAGCCCATGGACGTAGAGTGGCTGCCCGCCGACCGCCGCGAGGACGCTCTCCGGAATGGCCACGTGGAAGCGATAGCGTCCGTTGCCCGCTCCGCACCGCTCTCCGACGGCCGACTCGGCCATGAATTGCGAGGCCCCTTCGAGGACCAGCTGGCCCCGGGGCTCGTCATACGCCGAGGCTCCGGCATAGACATGGATCCGCAAGGAAGCCGCGACCCCCTGCTGACAAGTCCACCCGTGCAGGAAGTACTGGTCGCCCTCGAGCACCACGCCGTCCAGCTGACCGATGATGGCGCCGGGGTCGGCCAGTCCCTGGAAGGGCTCCGCCACGACCAGGCGTGGAAGCAGCAGAGCGGACAAGACGAGAAAGCGCGACGTGACCACGGAGCCTCCCTGTTTCGTTGACATCCCCAGGACAGGGACGCCACCAGCCTAACCCCACCTCGGTGAGGAAGGCATGCAAAACAGGTAAACCATCGAAGAGCGGACCATTCCCTTCAAGGTGGCTGTCTTCGAGGCGTCCTGGAGAACTTCAGCCACGGTGAGGATCTTCTCAGGCCCCCATCCCGTGGGCTACCTGGTGGTGTCACAGGCCAGGGCGAAACCGGCCTGGCACGCACTGTTGGTCAGCTCGAGCGCCCGCTTCCTGTCGACCGCGACTCCACGGCCCTCGTCATAGCAGACTCCGAGAGCGTAACAGGCCATGGCCTGGCCTCCCGTGCAGGCCTTCTCGAACAGCGAGGCGGCCTTCCTGTCGTCCCGAGCCACCCCTTTGCCCTCCGCATAGAGAAACCCCAGGAGCCCACAACCCTGGGCATCGTCCGCGTTGCAGGCCTTCGCCAACAGTGTCGCGGCCTGGCCCTCGTCCCGCTCTACCCCTCGGCCCTCCTCGTAGAAGAGGCTGAGTTTGACGCAGCTCAGAGGCACCCCGCCGTCACAGCCCTTCTCCAAGAACGTCACGGCCTGGATGTCGTCCCGCGCCAGCCCCTGTCCGTTCGCGTAGAAGCCGCCGAGATCACCGCACGCCGCTGCATCGCCCGCCTCGCAGGTCTGCTTCAACAGCGTGGTGGCCCGGCCCATGTCCCGGGCTACCCCGCGGCCATTCTCGTACAAGTGGGCGAGCAGGTGACAGCTCCCCGTCACACCGGCCGAACAGGCCTTCTCATACAACCTGGCGGCCTGAACCGGATCCGCATCCACCCCGCGGCCCTCCTCGTAGCGGTTGCCGAGGAGGAAACAAGCCGTGGCCTCACCGGCCTCACAGGTCGCCTCGTACAGCTTCACGGCCTGGCGGTCGTCCTGCTTCACCCCGCGGCCCTCCTCCAAGAAGAGGCCCAGCCTCCAACAGCCCTCGGGTGCCCCGGCCTCGCAGGCTTTAGCGAACAGCGCGGCGGCCTGGCGGTCATCCCGAGCGACGCCCCGGCCCTCGGCATAGAGCGTCCCCAGCGACACACAGCTGCTGGGAAGACCGCCAGCACAAGCGTCGCTAAAGAGGTTCGAGGCTCTGCGGATGTCCCGATCCACCCCCTGGCCCCTCATGAAGAGGTCGGCGAGCCGCGCGCACCCCTGGGCGGCACCGTTGTCGCAGGCTTTCCGGAACAGCGTGAAGGCCTCGTAATCACTCCGGCCTACCCCTTCTCCCGTCGCATGGAGCAAGCCGAGCTGGGCGCAGGCCTGGCCTTCATTCGAGGCGCATGCCTGCTCGAGTTCCTGTGGCGTCCGAGAGGACGTCACCCCCCTGTGACAGCCGCCAAGCCATGCGATGAGCACTCCAAGCCCCAGGATGAGCGGTGGTGAGCGCGGGGGTCGTGGCATCTTGGATCCTCTCGAAGAATTCGCTGGAGTGAATGAGCCAGTGAGCAGCGGAATGATGCGGACGAACTTCCGGGCTACGGCTTCGGTGCTTGCGCGGGAGCGGGCCCGAAGCCACTCAGCGGCGTGTCCCGGCCCAGAACGATGAAGGGCGCCCAGAAGTGGGGGTGTGGGTGTTTCTCCCGGAGCGTGCGCATGGCGTTGCGCAGCGCCACGGCACGGCCCTGCCCCTCGAGCAGGTTGCGGTAATAGGCTTCCATGATCTGGCTGGTGGTGTCGTCTCTCACCATCCACAGGCTCATGACCACCGTCTCGGCCCCCGCGAGGATCAGGGCTCGCCGCAGGCCATAGACTCCCTGCCCCTGCCGGACATCACCCCGGCCGGTGTCGCACGCGGAGAGGATGACCAGTTGAGTGCCCCACAGGTCGATCCCGGCCAGTTCCAGGGCGGTGACCCATCCACCATAGGGCCTGGCCTGAGCGGCGCTGGAAGAGGCTGGCGCCGCGGCGCCCGCGTCGGCCAGAACGAGACCGGAGCGTAACAGGGGATCTGGGGGAAGCCGCATGAGGACACCCTCTCCCAGAGCACCGAAATGACCGACAGCACGCGAGGCTTCTCGCGCGGGCTCATCGCTCAGGAAGAAGCCGTGGGTGGCCAGGTGGAGCACTCCGGGAGCACGCTGGTGGAGCAGCTGCTCCTTGGTGGCCTTCGTCCCGAGCAGGAGCCGCGCCCGCGGAATGAGGCGCTGGATGGCCTCGGCCTCCTGGCGAGTGCCAGGCAGGGGGATCCAGAACTGCCCGGCCGGGCCGTTAGGCGGCATCGAGCCCGGGATCGGGGTGAAGGCCGGGTCCGCCAGGACGGTGACGGAGGTCGCTGGAGTCCACTCCTCGAGGAGGCGAGGGATCAGGTCCCTGCCCGAGGTGAGATAGGTGAAGTCGAATGAGTCGACAAGGAACCGGCGCCCATCGTGGAGCGCGGCGAAGGGCACCAGGCCGAGCTGTCCATCCGGCGAGAGAAAGAGGCGGCGGGCATTGCCCAGCAACGGCAGCAGGGGGCGGAAGGCGAGCTTGTAGAGCGCCTGGGCGAGGGGTTGGAAGTCCGCGTCGCGGCGGGCCAGGGCGTCGCGCAAGAGCGAGGCGGCGCGATCGATGGGCTCGACGGGTCCAAGTTCCACCGCGCGGACTTCCGCGTTGGGAAGGAGCACCAGTGCCAGGTAGTAGGATTGACCCGGCTGCCCGGTGTCCGCCGTTCCTGGTCTGGGCAGAGCGGGGCCTTCCGTGCAGGTGATGAACTCGATCAGAGCTCCGTGCTCGGGTAGGCCCTGGGTGACACGGTCGATGACCACCTCGGGACGTGGCGGTGCCTCGGTGCTGTAGATGCGCTCGAGCGCGGAGCCGCGGGCGAGGTTCGTCTCGAGCGCCTCGATCACGGCCGTGAGGTTCCGCAGACGTTGTTGGTACTCGGCGGGTTGAAGCGAGCCTCGGTTCTGGAGCGAGAGCGTGGCGAACTCGGAGCGAAGCGCATTCAGTCGCTCCAGGGTGGGTTGCTCCGACGCACCCAGAGGGCCGCGGTTGGAGCGTGAGATGCTGGTGAGTTCGGCGGCGGAGCGGCCCTTTCGTAGCAGCGCGGCGGTGAGGGCCAGACGCCTCACCCCCTCGTCATCTGGAGCGGCTCGCACGAGCGCATAGAGCAGTTCCTCCTCGTCGCGCAGCTGCCACAGGGCGCTGGCCAGCCGGGACTCGGAGGCGCCGAGCACATCCAGGCGCAGGCGCGACTCGGAGATGGAGAGTGCCCGGGTGAGCAGCGGCACGGCCTCGGCGAAGCGATGCTGGGCCAACCGGAGTCGAGCGAGCTCGCGCAGACAGGTGGCGACGAGGGGATGATTCTTGCCGAGGGCCGCTTCCCGCATGGCGAGCGCGCGCTCGAGGAGCGGCTCCGCCCGCTCGTATTGCTCCTGGTACGCGTGGAGGAGCGCGCGATGGGCCAGCACCGTGGCGACTCGATGATGCTTCTTGCCGAGAGCTGTTTCCTGGAGGGTGATCGCACGCGCGAAGAGCGGTTCGGCCCGTGCGTACATCCCCTGGCGCATGTAGAGCACGGCGAGGCTGTCGAGCACGCCCGCGACTTGCGAAGGGTTCTCGCCATGTGCCAATTGCAGGATGCCGAGCGCACGTGTGTAGAGCGACTCGGCCCGCGGGTACTTCCCCTGACCCAGGTAGACGTCACCGAGGTGGTGAAGAGAGGCGGCGACGTCTGGATGGCTCTTTCCAAGAGCCGCCACCCGAATGGCGAGCGCACGGGAATGGAGCCTCCCGGCCCCAAAGAAGAACCCTTGGGCCAGATAGAGGTTGGCCAGCCCATCGAGCGATTCGGCGAACTCGAGATGGTTCTCGCCCAAGGCAGCTTTCCGTAGGGCGAGCGCCCTATCGTAGGAGATTTCGGCCGTGCCGTACGCGCCATGGGTGTAATCGAGGTCGGCGAGGAGCTGGAGTGAACGAGCGACGTCCGGGTGATTCTCGCCGAGGACCGTCTCCCGAATCTTGAGGGCTCGCTCATGGAAACGCATGGCCGGTGCGGACTTTCCCTGGCGGAGAACATTGAGCGCGTGGCCGAACTGTGACGCGGCGCGCCAGTTCTCATTGAGCAGCTCGGGCGGGAAGACCAGCCGATCCTCCGGGTACAGGCCCTGGGCTTCGTAGAGCCCGCCGAGCTTGTCCAGCGCATCAGCCACCGCGAGGTGCTCCTTGCCAAGAACCGCCTCCTGCAACGCCAGTGCATGCTGAGCCCGCGCAATGGCATCGGTGTGATTGCCCGCCTGGGAGAGCGTCCGCGCTTCCTCCCAGGCATGCCGCGCCTCCTCCAGCCTTGCATCCGGCCGCGTCTCACCGGCCGCCGCTCCCACGACACAGCAGAGCGCGACCGTCATCCACCTGAATGTTTGCCGCATGTCGTGCCCCTCACCCGCCCGTCATATCAGAGGAACCAGATTCGAGGCCGCGCACCGCGGAAGCGGCCTCGTCAAAAGGAAACGAGCCGCCCCCTGCTGGAGACGGCTCGGTCCTGGTTTCCCGGCGGCTGGCTAGAAGTTGGCGCAGCCAGCGCACTGCACCGTGCCACTGGTGATGTCGATGCACGTGCCCGCGGCACCACTCGCGAACAAGCAGGTGCCCGAACAATCGGTGCTGGGGCAGACGAAGGTCGTGCCACATCCCAGACCGAAGGAAGCAACCGGCATCAAGCTCGAGAGATTGCCCGCCGCGTAGCCGCAGTTGATCGCCAGGCGACGCGTCCAACCGCTGCAGCCGAAGGTGTCATAGAAGACGCACTGCGAGGTGGTATCCATCGCGGACACGTCCGCGCTGGCGCACTGCTTGTCCTGCTTTTCGACGTAGGCGTCGAACTCCTCGGTGGTCCGGTAGGCCCGGGCCACGCCCGTCTTGAGGCTCTCCTCATCGACGATGACGGAGAGCTGGCCCTGGATCTCGGACAGCGAATCCATCGAGCGGAGGGTTCCATCCAGCAGCACGGACATCTGCGCCAACTTGAAATCAGGGTGGTTGGACGCCAACGACTCGTTCACCTTCACGCCAGCCGTGGATGGCTTCACCTGAAGCTTGTCCGTCGGCTGCGGCTCATTGGCCTCGCAGCCAGACAGGATCGTCAGGCCCAGGCCCATGACCACCGCGAACATACCGAATGCATTCTTCTTGCTGTTCATTGTCATCCCCCAAGGTTCTACGTTGTACCCGTTCACGGGGAGCGCTCGTGGTGCTCCCCCTTGTCACATGAGGGGTGTTCGGCTCGTCCCGGGTTCACTGTCGTGAGGCCGAGCAAATCCCCCTCGAATTGAATGAGCCTACGGGGAGGAAAATGATGCAGAGAATCTTTCGTTTCCCCCCTCGGCACCCAGAAGAAGAGGAAAATCAAGGGCTTCCCTTCTCACGAGAGTGCCACTCCCTCCTCGAATGCGGCGGCGTCCAGGGCGCCCCCCTCCGGAGCCGCGGATTCTCCGCGGCATTCTCCAGCGCACCGGCTCTCCATGGTCGTGGAAGGTGGCGAACGCCCATGTGGTCAAGTGAAGGATGCGGCTCAGACCGTTCGATGCTCTAGCGCAGCCGTACCTTCAGGTGCTCCACAGCTTCATTGGGCCGCCCCAGGAAGGCATCGAGCAGACGTTCCTCGACAGAATCTTGCTCCCAGACCGCGGCTCGCTCGAGCCCCACGCACTCCTGGGGCTCGGCGGATCTCTTGTTACCAGCGGTGTCGAAGATGGTGCAGCGGCGGAAGTCTCCCACGTCCTGCCTGAACTGAACGAGCGGCTGAATCAGGTGCTCCTCGAGCGCTTTCCATCCGATGCGTTCCCATGCATTCAGCGCCAACAGGTTGACGGCAATCTTGAAGAGGACGGGCTTTGACGCAATCCCGTCCAAATCAGAGTCCGGAGCCGTGGTCCTGTGATCGTAGAAGGCAACATGGGGAGGCTCAAGCAGTCTCCCATACCCGAAGGAGCCGTCGGCGAGCGCCAGCCGGACAAACGTGCCTGTCTTGTGCTTCTGCTTGCCCAATTTTCAGGCTCGTCTACGAGCGGTAGAGGCGGTAGAAGCGGAAGGCCTTGGGCCACTCCGCGCGGGGTTTGAAGGCGATGGCCACCTCCTGGCCCCCCAGCGCCGACTCGGTGAGGACCACGTGTTCCTCGAAGGCCTTGGCCTTCTCGAACTCCTCGTCCGTCACCTTGCACACGGCCTTGTAGAAGGGCCCCGAGAGCCACTGCGCCACCTCCGGCGCATCCCGGAACTTCAGGTACGCCGCCAGGGACGCGTGCGCCGCCGCCAGCACCGCGAAGCCCGTGGGCACGCTCTCGCGAATCAGGATGTACATCTTCAGATGCCCACTGTCGTCCGCGCTCATCGGGCCTCCCGGGTGCGGGGGATGCGCCAAGGGAACTCAGAACCCAGACATCTTGGAGAGGATTTCCTTCATCACCTCCGAGGTGCCTCCGCCGATGGTGATGAGCCGGATGTCGCGCCAGGCCCGCGCGATGTGCGTCTCCTCGATGTAGCCCATGCCCCCGAAGAACTGCTGGACGTCGTAGGCCACCTTCTGCGCCAGGTCTCCCGCGAACAGCTTCGCCATGGAGATCTCCCGCACCGGGTTCTCCTTCGCATCGAACAGCGCCACCGCGTGGTACGTGAGCCTCCGCGCCGCTTCAAGGGCCGCCATGTGCTCCACCAGCTTGTGCCTCCACACCTGGAAGCCCAGCAGCGGCTTACCGAACGCCTGCCGCTCCTTCCCATACGCGAGCGCGTCCTCGATCATCCGATCCATGCCGCTCACCGCGGACAAGGCCCCCACCAGGCGCTCGCCCTGGAAGTTCGTCATGATGTGGTAGAAGCCCTGGTTCTCCTCGCCCAGCACGTAGCGCCGGGGGATGCGGCAGTCCTCGAAGTACAGAATCGCCGTGTCCGACGACAGGTTGCCCACCTTGTCGAGCTTCTTCGACACCGAGAAGCCCTTCACGTCCGTGGGGAACGTCACCAGTGTCACCCCCTCGTGCCCCGGCCCCCCCGTGCGCACCCCCAGCGTGATGAAGTCCGCCCGCGTCCCATTGGTGATCCACATCTTCGAGCCGTTGATGACGTAGTCATCCCCGTCCCGGCGCGCCGTCGTCTGCAGGTTGGCCACATCCGAGCCAACCCCCGGCTCGCTGATCCCCAGCGCGGCGATCTTCTCCCCCGCCAGCGCCGGCGCCAGGAACTCCCGCTTCTGCTCGTCCGTGCCAATCTCGTTGATGATCGGCGTGGCCATCTGGCCTTGCACCATCAACGCCATGTTCACGCCCGCGTTGCGGCTGCGCGTCAGCTCCTCGCAGAAGGCCGTCACGTACCAGTAGTCCAGCCCACTGCCGCCATACCTCGGATCATGGTTGATGCCGAAGAAGCCCAGCTCGCCGCACTTCTTGAATATCTCCCTCGGGAAGATGCCCGCCCGATCCCACTCCAGGGCATGCGGCGTCATCTCCTTCTCCACGAACGTACGCACCGTCTTGCGAAAAGCCTCATGCTCCTCGGTGAAAGGGTTCAGCATGGTCGCCGGGCTCCTTGGGTATCGGGATGAGTCACGGCGATAGTACACCCCCATGACTGGTGCCGCTCTCGTCCTCGCCACGCTCCTGTCGGCCCCCCCGGCCGCCCGTCCGCCCACCGGAGCGTGGCTCCGGGAACACTGCCGCATGGGAGCGGCGGACCCCCAGAACCCCTGGGCGCTCGCCCACGGCCTCCTCTCCGAGGGCCGCTCCTTCAAGGCCCGCGATGGACGCCCCGCCGTGCAGGTCATCGTCGCCGACTTCCTCCACCGCGAGGGCTCCTCCCCCGACGCCGACCTCCGCTTCGATCCCACCACCGCCGACGGCACGCCCGTGGAGCCCCACCCCCACCTCCTCGTGAAGACGCTGCTGCTCGCGGGCCTCGCCCCCTCCCACTCCTTCCGAGCCTCCTGGGGCCCCGTCACCCTCGGCGCCCTCGTGGAGGACCTGAAGCGGGACTTCCGCCGGGACTCCGCCCTCTCCCCCGAGGGCGCCTGGACGCTCGATGCCCTCTCCCATGCCCTCCTCCCCGGAGCCTCCTTCACGACTCGAGACGGCACCCCGGTGCGCCTCGACGCGGTCATGGACGAGGCGCTCGCGCTGCTCGAGCGCGAGGAGGCCGAGCTGCTCGCGGGCATGAAGGCGGGCCTTCCCCAGGTGCCCAAGCGCCACCAGGGCCTCTACGCCCACCCCTGTGGCGGACTGCACCTCGTCCAGGCCGTCCTCACCCACGCGCGCCACCCCGCCGTGCGCGCCGCCTGGGGCTCCCGGCTCGACACCCAGGTGGACGTGCTCCTCTACCGGCTCGCCTCCGAGTCCCGCCAATACGATGCCGCCCTCTCCTCCACCCTCCCCGCCCACCGGCTCCCCGTGCTCCTCCAGATGATGAAGTTCCACGGGCACTGGCTGGAGACGCTCGGCCGCTACCGCGACGAGACGGGTTGGACGCCCACGCCCACGCAGCTCCAAGCCATCCGGCAGGCGGGCGCGCTCCTGGATGGCGCGGTGCGCCGGCTCGATGCGTCAGGTGTCTGGCGCAATCGTGACGCGCTGAAGGCAGCGAGCCCCTCGCTCTTCCTGGATCTCCTCGGTGACACGTGCCACGCCGCTCGGGGATGGCACGACTGGAGGCGGACCCTCGGCGGTTGATACAACGCCCCGCCATGCCCTTCCCCCTTCGCCTCCTGGCCGCGAGCCTCGCCCTGGTCGGGCTGACCCTCGCCGGCTGCAAGAAGGAGAGCTGCCTCGGCGACGAGGCGTCCTGCCAGGTCTCCAGCCCCTGCGAGACATTGAGCTACGCGTGTGAAGCCGCCTCCGGCCCGGCCCTGGAGCTGCGCGTGCTCACCCCCGAGGACACGCGCGTGGGCAGCCATGCCCCGTCCGGCGGAAGCGAGACCGTGCCCGGTGGGCTCAACGCCATTGCCTCCCGGGGAGACATCCTCCTGGGCAATGACCGGGCGGTGGCCGTCATCGCCGGCGTCGGCAACGCCCACCTGCTGGATCCCAATGGCGGCTCGCTGCTCGACCTGAGCGTGCGCGGCGCGAACAACGACGGACTCAACCAGGCGCTCCCCGTGGTGGGCGTGCTCCCCGCGGACGCCGCGCACTACACGTCCATGCGGCTCATCGACGAGCGGCCCCGGCGCGTGGCGGTGCAGCTCGACGGCACGCTCGACGGCCGGCCCGAGTTCCCCATCCACACCCTCTATGAGATGCGGCCGTGCGAGCCGGGCGTGCGCGTGCGCACCGAGGTGCTCAACACCTCCGTGGATCCCCAGCTCTGGGCGCTCGGGGACGGCTTCTACTGGAGCGGCCGCGAGGCGCTGCCCTTCACGTCCGCGCCCGGCACGGGCTACTCGCACCCCTCCTTCAGCCTGCTCACCATCGGCGACGTCTACAGCCGCGTGCCCTATCTGATCGCGGCGCTCCCCTCCGAGCCCGGCGTGAGCTACGCGCAGGTGGCCTGCGGACCCAAGGACACCGTGGAGGGCTTCCAGAGCGATCAGATCTCCCTCTCCGGACTGCCGCGCACCGTGGTGCCGCCCCGGGACTACCTCGTCTTCGAGCGCTTCCTCGCCGTGGGCGACCGGGGCGACGCGGCCTCCGCCGTGAACCTCGCGCTGGAGCTGCGGCAGGCGCTGCGGGGCGAGAAGTACGTGACCCTGCGGGGCACGGTGAACCGCCGCGCGCCCCCCCGTGAGCCCGGGCACGAGCTGAGCGTGTTCATCAGCGAGGGGGAGCTCTCCGCGGACAAGAGCACGCGCATCCCCTGGAGCCAGGTGACGCCCGACAGCGCGGGCCGCTTCGAGGCCCGGGTGCCCGCCGGGCGGAAGTACGCCGTGGAGGTGCACGCCTTTGGCCGCAAGGTGGCGGACCGGCAGCTCGACGTGGTCAACGAGGACGTGGAGCTGGGCACGTTCGCCGAGCCCTCGCACACCCGGCTCACGGTGAACGTGTCGGAGACGAATACGTTCGCCCCCCTCACCGCCGAGGTGTTCCTCGTCCCGGTGGATGCCGCCACCCGGCAGGACACCCAAGGCTCCCTGCATGGCGCCTTCACCTCCTGCGCCCCGTGGTTGGGTTCTCCCGCGGGCCCCTCGCCCGCGTGCAACCGCTTCCTCGTCGTCAATGGCTTCGCCCAGGTGGAGGTCCCCCAGGGCCGCTTCCACGTCTACGCCTTCAAGGGCCCCTTCTGGACGCTCGACCACGAGATGGTGTCCTTCGGTGACACGGACACGGCGCTCGACTTCACGTTGAAGAAGCTGCCGCTCCAGCCCTCTGGCACCGTGAGCGCGGACCTGCACGTGCACGGCGCCGCCAGCTTCGACAGCTCCCTGCCCGACCAGGATCGCGTGTTGTCCTTCGCCGCCACGGACCTGGAGGTCATCGTCGCCAGCGACCATGACGTCGTCTACGACTACAGCCAGGTCGTCCAGGGCCTGGGCCTGCAAGAGCACATGAGCACCGTGGCGGGCCTGGAGACCACCGGCCACATCCTCTGGCTCAAGCGCCACGGCTATGACATCCCGCTCGTGGTGGGCCACTACAACTTCTGGCCGCTCGAGTACGATCCGACGAAGCCGCGCAACGGCGCCCCGGACGACGAGCGCGTCGAGCCCGGCGAGTTGTTCGACCGCGTGAAGGCCAGCGCCCCCGAGCCCCTGCGCGAGCAGCTCGTCGTGCAGCTCAACCACCCGTGGGCCAACCAGGAGTTCGGTCGGGACCTGGGCTTCCCCCGCGCGCTCGCGCTCGACACCCGCCAGAACCTGCCCACCACGGACGACGGCACCAACGCGGGCCTCTACGTGCGCTCGCCCAAGGGCGGCTTCGCCAACAACGGCCAGCACACCCAGGAGGTGATGAACGGCTCGGACAACGGTCTGCTCCCCGCCTACCGCGCCTTCTGGTTCTACGTGCTCGGCCAGGGCCAGCTCGTCACGGGCACCGCCAACAGCGACTCGCACAGCCTCACCGACAACACCGTGGGCGTGCCCCGCAACATCGTCTACGCGGACACCGCGGCCGGCCCCGGCTTCGACACCGCGCGCTTCAACGCCGCCCTGAAGGCCGGTGGCTCCTTCGGCACCAACGGGCCCGTCATCGAGGCCACGCTCGACACGGCCAGTGGGCCCCGGCGCTACGGCCTCACCCCCGTGGTGCCCTCGGCCGATGCCCGGCTCCACCTCAAGGTCTCCGCCGCCCCGTGGGTGCCCGTGGACGAGGTGCGCATCATCGTCAACGGCCGCCTCGTGCGGACGCTGAGCGGTGGGGAGCTCGCCCGCCCGCCGGACGCCTTCGGCGACACGGGGCTCTTGCGCTACGAAGGCAGCCTCGCGCTGTCCGAGCTCGTCACCGTCCCCGGGGACGCGTGGCTCGTGGTGGAGGCTGGCACCCGGCTGCAAACCACCGGGGACTTCAGCGGCGTGGGCAGCCCCGAGCCCGATGGCATCCCCGACACCGGGGACAACAACGGGGATGGCGTGGTGGACCGGAACGACATCTCCCCGGGCTCCTCGTCCGGCCCCCTGCGTTCCGCCGCGCTGCCCACCAGCGAGGCGGACCCCCTGTTCCACTTCGCCCAGGTGATCAACGGCGGCTACCCGATGGCCTTCACCAACCCCTTCATCCTCGACCGGAATGGCAACGGACGCTTCGATGCCCCCGGCGTGAGCGCTCCGTGAACCGAGGACCTCCCGTGAACATGTCCCGATTGCTCGCCGCGCTCGCCGCCCTGCTGCTCGTGCCCGCCGCCGCCCGCGCCGACGAGGGCGGGTGCTCCCGGTGGCTCTCTCCCGCGCTCGCCGAGGGCCCCGTGGCCCTGGGCTTCCTCTCCGCCGATGTCTCCACCGGACGCCGCGCCTGCCCGCGCACCGAGTTGGGCCTGGGCGTCCAGGGCAACGCCCTCATCGAGACCCAGAACCTCTACGGCGCCGTCACCGCCGCGGGCGTGGTGTCCGGCAGTCTCGCGGTGCGCCCGGACCTGGAGGTCTTCGCCACCCTGGAGGCCCCGCGCGTCCAGTACGTGCAGAACGCCTCGCTCACCGGCATGGACGTGGCCCTGGGGCAGCTCACGGTGGGGGCCACCTGGGCGGTGCTGTCGCACGGGGCCTTCGTGCTGGCGCCTGGCGCGCGACTGCAACTGCCCACCTCCTTCGCGAGCCCCCGGACGCGGACCGTGGGCGCGGAGGTGGGCGCCGCCCTGCTCTACCGGCCCACGGAGCGCTTCGACGTGCACGGGTACGCGGGCGTGGATGGAGACCTGGGCCTGGGCGCCGCCGCGTCCCTGCCCCGGGCCGGTGTCCTGGTGAACGTGGGCGTCGAGTACGCCTTCTTCCGGCACTTCGCCGCCGTGCTGGATGCCAACGCGCGCTTCGGCCGCCGGGCGGTGCTCGACTCCGTGGCCCCCTCGCTGGGGGTGCGATTCAGCGCGGGCGAGCACTTCGGCGCGGAGCTGGGCGCGAGCCTGCCCGTGCTCGGCGCCGAGCGGGCCCTGGCCGCCGGTGGACTCAAGGTCACCTGGCGGTTGTGAGCCCGGGGCCGCTCCGCTCTACAGGTACGTCGCGGCCTGACGCAGCGCGAGCGCCGCCTTGCTCCCGTGCTCCACCTTCTCGTGCGAGACGACGAGCCGCACGAGTCCGGGCAACTCCGCGTAGCGCTCGAAGTCCGCCCGAAGTGCCTTGGCATCCTTGACGAATACCAGCTTCGACAGCCGGGACACCCGCGGCCCGGGCGCCGAGCCCAACACCGTGGTGAAGAGCCAGCCGAGGAAGTCCTTCTTGCGGTCCATGTTGAAGAGCGCGTCGTTGAGCACCAGCGTCGTGCCGTCCCTCGAGCGCACGAGCATCGCCCCCTCCATGTCGTTCACGCCGTGCAGCATCTCCAGCCGGACCGCGTCGTCGGCCGCGAAGTCCTCGTAGGTGCCGTCCACGGGCACCGCCTCCTCGACCTTGGCGCGGCTGCCCTTGGGCGCGAAGACCCGCAACGACGGGTAGCGCTTCTTGTACGCGGGCGCATCGAGCCGATGCAGCCCGTTGGGGACGATGAGCACCGCGAGCGGCCCCAGGGCCTCGAGTTCCCGCTGCTCCTTGTCGCCCAGGGCGATGCCGTTGTGGATGACGAGCGAGCCGTCACCCCGGCGCGCGACGGTCATGACGCGCTTGAGCGACATGTTCGGCAGGGACCCCTCCACGCGCCACAGGTTCTCGGCGAGCTGCTCGAGGGGACCGTGCGCTCGCACCCGCCATTCATCGGAAATCTTGGAAGCCATGGCCGGCGACCCTAGGAAAAGCTGGTGACGGTTGTCACCACCCTGGTGAGCACGGTCACCTCTTCCGCCCTCTCGAGCCCTCCTTCGCCGCGGGCGAGCACGGGCGCCCCACGCCCCGCCGGGGCTGGCACGCTGGACGCAAGGAGCGCGCTCGGCGACTCACCACCAGAGGTCACGGGAATGCGGAAGAAAATGCTGGGGAATCTGCTTCGGGAGAACGGGCTCGTGGACGAGCTGCAGCTCCGGGCGGCCCTGGGCTACCACCACAAGTGGGGCGTTCCCCTGGGCCAGGTGGTGGTGGACATGGGCTTCTGCTCCGCGCGCGAGGTGCTGGAGCTGCTCGCCTCCCAGGTGCAACTGCCCACGGTGGACCTGGACGCCGAGCTGTTGGATCCCCAGCTCGCGGACGTGCTGCCCGTGAGCGTGGCGGAGAGCTGCCGCGTCATCCCCCTGCGCCAGGAAGGCCCGCGCGACTCGGTGCTCGTGGTGGCCACCGCGGCGCCCGCGGATCCCCTCGCCCTGGACGAGGTGGCGCGGCGCACGGGCAAGGCACGCGTGGTGACGCTGCTGGCCACCGACACCGCCATCGCCCAGGCCATCGAGCGGCTCTACTATCCGCACCTGCTCGACGCGCGGCGCCCGGTGGAGCCCATTCCCCTGCCCGAGGCCGACGAGCAGCTCCCCCTGGTGACGGAGCGCTCCGAGTGCTTGTCGATGGGGCAGATGCTCCAGCGTCAGGCCCAGGTGTCCGTCGAGGATCCGGACGGGCTGCCGGTGATGCTGCCGCTGACGCACGAGGCCCCCGAGGCCCAGCGCCTCACCGAGCCCGAGTTGCGCCGGGTGGATGTGCTCCCCATGACCCCGAGGGAGCTGCCGCCGGAGGTTTGGGTGTACGGCTGGGGCGTGAAGGCGACGCGCGGGCTGATGGCGCTGCTGGAGGAAGGCGGCCTGCGCGCCCGGGTGGGACGGACCGAGGACGTGCGCAAGGCGAGCGCGCACCAGGTGATACTCGCGCCGCTGCAATCCGTGGAGAGCGTGAAGCGGCGGGGCATGCGTGCCCAGCTCGTCCTCGTGGGCCGCTCGCGCGACGAGGCGCGGGCCCGGGCCCTGGGCGCACAGGACTTCCTGTCGGGCCCCTTGCGCTCGGAGCAGCTCCTGGACTCCGTGCGCGAGGCACTGCGCGCCGGCCGCGAGGCGCCGCGCCGGGCGGGCTGAGACGCGGCCTACAGGCGCGGCTTCACGGGATCCAGGCCGGGCTCGAAGGGGCTGGGATCCAGCGGACCGGGATCAAACGGGCCGGGATCCACCACCAGGAGGCACGACCACTTCGAGCCCCTGCAAACGCAGCTCCCCGTATTGGAATTACCGATGCAGCAGTTGCGCGTGGAGCCGGAGAGACACGCCTGCCCGTTGACGTTCGAGCACGAGTTGCTCGCGAGCGAGCAGATCGGCACGGGAATCATCCGACAGGACGTGACGACGCCGTCACACGTCACACTGACGCCATCCGAGGCGGAGCAGCTCGTCCCCTGACAGGAGATGGTGTTGCCGTTCGCGCAGGTCGTCGAGCAGGTAGAGAGGGCACTCTGGCTTCGCGCCAGGAGTTCCTCGCCGGTCTCCACTTCCGTTCCTCCACAGCCAGACACGATGGAAAGGACAAGCGTCGCGAGAATGAGCAGCGAGTGCTTCATGTTCGACTCCTGGGTTGGTGGGCTGGCTTGTCACCGTACAAACCTCACCTGGACCCGTCAATTCCTCTCATCCCCCTCCGCGAATCCCATCCTCCCCTCCTTCCAATCTGTTGCTCGCGAGGCAACAGGACACGGACAAGGACTGTCACAATTCCTCATCACCCACCCCGGATGTTGCCCGTGAGGCTACAAGGCGCGGTATACAGGGCCCGCGACCCTTGCCCAGGAGAAGCCATGCATCACAGCCGGCTCTGTGCCTTCGTCATCGACTGCAAGACCGACGACCTCGACGCGGCCACCACGTTCTGGAGTCAGGCCCTCGGAAGGGCCGCCGAGCCGCCGGTGCCCGACAGCCCCACCTACCGCTCGGTGTCGGCGAAGCCCGAGGAGCCCATGCTCCTGATCCAGCAGGTGGACCACCCGGGCCGCATCCACCTGGACATCGAGACGGACAACCTGGACGCGGAGGTTCAGCGGCTCGAGGCGCTCGGGGCGAAGCGGGTGGCGTTCGTCAAACGCTGGTGGGTCATGGAGGCCCCCTCGGGCCAGCGCTTCTGCGTCGTCAACCCCCAGCGCGGCCCCCTGGACGCCACCAACGCCAACGTGTGGCCCTGAGCCACGCGGCCTACAGCAGCCCGTCCAGGACGCCTTGCCAGAGCAGCTCGGCGAACGACTCGTGGGCGCGATCCGCGTCCACCAGGGGCAGCGACAGCGTGGGCATCCTCAGGAGTCTGTCATCGGTCACCACCTGGGGCGCCCGCTCGCGCACCGTCTCCACCAGGGCCTGGAGACTGGCGAGGTGCGACAGCCCCCGCCGCTCGCCCAGGCCCGTGTAGTCCGTCTCCGGCGTGAACGACAACCACAGCCCCTCGCCATACCCCCACAGGAAGTGGGCCGTGGACTCCTCGCGCACGTCCACGGTCCGCGTCTGCCTGACGCCCCGGTGATCGTGGAAGGATTCCACCTGCGTCTCCTCCGAGACGGTGCTCCGCCGGCCGAGCACCAGCAGGCGCCACTCCCGCCACTGCACCTCCATGCGCTCGCCCCGCGCCCCCTCCAACCGCAGCCCCGTCTGCCCCACCAGGAAGCGGCGCACGGGCAGCGGACTCGCGGCGCGGGAGGGCAGCTCACAGTCCACGGCCTTGAAGCCCTCGGCGCGCAGTGCGTCCCGCAGACTCCTGGACTCCCGGGGTGGTTGCCGGGCCAGGATGACCGGGGGCGGTGCCGCCAGACGCAGACGCAGATCGGCCAGGCCCAGCCGGGTCACCGTCTCCAACCGCCGCAGGGCCGCCTCGTCCTGGAGCGCGGGCACCTCGAGGAGCGCCACGAGCCCGGTGCCGCCGGTGGGGTTGATTGCCGGAGGAGCCGCCGTGCTCGCGGCAGCCGGAGCGGGCGCCTCGCGTGGGGGGCCCTCGGACACCCGGGCACGCAGCGTGGCCAGCTCGCGCCGCGCCTCCTCCAACTGGCGCACGAGCGAATCCTGTTCCCGCGCATGGTGCGCCCGCAGCCGGGCCACCGCCTCCCTCGACTGGCGCAGCTCCGCCTGGACCCGCTCCAACTCGTCGCGCAGCGTGCGGTTGTCATCCATGCACGACGGACGTAGCAGGAAGGAGGCCCGCCGGAAAACCCCCAGCGGCTACTCCTCGCCGGTGGCCTCGTGCAGCGTCCGCGTGAGCTTTCGCAGCGTGTCGCGCAGACGCACGATCTCCCCGAGGGACAGCCGCGTCTTGCAGGCGAGCTGGGGATACAGCTCCAGCGCCCGCTGCTCGAGCCGCTTTCCCTCGGGGGTGAGGAAGACCTCGACGACGCGCTCGTCCACACGGCTGCGCCGCCGCTCGACCAGCGCCCGGGACTCCAGGCGCTTGAGCAGCGGCGTGAGGGTCGCGGAGTCGAGGTAGAGCCGCTCGCCAAGCCGCGACACCCGCGCGCCATCCTCCTCCCAGAGCGCCATGAGGACGAGGTACTGCGGGTAGGTGACGCCGAGTTCCTCGAGCAGGGGCTGGTACGCGCCCGTCATCGCGCGGGAGGCCGCGTGGAGCGCGAAACAGAGCTGATCATCGAGTCGAAGAACGTCGGTCATCGCCATTCCAATCCAGTCCCCGCTCAGGCCAGGCGCAGGTCGACGGCGATGTTACCGCGCGTCGCGTTGGAGTACGGGCACACCTGGTGCGCGGCGGCCAGCAGCGCCTCGGCCTGGTCGCGCGGCAGCTCGGGAATGGAGGCGGTGAGCTCCACGGCCAGCCCGAAGCCCTGCCCCACCGAGCCGATCGTCACGTTGGCGGTGATGCTCACGGGGCCCGTGGTGATCTTCTTCGCGCGGGCCACGTGGCCGAGCGCGCTGCCGAAGCACGCGGCGTAGCCGGCGGCGAACAGCTGCTCGGGGTTGGTGCCGTTGCCATTGCCGCCCAGGGCGCGCGGGGGGGCCAGGGCGACGTCGAGCAGACCATCGTCCGTCTTGGCGCGACCCTCGCGGCCAGAGGTGGCGGTGGCAACGGCGGTGTACAGGCGCTTCTCGAGGGCAACGGGGGACTGGCTCATGTGTGTTCTCCTGTTCGGCTGCGGTGTGAGGTGAATCTATCCCAATCTGAATCGAATGCAACTGAATCGTGCACGATTCATATCACCTCCCCCGACCGATGCTTTGCGACCAAAACACAAGAAAAATACGGATAACCTTGATTTCACTTATTCCAGTCAAAAGCTCATTTACACGCATAATCGTGATTGATAGAAGGCATGCCGCCTCGTTGTCCCCGGAGCGACCCCATGTCTCGAACGCTGTTGGCCTCGTTGGCGACCCTGACGCTCGTTGGTTGTGGCAGCACCTCCACCACGGTGACCTCTTCCGTCGAACTCGACACGATCGAGGGCGCGGGCGCGGTGGCCCAGGCCCAGGCGGCCCTGAAGAGCCGCCAGCAGGCGGGCGAGGAGTTCGTGGCGCGCGGCGCCATCCTGGATGACAACGGGGACAGCCACGTCCGGTTCGATCGGCGCTTCCAGGGGCTGCGCGTGCTCGGCGGCGACTTCGTGTCGCACCAGAACGCCAATGGCGCCCTGCGCGAGCTGACCCACGCCGGCCCGGAGAGCCTCCAGGGCCTGAGCGTGAAGCCCTCCCTGAGCGCCGCGCGCGCCACGCAGCTCGCCGAGCGCGCCTTCGTCGGCAAGCGCGACGCGGGCGCCGCCTCCGCGGAGCTCGTCGTCTTCGCCCGGGGTGAGAAGCCGGTGGCGGCCTACGAGGTGGTGCTCGAGGGCGTCAAGGACGACGGGACGCCCAGCATCCTGCACGTGGTGGTCGACGCGCACACGGGCGCGGTGCTCGAAACCGCGGACGAGATCGAGACCGCCGCCACCACCAGCACGGGCAACTCGCTCTACGTGGGCACGGTGTCCCTCGCCACCAACAGCACCTCCACCGGCTACGAGATGAGGGATCCCTCGCGCGGCAAGGGCTTCTACACCCTCAACCTGGCCAACGGCACGAGCGGCGGCAGCGTCTTCACCAGCACCACCAGCAGCTTCGGCAACGGCACCACCTCGAACGCGGCGTCGGCGGGCGTGGACGCCCACTACGGCATCCAGAAGACGTACGACTACTTCAAGAACGTCCACGGCCGCGACGGCATCGATGGCGCGGGCGGCACGGGCTACAACCGCGTGCACTACAGCAGCCGCTACAACAACGCCTTCTGGTCCGACAGCTGCTTCTGCATGACGTACGGCGACGGCGACGGCACCACGTTCACCCCGCTGACGGCGATCGACGTGGCGGGCCACGAGATGACCCACGGCGTGACGAGCCGCACCGCGCGCCTGGTCTACTCGGGTGAGTCCGGCGGCCTCAACGAGGCGACCAGCGACATCTTCGGCTCCATGGTGGAGTACTACGCCGCCAGCGCCAGCGACCCGGGCGACTACCTCATCGGCGAGAAGATCTACACGCCGAGCAAGTCCGGCGACGCGCTGCGCTACATGGCCAACCCCTCCCAGGATGGCAAGTCGGTCAACTGCTGGTCCAGCTCCGTGGGCTCGCTGGACGTGCACTACTCCAGCGGCGTGGCCAACCACTTCTTCTACCTGCTGGCCGAGGGCTCCACGGGCAGCACCACCTGCAACGGCTCCACGCTCTCCGGCATCGGCCGCTCCGCCGCGGAGAAGATCTGGTACCGCGCGCTCACCGTGTACATGACCTCGAGCACCAAGTACGCCGGCGCCCGCACCGCCACGCTCAACGCCGCCAAGGATCTCTTCGGCTCGGGCAGCACCCAGTACAACGCCGTGGCCGCCGCCTGGTCCGCCGTCAGCGTGAACTGAGTCCAGTCCAGTTGGGTTGAAGCGGGCCGGTTTCCCTGGCGGGGGGAACCGGCCCGTCGCATTCGTTCCCCCTCTTCTGTTCCGCCGCTATCCGCCCGCGAAGGGCTGCTCGATGTACCGGGCCACGAGGGCCCGTGTCCGGGGCGGAGGCAGGTGCTTGGAGGGGCGTCCCTCCTGACGAGCCAGGTGCGCCTCCAGGTACGCCTCGACGTCGGCGGTGCCACCGTGCAGCCAGGCGGTGAGCAGGGCTCCGAGCGCCTCGGGCGTGCCCCACCGGAACAGCGCCCAGGCGGCTTCGTCCGCGCCGGGCCACAGCTTCTTCTCCCACGTCTCGTCCCGCAACCCCCGCTCCAGCAGTTCCTCGTGCCCCGGGGCGTCCAGCGCTCCGAGCCAGCGCAACGCCTCGGCACGCAACCACGGCTCGTCGGACTCCCGCGCGGTGCGCCTCAACAGCTCGCCCCCTTCCGCGCGCCCCCACCGCAGGAGCCCCGCCGCCGCGCGCACGCGCACCAGCGGATGCGCGGCATAGAGCAGGGCCTCGAGCCGCTCGAGCCAGGCCGGGCCGGACTCGTCCAGGGCGAGCAACCCCTCGAGGGCGAAGCACGCCGCCGCGTCATCCGTCCCCGACAGCGCCGCGAGGAAGAGCGCACGGTCCCCGGGCTCGGCCGAGCCCGAGGCCTCCCGGAGCACGGTGCGCACCAGGGGCAGGTTCTCGGGCCACTTCCACGCGGCCAGGGCCCAGCGCAGCGCCGTGGCCCGCTCCCGCTGGAAGAGTTGCCGCAGCAGCTCCTTCCGGAGCTCGAGCGCCACGCCGAAGTCGCACAGGTAGCGCAGCCGCAACGCACGAGCCTCGGGCCACTCCGCCAGCACCTCGAGGGCGCGCGGGTAGTCCTCCGGGGCCGGCATGAGCCCATAGGCGACGTTCAGCGAGAGGCTCTGGGCATGCAGCACCTCCTCCAGGCGCCGCAGCAGCCCTTCCCGCCCGAGGCACACCAGGAGCGTGGGCAGGGGCAGGCGCAGGGCCTTCGCCGCATGGTGCAGGGCCTCCGGGTCCGCGCTCAACAACTGGTGCAGGGCTTCCCGGGGCATGGGTCCCTCGGAGGACAGGTTGCGCGACTCCCGGGCGAGCAGCGCCCACGACTCCGGCCGCGTCCAGGTGGCCGCCGCGACCTGGAGGTTGCGCTCCGGGCCTCCCGGCTCCCGCTCCAGGGCCCCTCGATCTTCCTCGCACCAGCGCGTGTACAGCCACGTCAGGACGGGCGCGGGCAGCGGCTCGCCCTCGCGCCGCGACTGGATGAGGAGGTCCGCGCGCTCCCAGGGAGACCACCGGCGCAGGGTCGCCTCCACCCAGGGGATGTCTTCCTCCGCCCGCACCAGACGCAGGCACCGGTAGGCCTCCAGGACCGGGGCGTCCTCCTGGGACGGAGAGAGCGCGCTGGCGCCCACGAGCCCGGAGAGTTCGGCGCCCGAGAGCCGCAGACCCAGGTGGAGGGCCAGTCCGAGCGCCCAGGAGCGCACGGTGAAGTGTTCCCGGGGATTCAGCAGGAGCGCCCGCACGAGGGGCAGCTCGTCCTCCCCGCCGAACAGGCGCAACAGCCGGAGCACGCGGACCCGCGCGTCGAAGTCCCCCGCGGGCAGTGCGTCCAGGAAGCTCAGCAGTTGCGCGCGGATGCCCGAGCGCGAGGACCAGACGAATCGGAGAGGGGTGGACACGAGCGCTCGGGAATCTAGGCTCACCTCCACTCGTGCTCCACCGCAGACCGCGCGACACCTTCCTGGAGAACCCGTCATGAACCCTCGACACCTCAGCCGGGGAGAGTTCCTCTCCCTCACGAGCCTGCTGGCGGGCTCCTCGCTCCTGCCCCGTCCGGCGGATGCCGCTCCCAAGTCCTCCGGGAAGACGGCCGCGACGCCCCCCTCCCCCAAGCCTGGGCCGGCAGGACCCGCCCCCGTGCAAGGCGACCGCTTGCGGCGAAGCTGCCGCGCCACGCTCACGCTGAGTTCCTCCACGGACGCGGGCACCGAGTTGATCCGCCTGGGCGAATGGATTCGCGACCAGAGCCTCCAGTCAGACGTGTACGGCAACAGCGAGTTCATCCAGTCCTTCGAGCGCCGCGTCGCGGAACGGCTCGGCTTCGAGGACGGGTGCTTCATGTCGACCGGCACCATGGGCCAGCTCATCGCGCTGCGCATCTACGCGGACGAGGGGAAAACGCGGACCGTGGGCCTCCATCCGTCCTCCCACCACGTGCTGCACGAGGACGACAGCCACACCGTGCTCCACGGCCTCCAGCCCGTGCTCCTCTGCCCCTGGTCCCGGCCCGTGCTCGCCGGGGACGTGCGCGACGCCCGCGAGCGTCTGGGCATGGTCAGTGTCGAGATGCCCGTGCGCTGGTTGGGCGGGCAACTCCCCACGTGGGAGCAACTCGAGGAGCTCAAGCGCACGTGTCGCGAGCGCGGGGTGAAGCTGCACATGGACGGCGCCCGGTTGTGGGAAAGCCAGCCATTCTATGGCCGCTCTTATGCGGACATCTGCCGGGGCTTCGATTCCGTGTACGTCTCCTTCTACAAGATGGTGGGCGCCCTGGGCGGAGCCATGGTGGTGGGAGGAAAGGACTTCATCCGCACGGCCCGGATGTGGAGACACCGGCACGGGGGAAACATCTTCCAGATGCTGCCCTATGTCGCCTCAGCGGCCATGCGCCTGGACGACGTCCTGGGCCGCATTCCCGCCTACGTCCAGCGCGCGAAGTCCATCACCGAGGCCCTCGCCGCCGACTCCCGCCTCGTGGTGCTCCCCAAGCCCGTGCAGACCAACCTGTTCCGGATCTTCCTGCGCGGGGATCCCGCCGCGTTCTCGCGCCAGAGGGATCGCATCGCGCAAGAGGACTCCATCTGGCTGACGAACGGCTTCAGCCCGACGCGCGTCCCGGGAGTCGTCGAGACGGAATTGCAGGTGGGTGAAGGGCTCGCGGGTCTCGATGACGCGCAGGCCGTGCGCGCCTTCCTCCGGCTGCTCGAACCCGCGTGACCCGGACAACATCGGGCGAAATCAATCACGAAGGGCCTTATGTCCCCCACGTGCCCGGGTCATACTCCGCCGGGGCCAATCCCCAGAAGGAGCACTCGATGAGATCATTGAAGAGCGTCTGCATGTTGCTGTGCATGGCCGTTGCCACCGCATGTGGTGGAGAGCTTCCCGAGGACGTCAACACGGGCGAGGGGGAGGCCACCCCCATGACGGAGGCGGTCTCCCACGACACCTCCGCCCAAGGGTCTCTCATTCCCCCGGGCTGTGGGTCCTTCAAGCAGCGATGCTGTGCGAACAATGTCTGTTACAACGGACTGGAGTGTGACCCTTCGTCGAACACCTGTCTCTACTGAGGCACGTCGGGCGTCAGCCAATAGCGCTGACGCTGGAAGGGATAGGTGGGAAGCGCGATCCGGCGCCGTGAGTGGGGCGCATCGAAGGCCGCCCAATCCACCTCCACGCCCCGGACGTATAGCGCGCCGAGTGTCTCCAACACCTGCGTCCACTCCGCGCTGTCCGCTCGTCCCACATCCAGCCGCACGCCCACGTCACTGGCCCGCGTGACCCGGGGCAGCACGGCCGAGGCCCAATTCACGGCGGGACCCGTCTCCCCCGCCGCGCGCCGCAGCCCCGCTTCGAGCCCGAGCACCCCCGCCTCCACCGCCGCGACCCACTCCCCTACCCCCTCGCCCGCCACCGCCGAGGGCCTCACCCCCCACGCCCGCCACATCCGAGCCAACGCCCACTGCCGCGCGAACACCGCGATCCGCTCCTGGGATGCGTCCTTCCACCGCCCCGATCCCTCTCCGTACATCAGCCCCACCAACGGCTCCCCCAGGACGTCCTTCACGGCCGCCGCACAGGCCTCCAGTCCCTCACGAAACGCGGGTTGCGTGTCGTACAGCTCCCGGCCCCCGGCCGCCCCCTCTCCGCCAAAGACGAACGTCACGTCCGGCGCCAGCGCCCCTGGCATCACCTTGCTGCCCCCTCGCGCCTCCAGCAGCCGCTCGCGCACCTGCCGCGCATCGCGCCCCACCACCGCCAGCCGGTGCTCGAAGTGCGTCCGCCCCACCGCCGCCGTGAAGCACACGTCCCCCAGGGGCTCGGTGCTCATCGCCAGGAACCGGGCGTAGCGCTCCACCTGCGCCCGCAGCGCCTCCTCGCTCCGGGCCGACAACACCAGCACGTGTCCGGGCCGCTCCGGACGCCGCTCGGGTTCCACCCTCGGGGGAGGCTCCGCCAACACCACGTGCGCCAGCGTCCCCGTCCGCCCGTAGGACGTCACCCCCGCGATGCGCGCCCCCTGCGTAGGCGTCCACGCCGTCAGCTCCCCGGGCACCTTCACCGCCATGCTCGCCCAGTCGATGCGCGGGTTGGGCGTCTTCAGGTGCAGGTGCGTCGGCAACTGGCCATGCCTCATCGCCAGCACCACCTTCATCATCCCCACCACCCCGGAGGCCGCCTCGGGATAGCCCACGTTCGTCTTCACCGAGCCCATCCACAGTGACTCGCCCCCCTTGCGCCCCTCCTTCAACACCGACCACATCGCCTCGACCTCGATGGGATCTCCCATCGCCGTCCCCGTGCCGTGCGCCTCCAGGTAGCTCACCTCCACCGGAGCCACGCCCGCGTGCTGGAGCGCCTGGCGGATGACTCCCTGCTGCGCCACCCCATTGGGCACCGAGAAGGCGCTGCTCGGCCCGTCATGCCCCACCGCCGAGCCCCGGATGATCGCCAGGATGGGCGCGCCCCGCGCCCGCGCGTCCGACAGCCGCTCCAGCGCCAGCACCCCGCACGCCTCCGCACGGCCAAAGCCATCCGCCGATGCGTCGAAACTCTTGCACCGCCCGTCCGGCGAGAGCGCTCCACTGCTCGAGAGATAGACACTCACCTCCGGCGAGAGCAGCAGGTTCACCCCGCCCGCCAGCGCCACGTTGCACTCCCCGTTGCGCAGGCTCTGACAGGCCAGGTGCACCGCCACCAGTGACGAGGAACAGGCCGTGTCCACCACGAGGCTCGGTCCCTGGAAGCCCCACAGGTAGGACAGCCGCCCGGAGATCGCGCAGTTGGCTCGCGCCCCCATGAAGGTGGGATCAATGCCCGCGAGCCCCTCCTGGTCCAACACCCGCTGCCCGTAATCGTTGTTCATCACCCCCACGAACACGCCCACCCGCTCGCGCCTCGCGCGATCCACCGCGTGCCCCGCCCGCTCCAATGCCTCCCACGCCACCTCCAACACCAGACGTTGCTGCGGATCCATCCGCTCCGCTTCGCGATCCGAAATGCCGAAGAACCGGGCGTCGAACCGCTCCACGTCCTTCAGGAAGCCCCCCCGCCTCGTGGCGATCTTCCCCGGCTCCGTGCCGAACAGGGCCTCCGCGTCCCACCGGTCCGGAGGCACTTCGCTCGTGGCGTCCACGCCCCGCACCATCAACTCCCAGAAGTCCTCCGGCCCCTCCACCCCTCCCGGCAGCCGGCAGCCCATCCCGACGATGGCGATGGGCTCCCGACGCGCCGCCTCCGCCTGCTCCAGCCGCGCCTCCAGCTTGCGGATCTTCACCAACTGCTGCTGGAGCAACTGCCGGTAATTGATTTCCTCGGACATGACGGGTCCTCACGAATCCTTGGCGAGATCCTCGGCCACCAGCCGCGCCAGCTCGGCGTCGGACAGCGCATCCAGTTCCTCCGCCTCTGGCACCGGGGAGGCCTTGACCACGATGGGCGCAGGAGGCGGCACAGCCGGCGCCGCCTGGGCCTGGACATCGAGCTTCAAGACGTCGGTGAGCAGGTGTTGTCCCAGGAAGTCGACGGTGGGGTGATCCAACGCCACCGTCGCGGGCACCGACACGCCGAGCTGCTTCTGCAACACATTGCGCAACTCGATCGCCATCAGCGAGTCCATTCCCAGCTCGGCGAAGCCCTGGCGCCAGTCGACCTCCGAGGGCTCCAACCGCAGGATGCGCGCCGCTTCCTCCTGGAGACTGCGCACCAGCAGGCGGGAGCGCTCCTGGGGCAGTGCGCTTCGCAGCCGCTCGGCGAGTGGTGCACCCGCCCGAGTCTCGGCGGCACGGACCGGCGCCAGCGCCGCGTAGAAGGGCGAACGGCCCAGGGCCCCCAGCGACTCCAGGTACACCGGCCACTGGATGGACAGGAGCGCCACCTGGGGCCGGCCACTCGCGAGCGCCTCGCCGAACAACGCGAGCGCTCCCGCCGTGGGCAGCGGCCGGATGCCCCGCCGCTCCAGCGACCGGGCCAGGGTTCCGTCCGACGCACCCACCATGCCCGTCTCCGCCCAGGGGCCCCAGTCGAGCGACTGCGCGGGCAGTCCGTGCGCCCGCCGCTCGTGCGCCAGCGCGTCCAGGAAGGCGTTCGCCGCGGCGTAGTTGCCCTGTCCCCCCGAGCCGAGCAGCGCGGAGGCCGAGGAGAAGAGGACGAAGAAGTCCAGGGACCGGTCACGCGTGAGCCGGTGCAGGTTCCACGCGCCCGCGACCTTCGGGTTCATCACCCGCTCGAAGCGCTCCAGGTCCTGTTGCAAGAGCGCGCCATCCTCCAGCACGCCCGCCGCGTGGATGACACCCCGCAGGGGCGGGGATGCCTCATCCACCTGACGCAGCAGCCGGGACACCTCGTCCTCGCGCGATACGTCCACGGACGCGAGCGTCACCTGGGCCCCCGCGTGTTCCAGGGCACGCACCGCCTCGGTGGCCAGCGCCGAGGGCGCCCGGCGTCCCACCAGCACCAGGTGCCGCGCGCCCCGCTCCACCATCCACTTCGCCACCTCCAGGCCCAGTCCTCCGAGCCCTCCCGTAATGAGGTAGGTGGCCTCCGGGAGCAGCACGGGGGCCACGTCCCGTCCGCCCCGCTCCTCACGCAGCTCGGGGTGCAGCCGCACGCCCCGGCGCAACACCACCTCGCGTCCGGCGGTGCTCTCGCCACGGGCCAGCTCGGCCAGCAGCCCCCGGAGGCTGCCCTCCTCGTCCCGGGCGTCCAGGTCCACGCGCGTGCAGCGCAGCTCGGGGTGCTCGCGATCGATGGCCCGGCCGAGGCCCCACAACGGCGCCTGGGGCAGGCTCACGGGGCCGTTGCTCACCGCCTGGGCGCCTTGCGTGACGAGCCACACCGGCACCACCGTGTTGCTCCCCACCAGCCCCTTCACCAGGTGCAGGGCCCCGCCGCTCGCCTCCAGGACGGCGCGCTGCACGGTGTCCGCCGACGCGTCCTCGGACGCACGGGCATCGAGGCCCGCCAGGTACACCACCCCCGCGCACCCCTCCGCGCCCAGGGCCTCGCTCAACAGGCGCGCGCAGTCCTCCGGCCGCCACGCGTCCACCTCGAAGGAGTCCGCGCCGAGCTTCTGGAACACGGCCGCCGAGCGGACCCGGATGACCGAGGCCCCGTGCTCCTCCATCAGCCGCCCGAGCCGCTCGCCCACGCCGTGCCGGTCCATCCACAACACCCAGGGTCGGGGATCCAACACGGGCCTCGTCCCGGACGGAGGCGGCTCGGGCTTCCACGTCAGCTCGTAGCGCGCCTCCTCCCTCGGCGCCTGGAGTCCCGGACGCACGGCCTCGCGGCTCGCCATCCGCGCGCGGAAGCCGAGCACCTCGGCCACCAGGCCCTGCTCGTCATAGATGCGCAGATCGCCGCCCAGGGACGCCCCCACCCCGGCCCGGCCGTCCTCCCGGACGCGCGCGTGGCACCACACCGTGCCCCGGGGCCGCCGATGCACGGTGAAGCGCGAGACGCTGAAGGGAATGAGGATCGCGTCGGGGAAGCGCGACTGGTACTCCAGCGTCCAGCTCGTGAGCACCTGGAAGCACGAGTCCACGAAGCCGGGATGGAGCACGTGCTCCTCCAGCGAGTCCGGCAGCTCGGGCAGCCGCAGCTCCCCGAGGATGTCCGCGCCCCCGCGCTTCGCCGAGTGGATCCACATGTAGCTCGAGCCGAGCACGTAGCCCTGCCCGCGCATCCCCCGGTAGAAGTCCTCGCCCAGGAGGACCTCCTGGCAGCGCGTCTGGAGTTCCTCTCGGGACTCCCACGGCTCCGGGGGCGGGGCCTCACCGAGGCTCAGACTGCCGCTGACATGCGGCAGCCACGCCTCTCCACCGCCGTCGGCCCCCAGCGATTTCACCTCGAACGCGCCACCGCGCTCCGGTGGAGACAGGATGACCTGCACCGTGCGCTCCTCGTTCTCCGAGAGGATCAGCGCGCGGGGGAAGGCCAGGTTCTCCAGGGTGCACGCGGGAGAGCCGTACACGTCCTCGATCACCGAGAGCAGCAACGACACGTGCGAGGAGCCCGCCGCGACGCGGGTTCCATAGAGCCGGTGGTCGTCGAGGTGGGCCGGACCGGACGGGCCATACACCGTCTCGTAGACGATCGCGTCGAGCGCCGGAGACCGCAGCCGCCGGCCGAAGTGGGGCGCCGGGGTCTCGTGGCTCCGGGAGGCCACGCGGGGCGTCGAGCCCTTCCACCAGTAGCGCTGACGCTGGAAGGGATAGGTGGGCAGGGGGATGAGCCGGCCCCCACCCGCCGCGAGTTCCGAGGGCTCCCACCGGGGCGCCTGGTCCGCTCCGCTTCCGAACACCACGCCCTCGGGGGACTGGCCCGCCTCCACCGCGGACAGCCGCTCGCGCATGCGCTGCGCCGAGTCGGCCTCCACCGTGAGCCAGTGCTCGAAGCGCGTCCGTCCCACCGCCGCCGTGAAGCACATGTCCACGACGTCCGCACCGTCCTCCAGGGCCCGCGCGTAGCGGCCCGCGAGGGCACGCAGGGCCTCGGGATTCCGCGCCGACAGCAGCAGCACGTGCCGCCGCGGCTCCGTCTCCGGGCGCTTCCGCTCGGACGCGGGCGGTGCCTCCTCCAACACCACGTGGGCGTTCGTCCCGCTGAAGCCGAAGGAGCTCACCCCCGCGATGCGCCGGCCCTGCGTGGGCGCCCAGTCCGTCAGCGCCGCCGGCACCTTCACCCCCATGCCCTTCCAGTCGATGTGCGGGTTGGGCGTCTTCAGGTGCAGGTGCGCCGGCAACTGGCCGTGCCGCATCGCCAACACCACCTTCATCACGCCCGCCACGCCCGACGCCGACTCCAGGTGGCCCACGTTCGTCTTCACCGAGCCCATCCACAGCGACTCGTTGCCCTGGCGTCCCTCCTTCAACACCGACCACATCGCCTCGGCCTCGATGGGGTCTCCCAACGACGTCCCCGTGCCATGCGCCTCCAGGTAGCTCACCTCGGCCGGAGCCACGCCCGCGCTACGCAAGGCCTGCTGGATGACCGCCCGCTGCGCCTGCCCATTGGGCACCGTGAGCCCGCTGCTCGGCCCGTCCTGGTTCACCGCCGAGCCCCGGATGACCGCGAGGATGTTGGCGCCGCGTGCCCTCGCCTCCGACAGCCGCTCCAACACCAGCACCCCACAGCCCTCCGCCCGCGCGAAGCCATTGGCCGACGCGTCGAACGTCTTGCACCGCCCGTCCGGCGCCAGCATCCGCGCCTTGCTCACCGCCAGCATCGACTCGGGCGAGAGAATGACGTTCACCCCCGCCGCCAGGGCCCGCGTGGACTCGCCCGAGCGCAGGCTCTGACACGCCAGGTGCAACGCCGTCAGCGACGACGAGCACGCCGTGTCCACCACCATGCTCGGCCCCTGCAACCCGAGCAGGTACGACACGCGCCCGGCCACCGCGTTGAGCGACGTGCCCGAGGCGAACCATGCATCCACCTGCTCGACGGGCCCCTGGAGGATGACCCGCGCGTAGTCCGCCGCGGTGACGCCCACGAAGACTCCCGTGCGCGAACCCCGCAGCGTGCTCACGTCCTGCCCCGCCCGCTCCAGCGCCTCCCAGGCCACTTCCAGCATCAACCGCTGCTGCGGATCCATGCTCTCCGCCTCGCGCGGCGAGATGCCGAAGAAGCGGGGATCGAACCGGTCCACCTCGCGCAGGAAGCCGCCCTCGCGCACGTACATCTTCCCCGGCGCCTCGGGATCCGGGTCGTACCAGCCCTCCACGTCCCAGCGATCCGCCGGAACCTCCGAGATGGCGTCCGTCCCCTCCTTCAACAGCCTCCAGAAGGCCTCGGGCGTGTCCGCTCCCCCCGGCATCCGGCACGCCATGCCGACGATGGCGATGGGCTCGTCCAAGGCGGCCCCGGCACGGGCCTCGGTCGTCGTGGCGAGGGGAGACTCCTGATGCAGCAGCGAGTCGAGGTGCTCGGTGAGCGCGCGCACGCTCGGGTAGTTGAACGCGAGCGTCGCCGGCAGCGTCAGCCCGAGCTGCTCCTGGAGCCGGCCCTTCAGCTCCACCGCCATGATGGAGTCCAACCCCAGCTCGTGGAAGCCGCGCTCGGCGTCGAGGGGCTGTCCGGCGGACAGGCCCAGCGTGCGCGACACCGTCTCGCGGACCAGCGCGCCCACGGCCTCGCGCCGGGCGGACGGCGTGGCCGCGTCCTTCCAGGCCGGCCGGGGCGGGGCCTTGCCCTCGGGGAGCGCCCGCGTGGGCTCGGAGGCGCCGTGCACGCGAAGGTCCGCCAGGAACGGCCGGGCCCTCCGGGCCTCGAGCAGGGAGCGGAAGCGCTCCCAGCGGATACTCGCCACCACGGCATGAGGCACCCGCGCGGCCACGAGCCGCTCCATCCAGTCCAGGGCGGCCTCGCGATCGAGCGCATCCAGCCCCACGCCCTCCAGCCAGACCCGCTCCTCGATCGTCGCCAGGCCCGCGCCCTCCCACAGGCCCCAGTCGATGCTCGTCGCCACGAGCCCCAGGGCCCGCCGGTGCGCCGCGAGCCCGTCCAGGAAGGCATTGGCCGCCGCGTAGGCCCCTCCGTTCGACGAGCCCCACACCCCGGCGACCGAGGAGAAGAGGACGAAGAAGTCCAACGGCAGCTCGCGCGTCAACGCATGGAGGTTCCACGCGCCGTCCACCTTGGGCGCCAGCACCCGCCCGAGCGTCTCCGCGTCCAGGTCCGCCACCCGCGCGGTCGCGGACACCCCCGCCGCGTGGACGATTCCGCGCAGGGGAGGCAGCGCGCCCTTCATCCGCTCGAGCAGCGCCGCCATCGCGTCGCGCTGGGACACATCCGCCTGGGCCAGCCATACCTCGGCGCCCGCCGCCTCCAGCTCGCGCACCATGGCGATCCGCCGGGCCTGCTCATCCCCCAGCCCCTGGAGCGCGTCCCATCGCGAGCGCTCGGGAAAGGCCCCGCGCATGGTGAGCACGAGATGCCGGGCCCCGCGCCGCACCAGCCGGCGCGCCACGTTCAGCCCGAGCGCTCCCTTGCCTCCGGTGATGAGGTAGGTGGCGTCGGCGCTCACGGGCAGGGGCTGGAGTTCGGGCGCCTCCCGCTCCAGCAACCGCGCCACGTAGCGCTGGCCGTCCCGCAGGAGCACCTGATCCTCGCCGTCCGCCGCGCCCAGCTCCTCCCAGAGCCGCTCCACGCCCTCCTCGGGCCCCAGGTCGATCAACCCGCCCCAGTGCTGGGGACTCTCCAGTGATGCGGTCCGCCCGAGCCCCCACAACAGGGCCTGGGAGGGATTCACACGCGCCTCCGCGCTCGCGGACTGCGCGTTCCGGGTCACCACCCACACACGGGCCGCCGCGTCCGGAGTCCCCTCCAGGACGTGAAGCACCGAAGCCAGCTCCAAGCACGCCTCGTGCGCCCGCTCCGTCTCCAGGGCGCGCAGGAACACCACGCCCGTGCACGAGGCCGCATGCTCCCGCCAGACCCCCGCGAAGGCCGACGGCGCCACCGTCACACAGGCCCTGCCCTGGGACTGGAGGTGCGCCGCGAGCCGACGGCCCTCCTCGCCCTCGCCCAGCACCAACCAGGAGCCCCGCGCCGGGGACACCTCGGACACCGCGCGCGCCGAGGGCCGCCATTCCACCTCGTACCGGGCGCCCTGGCTTCCTCCCTCCGGGGCGGGCCGCGGCACCTCCACCTGGGGCGCCGCGGCGGTGGCGGACGTCTCCGGAAGAGCCCAGTGCCGCTGACGCCGCCACGGGTAGCGCGGCAGCACGAGCCTGCGGCGCGCGGGCTCGGGATCCACGCCCTTCCACTCCAGGGAGTGGCCCTGGACGAACAGGCGGCCCAGGGTGTCCAGCATCTGCTCCTGATCGTCCTGGCCCTTGCGCAGCGAGGCGAGCCACGTGGGCCCGTCTCCCAGGCATGCCTTGCCGAGTCCCAGCAGCGTGGCGTGGGGGCCCACCTCCACGAAGACGTCGATGCCCAGGCCGCGCAGCGACGCCATGCCCTCCTGGAAGCGCACGGCCTCGCGCGCGTGGCGGCGCCAGTAGCCGGGCGCGCCCAGCTCCGAGGGCCCCACCACCCGGCCCATCACGTTGGAGACGAGGGGCAGCTGGCCGGGAGCACGCGCCATCCGCGCCGCCCTGGCCTCCAGCGCGTCGAGCATCGGCTCCATCAACGGAGAGTGGAAGGCATGCGAGACGTTCAGCTTGCGCGTCGCGAGGCCCTGGGCCTCCAGCGCCGCGAGGATGCGCTCCACGGCCGCCGCCTCTCCGGACACGGTGAGCTGGCCCGGGGCGTTGTCCGCGGCGATCGAAACGCGTCCGGGCTCCTTCGCGAGCAGCGGCTCCACCTGCTCGCGGGAGGCGAACACCATGGCCATGACGCCGCCCGGCGGCAGGGCCTGCATGAGCCTCCCGCGCTCGGCGATGAGATCCAACGCATCCTCCATGGAGAGGATGCCCGCCACGCACGCGGCGGCGAACTCGCCCACGCTGTGGCCCATCACCGCATCAGGCACCACGCCCCATGAGCGCCACAGCTCCGCGAGCGCGTACTCCAGGGCGAAGAGCGCCGGCTGGCTGAAGGCCGTCTGATCGATGGGCGAGGTCGCCCCGTCCTTCGGGAAGAGCACCGACAGCAGATCCATCCGCGGCGAGAGCCGCGAGGCACAGCGCTCCAGCGCGTCGCGGAAGACGGGTGCCGTCTCGTACAACCGGCGGCCCATGCCGGCGAACTGCGCGCCCTGACCGGTGAAGAGGAAGGCCACCCGGGGCGGCGTGTGACCCGCCTTCCCCTGGGCCACGCGCTCCTGCCGCGAGCCCGAGGCGAACGCGGACAGGCGCTCGGCGAGCACCCGCGTCGAGTCGCCCACCACGGACAGCCGGTGCTCCATGCGCGCGCGAGCGGTGTTGGCGGTGAAGCACACGTCCGCCGCGTCCTCCTCGGGGTGGGCGGAGAGGTGGCTGGCGTAGCGGCGCGCGAGTTCCCCCAGCGCGTCCTCGTTGCGGGCCGAGAGCGTCAACAGGTGCGCGGGGCGCGGAGCGGGCGCGCGCGTGGGGGCGGCCGGAAGGGGCGCCTCCTCGAGGATGATGTGCGCGTTGGTGCCGCTCATGCCGAACGCGCTCACGCCCGCGAACCGGGGCTGCGCCGAGCGCTTCCAGGGCCGCGTCTCGGTGGGCACGAAGAAGGGCGTGCCCTCCAGGCGGATGCGGGGGTTGAGCCGGCTGAAGTTCAGGTGTTTGGGAATGGCCTCGTGCTGGAGCGCGAGCGCCGCCTTCATCAACCCGGCGATGCCCGCGGCCGCCTCCAGGTGGCCCATGTTCGTCTTCACCGAGCCGAGCGCGCACGGCTGCCCATCGGGCCGGGGCTTGCCCAGCACCTCCACCAGCGCCTCCACCTCGATGGGGTCTCCCAGGGGAGTGCCCGTGCCGTGGGCCTCCACGTACCCGAGCGCCGAGGGTTGCAGCTTCGCGTTCTTCAGGGCCTGGAGCAGCAGGTCCCTCTGGGCGAGCACGTTGGGCGCGGTGAGTCCCTGCGAGCGGCCATCCTGGTTGACGGCCGAGCCACGGATGAGCGCGAGGATCCGGTCTCCCTGGGCCTGGGCGTCCGACAAGCGCTTGAGCACCACGAGGCCACAACCCTCGCCCCGGACGAAGCCATTGGCGCGCGCGTCGAAGGCACTGCAGCGGCCATTGGGGGAGAGCGCCTGCATGCGCACGAGCGATTGGGTGACGGACGGGTGCAGCACCAGGTTCACGCCGCCCGCGAGCGCCACGTCACACTCGCCCGAGCGCAGGCTCTGACAGGCGAGGTGCACCGCCACGAGCGAGGAGGAGCACGCCGTGTCCACCGAGAGGCTCGGGCCCCGGAGCCCGAGCGTGTACGACAGGCGTCCGGGCGGAAAGCAGTGGCCGTTGCCCGTGGAGAAGTAGGCGTCGATGCTCTCTGGATCCGTGGGCAGGAGCCGCGCGTAGTCATCCCCGGTGAGCCCCACGAAGACACCCGTGGCGGTGTCCACGAGGCGCTCGGGATCCTGCCCCGCATGCTCCAGCGCCTCCCACGCCACCTCCAACAACAGGCGCTGGCGGGGATCCAGACTGGCGGCCTCGCGGGGGGAGATGCCGAAGAACTCCGCGTCGAAGCCGCTCACGTCCTCCAGGTAGCCCGCCCAGCGGGGAGCACCCGAGTCGGGCCCGAAGCGGCGGGAGGCCGGCTCGCGGCGGACGACGTCCCGGCCCGCGGCCAAGAGCTCCCAGTAGGCCTCCGGCGTGTCGGCGCCGCCCGGGAAGCGGCACCCCATGCCCACCAGGGCGATGGGCTCGGAGCGCGCGCGCTCGAGCGATTCGATGCGCGCCTGCATCTTCTGCATCGCCATCACCGCGCGCGCCAGGCGCTGCTTGATTTCCTCCTTGCCCTCCTCGCTCACGATGCGTCCTCCCAGCCCGCCAGCGCGTCATCCACCATCTCGAGCAACTTCCCCTCGGACAGCTCGGCGAGCTGGTGCGCCTCCTGCTCCACGGGCGCGGGCCGGTTCTTCTCCTTGCGAGGCTTCTCCACGGGCGCCGCTGGCGCCGCCGGCTCCAGCATGGGCGCCAGGCCGAGCTGCTCCAGCAGGTAGGCCGACAGGGCCATCAGCGTGGAGCGCGCCCACAGCAGCGTCACCGACAGCTTCAGGTCCAGCGCGGCCTCGATGCGGTTGCGCAGCTCCAGGCTCATCAGCGAGTCGAGCCCCAGGCCCCGGAACGGCTCATGCCGCCCGATGCGCGTGGGGTCCACCCGGAGCACCTGGGCGAGCCGCTCGCGCAGGTAGTTCTCCAGCATCGCCACGCGTCCGCCCGGCGCGCAGCGCTTGAGGTCCAACAGCAGGCTGGAGCGTCCCCGCGAGCCCTCGGCTTGACTCTCCTGCGCCAGCTCCTCCCAGACGTGCTGCGACGCCGCGCTCGGGAAGAACTGCAACCACTGGCGCAAGTCGAGCAGCACCGCGCCCGCGTTCGCCGCGCCCTCCGCGAGCAGGCGCTCGAGCAGCGCGTCACCCTGTCTGGTCGTGAAGCTCGCCATGCCCTGGAACGCGAGGCGCTCGCCCCGGTTGGCCCGCGCCGCGGCCAGGCCCACCTCGGAGAAGGGCCCCCAGTTCACGCTCAAGGCCGGCAGGCCCTGCTGGCGCCGGTGGTGGGCCAGCGCGTCCATGGCGGCGTTGGCCGCCGCGTAGTTGCCCTGTCCCGGCATGCCCAGCAGCGCCGCCATGGAGGAGTAGAGGACAAAGAAGTCCAGCGGCTCGTCGCGGGTGAGCGCGTGCAGGTTCCAGGCACCCTGGATCTTCGGCGTCAGCACCTCGCGGAAGCGCGGGAGTTCCTGCTGCTCGAGGATGCCGTCATCGAGCACGCCCGCGCAGTGCAGCACGCCCCGGAGCGTGGGCAGCTCCCCGTGCGTGCGCGCCACCACCTCGGCGAGCCCCCGGGCGTCCGCCACGTCCACGCGCGCCACTTCCACGCGCGCCCCCGTGGCCCGCAGGGCCTCCAGCTTCTCGGTGGCGGACTCGGACGGAGCGCCGCGGCCCAACAGCACCAGGTAGCGCGCGCCATGCCCGATGAGCCACTGGGCCGCCGAGAGGCCCAGGCCCCCGAGTCCTCCGGTGATGAGGTACGAGCCGTCCGCACGCACCCGGAAGCCCGGTTTGGGCGGGACGACGCGCAGCTGCGGATCCTGCATCGTGACGACGAGCTTGCCCACGTGCTGGCCCCGCGCCATCTCCCGGAAGGCGTCGGACACCTGCGACACGGGGAAGGAGCGGTGCTGGACGGGCCGGAGCATGCCGGAGGCCATGCGCTCCATCACCTCGTGCAACAGGCGCGCGCACACCGCGGGCCGCCGCTCGCGCAGGCCGCCCAGGTCGATGGCGACGTACATGAGCCGGCGGCTGAACTGGGACAGATCCAGCGAGCGTCCGGCGTGGATGTCCCGGTTGCCCACCTCGAGGAAGCGTCCGTCCGGCGCCAGCACCTCCATGCTCCGGGTGATGGCGTCTCCGGAGAGGGAGTTGAGCACCACGTCCACGCCCTCCCCGTCCGTCACGCGCATCACCTCGTCGGCGAAGGCGAGCGTGTGCGAATCCATCACGTGGGTAATGCCCATGCCGCGCAGCAGCTCGCGCTTCTCGGGGGTGCCCGCGGTGGCGAACACCTCCGCGCCCAGCGCCTGGGCGATCTGCACCGCCGCGAGCCCGAGCCCGCCCGCGGCCGAGTGGATGAGGATGCGCTCGCCCGCGCCCAGGTGCGCCAGGTGGTGCAACGCGTACCAGGCCGTCATGAAGACGCTGGGGATGGAGCTCGCCTCCTCCACGCCCATGTCCGGGGGCCGGCGCGCCACGAAGCGCGCGTCCACGACGACGTGCGAGGCCATGGCCGAGCGCGCGAAGGCCACCACCGGATCGCCCACCGCGAGTCCCTCCACGCCCTCGCCCACCGCCACCACCCGGCCCGCGCAGTCCAATCCGAGCGGCAGCCCCTCCAGGGGCACGCCGGAGCGGCCCCCTTCCACGTCCTTCATCACGTACAGGCCCATGGTCTTCATCACGTCGATGAAGTTGAGGGCCGAGGCCTCGACGGCGATCTCCACCTCCCCGCGCGCGGGGCGGCGCCGCTCGGCCATGCGCACCACCACGCCGCCGAAGGAGGCCGCGGGTGCCGTCTCCACCAGGAAGCTCTTGCCGGCCGCGGGCAGCAGGGGCTCGTTGAGCATGTCCTTGGCCGCCGAGCGCCGCACGAGCCGCGCCACCATGCGCGTTCCCCCGCGCAGGGCCACCTGCTCGTCCTCCGCGCGCGCCGACAGCTCGCGGCCCAGCGACTCCACGTCCACCTGGGCGGAGGAAGGATCCAGGTCCACGCACGTGCAGCGCAGCTCCGGGTGCTCCTGCCCCACCGTGCGGCCCAGGCCCCAGAGCGCCGCCTGGAGTGCGCCCGGCGTGGGCGAGCCCAGCACCGGCCACGCCCCGCGCGTCACCAGCCACAGACGCGGCGGATCCCTCCAGCCCCAGCGCAGCATCTCCTGCACCACCCGGAGCGCGCCGCCGCAGGCACGCATGGCCGACTCGAGCGCCTGCTCGCCCGGAGCGTCCGGCCCGGCCGCGTCCAGGCCCCACAGGTACGCCACGCCCGCGCAGGAGTTCTCCTCGGGGAAGCACTGGCGCAGCACGGCGCTCAGGTCCTCGCGCGAGCCCGGGGCCACGGTGTAGTGCCGGGCGTGGATGCGGCGCAGGCCCGTGCCCGCCTCCACGCGGATGCATGCCCCGCCCCACGACTCCAGCATCTGCGCGAGCGCCTCGCCCACGCCGGAGGCGTCCTGGAAGATGAGCCACGGCATGTCGGCGGAGCCCGGCTCGAACACGGCGGGCAGGCCCGCGCGGCGCCAGGCGACCTCGAAGAGCGAGCGATCCTGCTCGGCGCGCGCCTTGCCGTAGCGCGTGGGCAGGGCCGCGAGTTCCAGGCCCTCCACCACGGCGAGCGCGGCGCCCTGCCCGTCCAGCAGCGTCACGTCGCCCTCCAGGGTGGAGCCCTTGCGCCAGGACTCGCGGGGGGTGATGCGCGCGTGGGCCCACTGGGGCAGGCCCCGGCGCAGCAGCTCGAAGTGGCGCAGGCGCACGGGCACGAAGGTGGTCTCATCCGAGGGCAGGCACTCGAGCAACACCTGGAGCGCCGCGTCGAGCACGCCGGGGTGCGGAGTGCCCGAGGCCCCGAGCGCGTCGGGCACGGCGATGCGGCCCAGGGCCTCGCCGTCCGTGCTCCACACCTCCTGCACGCCGCGGAAGGAGGGGCCGTACTGGAGTCCGCGCTGCTCCATCTCGTGGTAGTGCGCCTCGCCGATGAGCAGCCGGGACGACAGGCGCCGCTGGAGCTCCTCCACCACGACGGGCGCCGGCGCGCTCCGGGTGTGGCTGTCCGAGGCACGCACCCGTCCGCCCGCGTGCACCGTCCACATCTCCGCGCCGCTGCCGCCCGGGGTGGGGATGAAGCTGGACACCTTGAAGGAGATGGCGCCCGTGGAGCTCACGTCCACGAGCAGCTCGGCCCGGCGCGCGCTGTCGCCGAGCAGCGCCAGGGCGTCGTCGATGCGCAGCTCCTCGAGCACCCACGGCCCGGGGCCGAGCGCGGACTGCACCGCCGTCATCACCCAGTCCAGGTAGGCCGTGGTGGGCAGCAGCACGGAGCCCTGCACCTTGTGGTCCGCCAGCCAGGGAAGGGTGGACAGGCCCACGTCCACGTCCCAGAAGAAAGCCCCGGGGCGCAGGGAGGAGCGGCGGGGCTCGCCCAGCACCGAGGCCGGTGCCGCCTCGCGCTGCCCGTGGGGGAGCGCCGGCTTGGCGCCGGGTTGGAACCAGCAGTCCTGGCGCTGCCAGGGATAGTCCGGCAGCCGCACCTGGCGGCCCCCTTCCGGGTAGAGCGCTTTCCACTCCACCTCGTGGCCCACCACGTAGAGGCCCCCGAGCGTCTCCAGCATCACCGCGCGCGCGTCCTGCTCGCGCCGCATCGACGGCAGCACCGTGCCCTCCAGGCGCAGGTGGGCGATGGTCTGCTCGATGGAGGGCAGCAGCACCGGATGCGGGCTCACCTCCACGAAGAGCGTGTGGCCGCTGGTGGCCAGGCGCTCCACCACCGGCGAGAGCAGCACCGGCTCGCGCAGGTTGCGCACCCAGTAGGCCGGCTCCAGGTCCGAGCCGTCCATCACCTGGCCCGTCACCGTGGAGTACAGCGGCACCTCGCCGCGCCGGGGCGACAGGCCCTCCAGGGCGCGCAGCAGGTCCTCGCGCAGGGGCTCCATCTGCGGGCTGTGCGAGGCCACGTCCACCTTCACCCGGCGGCAGAACACCTCCTGGGCCTCCAGCTTCGCGAGCACCTGATCGAGCGCGTGCGGATCCCCGGAGAGCACGGTGGAGCGGGGGCTGTTGCTGGCGGCCACGGACAGCCAGTCCTCCAGGCCCTGGATGGCGGCGCGGGCCTCCTCCAGCGTCAGCTCCACCATGGCCATGCCGCCCTGGCCACTCACGCGGCGCAGCAGCAGGCTGCGGCGGCAGATGACGCGCGCCGCGTCGTCGAGGCTCAGCGCCCCGGCCACGTGCGCCGCGGCCACCTCGCCCATGCTGTGGCCCACCACGCCATCGGGCACCACGCCCCAGGCGCGCCACAGCCGCGCGAGCGCCACCTGCACGGAGAAGAGCGCGGGCTGCACCTGATCCACGCGCTCCATCCACGCGGCCGAGTCCGAGCGAAGCAGCTCCACGAGGGACCAGTCCACGTGGCGGCGCAGCGCCGCGTCGCACTGCTCGATGGCGGCGCGGAACACGGGCTCCTCGGCCATGAGGCGCCGGCCCATGCCGGCCCACTGCGAGCCCTGCCCCGGGAAGACGAACACCACGGGCTGGTGCCGGCCATCCGCGTGGCGGGTGGTGGACAGGCCGGGGCGGCTCTCTCCGCGCAGGAAGGCGCCGAGGCCCGCCCGGGCCTCGGCGTGGTTGCGCGCCTGGAGCGCCAGGCGGTAGTGCAGGTGGCCGCGGTGGACGGAGGCCGAGTAGCAGACGTCGTGCAGCGACAGCGGGCGCTCCTCGAGCCGGGCGAGCAGCAGGTGCGCGGCCAGGGCGAGCGCCTCGGGCGTCTGCGCGGACAGGGGCAACAGCTCCACGCGCGTGGAGTCCCCGGAAGGCCGTGTCGGGGAGGGCAGCTCGCTCACGGGCGACTCCGGGGGAGGCAGCGCGCTCCAGCGCACCGCGACGCCCCGGGAATGCAGGGCCCCGAGCGCCTCGAGCAGGGCGGCGCGGGGCTCGTCGCGCCGCAACGAGCCCACCACCACGCCCGCGCGCACGGCCTTGCGCAAGAGCTGCTCCACCGGACGGCACAGCACCGGGTGGGGGCTGAGCTCCACGAAGGAGTCGAAGCCCTCGGAGACGAGCCGCTCGGCGGCCTGGGCGAAGCGCACCGGCTGGCGCGGGTTGCGGCAGCGCGCGTCACCGACGCGGCCCTCCGGGCCCACCTCGCGCGCCAGGGTGGACAGCCACATGGGGCCGCTCGCGCGCTCCCACAGCCGCTGCTGGGCGGCCTCCAGCTCGTCGCGCAGGGGCTCCCACTGCCGCAGGCGGCTCGCGCGGTACACCTTCCACACCGCGTCCACCTCGTCCATCCCGCCGGCGATGCACGCCGCGGCCACCTCGCCCACGCCATGGCCCACCACGGCCTCGGGCTCCACGCCCCAGGAGCGCCACAGCGCCGCGAGCCCCATCTGCACCGCGAACGTCAACGGCTCCGCGGCGTCCTCGTCCGTCTCCCCCCGCGCGTGTGGCTCGCGCAGCCGCTCCACGAGGGACCAGCCCGCCAGCGGCATGAAGCTCACGTCCAGCGCCTCCACGCGGGCGCGGAACACGGGCTCGGTGGCCAGCAGCTCCCGGCCCATGGCGGGCCATTCCGAGCCCTGGGGCGCGCACACGAAGGCCACGCGCGGACGCTCGCCGGGCTCGCCGGTGAAGAGGCCCGCGCGGCGCTTGCCCTGGCGCAGGCTCTTGAGCAGCGCGGCCAGGTCCGAGCGCGTGCGGAACACCATGGCGGCGCGGTGGCCGCCCGCGCCCGCGTACAGGGCCCAGGTGCGGCACAGGTCACGCACGGCCACCGGCGCCGAGCGGTTGAGCACCAGCTCCTCCGCGCGGGCCGCCTGGGCGAGCAGCTCCTCGGCGCTGTCGGCCGCCAGGGGCAGGAGCTCCTCGCCCCCCACGGGCGACTCCTCCATCACCACGTGGGCGTTGGTGCCGCCCCAGCCGAACGCGCTCACGCCCGCGGTGGCCGGCCCGTCCTCCCCGGGCCAGGGCAGCGTGTGGCGCGGCAGGCTCAGCCGCAGCTCGCCGAAGGGGATGCGGGGGTTGGGCTCGCCGTGCAGCATGTGTGGGGGCACGAGCCGGCGCGACAGCGCGAGCGCCACCTTGATGACGCCGGCGATGCCCGCGGCGCCCTCCAGGTGGCCGATGTTCGCCTTGAGCGAGCCGATGAGCAGTGGCCGATCGATGGCCCGCCCCTCGCCGAGCGCCGCGCCCAGGGCGCTCGCCTCGGTGGGGTCTCCCAGGGCGGTGCCCGTGCCGTGCGTCTCCACGTAGTGCACGCGGTTGGTGGGCACGCCCGCGCGCGCGTAGGCCTCGCGCAAGAGCGCCGCCTGACCGGGCACGCTCGGCGCGGTGAGCCCATTGCCCAGGCCGTTGTTGTTCACCGCGCTGCCGCGGATGATGCAGTAGATGCGCGCGCCCGCGGCGATCGCCGCCGACAGCGGCTGGAGCACCACGAGCCCCGCGCCCTCCCCTCTCCCGAAGCCATCCGCGCCCGCCGCGAACGCCTTGCTGCGCCCGTCCGGCGACAGCCCGCCGAACTTGGACAAGAGCACGTTCGCCTCGGGCGAGAACATCAGGTTGACGCCGCCCACCAGCGCCAGCCGGCTCTCCCCCGAGCGCAGGCTCTGGCAGGCCAGGTGCACCGCCACAAGCGACGAGGAGCACGCCGTGTCCACCGTGAGGCTCGGCCCCTTGAGCCCCAGCGTGTACGAGAGTCGGTTGGCCACGATGTTGAGCGACTGGCCCGTGGCGCTGTGCAGCGTCACCGCCGCGCGCTCGCTCAGGTGACGGTCCGCGTAGTCGTGCCAGATGGAGCCCATGAACACGCCCGTGCGCGAGCCCTTGAGGCTCGAGGGAGGCAGGCCCGCGTCCTCCAGCGCCTCCCACGCCACCTCCAGCATCAACCGCTGCTGGGGATCCATCTCCGCGGCCTCGCGCGGGGAGATGCCGAAGAAGAGCGGATCGAACCCGCTCACCCCCTCGAGGAAGTAGCCGTGGCGGGTGATCATCCGCCCCTCGGCCTGCGGGTCCGGATCGTACCAGGCATGCGCGTCCCAGCGATCCGCGGGAACCTCCTGGAGCAACTCCCGGCCCTCGCACAGCACGCGCCAGAACGCCTCCGCGTCCGGCGCCCCGGGAAAGCGGCACGCCAGCCCCACCACCGCCAGCGGCTCCACTTCACCCGCGGCCGCCAGGGCTCCCGTCTCCTCGCCCTCGTCGCGCTCCGCCTTCGAGGTGGCGTGGGCTCCGGGCTTCAGGGGGTTCTCGCTCTCCGTCATGTCTTGCCTTCCTGTGTCCCGCTTCCAGCCGTCAAAGACTTGCGCCTCTTACGGACTTCGCCTGTTTTCGTGTGTCCAGCGAATGAAGGCTCGCCCACCCAGGGCCACACCCCGGGTGTCGTCTATTGTGACGCAGCGCATATGAGCGGGGCCCCATCTGAACCCCCTCAAAATCGCATGTCTTTTCTGACTTGAGGAGCGGGTAGAGACAGACCCGCGCGAAAGCAGATAGGGCGGGGATTACCGGGCTGTAAAACAACCGGGAGGCGGGTCATTCAATTCCTGGCATGACCTGGATGCCCAGCTTTTCAATCTCTTCCAGGCTCAACCCCGCTTCCTGGAGGATGTCCCGGGAGTGCTGTCCCAGAGAGGGAGGAGGACGCAGCGGCGTGTCGCCCAGGCGCAGCGGCGTGAGCAGGTGGGTCACCGTCCTCCCCCGAGGGGTATCCACGGACCGCGCGAACAGACCGCGGGCGCGCAGCTGAGCATCCGCGAGCACCTCGTCCCCTTCGAGTACGGGTTCGACACACACGTCCTGGCCGCTGAAGCGTTCCATCCAGTACGCCAGCGGGTGCTCGGAGAACAGGCGCGTGAGCTCGGCCTTCACGCGCGCGCCCGCCTCGCCCGGGGAGTAGCCGTCGGCGAGCAGCTCGGGGCGTCCGAGCACCTCGCACACGCCGGCGAAGAACTTGGGTTCGAGGGCGCCCACGGAGAGGTAGCGACCATCCGAGGTGCGATAGAGCCCGTAGCCGGCGAAGCCGCCGTTGAGGATGTCCGTGCCGCGGCGCAGGGGCGGCGCCTGGTCGCCGAGGAAGAGCCGCGCGGCCAGGTGCATGTGGAGGAAGGCCAGGGCGCCGTCCGTCATGGACACGTCCACGAAGCGGCCCTGGCCGGTGCGCTCGCGCTCGTGGAGCGCCGCGAGCACGCCCACCAGCGCGAAGAGGCTGCCGCCGCCGATGTCGCCCATCTGCACGCCGGGAAAGGCCGGCGCGCCCTCCGTCTGGCCGCCGTAGCCGAGCACTCCCGCGCGCGCCACGTAGTTGAGATCATGTCCCGCCTGGAGCCGATCCGGGCCCGTCTGGCCGTAGCCGGAGATGGCGCAATAGACGAGCCGCGGGTGGAGCGCGTGCAGCGCGTCCCAGCCCAGCCCCAGGCGCTCCATGACACCGGGCCGGAAGCTCTCCACGAGCACGTCGTAGCCGCGCACCAGGCGCAGGAAGGCGTCGCGGCCCGCGGGGGACTTGAGATCCAGCGTGAGCGAGCGCTTGTTGCGGTTGAGCCCGTAGAACAGCGCGCTCTCGCCGCTGTCGCTCAGGGGAGGCATCTGGCGCAGGGGATCACCCCCGGCGGGGTCCTCCACCCGGTCCACCGTGGCGCCCAGGTCGGCGAGTACCAGCGTGGCGTACGGGCCCGGCAGCAGCCGGGAGAGATCCAGGACCTTGAGGCCAGACAGGGGAAGCGTGTTCATGGGCGTGGGGGGGGCGGGGGCGGAAAAAAAAGAAGCGGCGCGAGCCCCAGAGGAGCGCGCGCCGCCCGAGGAAACACGCGGCCCCGAGGGGACGCGGCTTCCGGTGAGTCTAGCCCAGCAGCTTCGCCAGCTTCATGGCGAGGCCCATGTCCATGGGCTTGAACTTGATCTTCCCCTGCATGGCGGCCATCTGCGAGTTGAGCTTCTTCTCGGTGATCTTCACGAAGTCCTCGTTGGACATGTAGACGGTCATCTTGGACGCGCCGTTGATGCCCTCGGACACCCAGCCCTCGGGCTTGGTACAGTCCAGCGTCCACTTGCCGCCGTTGTCGCCACTGATGTCGAAGTGGATGACCGCGTTGATGTCCTTGGCCAGCTCCGGCTTCTCCTTGAGGATGCTCGGGATGCGGCTCTCGATGATGTCCTTCGAGTTCATGCTTGCTCCTTGGGGATTGATTGTTGAATCAACGCCGGCCAGGACCGTAATGACGGGTCCCGGGGAGGTCAAGCCAGCAAGCGGGTTCAGCGAGCGGTGCCGCGCGTGCCGCTGGCCAGGGCCCGGCGGACCATGTCGAGCAGATCACTCAATTCGAAGGGCTTGGCCAGGTGGCCCGTGGCGCCGATGTCCGTGGCCTTGAGGCCCACGTTGCGGTCGGCGCTCAGGACGATGATGGGGATGTGGGCCACGCTGGGCCGCTGGCGCATGCGCTGGGCGAACTCCCAGCCGTCCATCACCGGCATCATCAAGTCCAGGAGGATGAGCTGGGGGGGATCGGGCTCGAGCCGTTCGAGGGCCTCCTTGCCATTGCGTGCCCGGCGGATCTCGAAGCCCTCGGCCTCGAGGATTTCCGACAGGGCCTCGAGGATGTCGGGGTCGTCATCGACCACCAGCACGACGTGGGAATCCTGGGGCTGAAGATTAGCGGAAGACAGATTCTTCTCCTCAAGTGATGCGCGGGCTCGATTTTCCCCCAAGGCGCGTCAAGGTGCGGGGGAAATCGGCCGGTCCGTGGAGCGGCGCGGCAGGCTCGTTGCAAAAGTGACAGAGCCGACCCACTCTGTACATCAACCCATGGACGAGGAGAGGGCAGGCGTGAGGTGTGAGTTGGAAAGACCCGGGGCGATGGGCGCCGACGAGCCTGGCTTCGCCATCCTGTCACGGCGTGGCCAGCTCCAGCCACTGGACGAGCGGCTGAGCGCCCAGCTGGGACTGGAGCGTCTGCCCGAAACCGTGGGCTCCGTGGCGGAGCTGATGGAGGGGGCGGGTTTCCACCTCCGGGCGGGTGGAGAGCTGTGGGAGCGCGAGGATCGGCTGCTGCGGGTGGGCGAGCGGCCCATGGGCGATGGCGCGCGGCTGGTGTGGACCCAGCCCCAGGAAGACGACGCGATGCTCATCCACCGCCGCGTGCGCTACCTGGGCATGGCCTCGCACGATCTCCGGGGCGCGCTGGCCAACGTGCGCTCCTACGCGGCCCTGCTGCTCAACGGCCGCATCCCCCTGGAGGCCAAGGCCAAACGCGGGTTGGAGACCATCCTGCGCAACACCGACAAGGCCCTGTCGTTCTCCCAGGACTTCTTCGACGCGAGCCGGGCCGACCTGGGCATGCTGGCGTGCGAGCGGGAGCGGCAGCCGCTCGAGCCCCTGCTCACCGCCGCGGTGGAACGCCACCTGGAGGCGGCGGGCACGGCCAGCGTGGCGCTCAGCCTGGAGCTGCCGGGCGGTCCCCTCCCCGAAGTGGACGTGGACGCGGGGCGTGTCCAGCACGCCGTGGAGGCCTTCATCCGCCACCACCTGCTGCGCGCCCAGGCCGGAGAACAACTCCGGGTGCGAGTGCTGCCCCAGGGACAATGGCTGCGCGTGGAAGTCCGGCGGGACGGAGTCCCCGTGCCGGACGAGGAGCTCGCGCTGGTGTTCGCACGGGAGGAGCGCGCCTTTCGCGAGAAGAAGCTGGAGGATCCGCTGCGTCTGGCGCTCGCCCAGCAGGAGGTGGAGGTGCAGGGAGGCAGCGTGGGAGCGAGCAGCGACGCGGGCGGCACGACGCTCTACCTCACCCTGCCCGCCCTGCTCGCTACCTCCGCGGGCATCCAGGTGTAGTCCAGGTGTAAAGCACGCGTGTCTTGCTGGCGACCCACCCCGCATGGGGCTATCCTGTGGCGCCGGTTTGTGCCAAGGAGGGCGCGATGGGTCTGAAACCGATGGAGATTCTGTTGATCATGGGGGCGCTGCTCCTCCTCTTCGGAGGCACGCGCCTGCCGCAGCTGGGCTCTTCCCTGGGGAGCGCCATCCGCAACTTCAAGCGGGGCTTCAGCGGTGAGGAGTCCGCGCCCGAGGAGAAGAAGTCCACGCCGACCTTCGCCGAGGGCTCCAATGGCGTGGACATGAAGGACGCCAACGCGCGCAGCGCCAGCCGTCAGGGCTGAGTCCTCCCGCGAACGTCGTGCGGCTCGCGCCCGTGCGCTCTCCTCCAGACGAGGGGGCGGCACGGGCGTCGTCGTTGCTTGCCCCGCCCTACTTGAGCTTCTCCTCGATGCGGGCCCGCACCGCCTTGGCCTGGGCCTGGACGCGCTGGCCCTCGGCGGGGTCATACGCCACGCTGCCCTGGAAGACCTTGAGGATGGCCTCGTGCGCCTGCTTCTCCTCGCCCTGGGCCAGGAGCGTGTCGGCCAGGAACATCCACGCGCGCAGGTTGCCGGGGTGCGCCGCGAGCACCTTCTGGTAGAGCGCGGCGGACTTCTTCAAGTCCCGCTTGGGCCAGGGCAGCTCGTAGTGGTAGCGCCCCTTGATGAGCAGCGGCGCGCCGAAGTCGTACTGGGGATCGAGCTTGATCGCCGTGTCCAGGCGCTCGTTGTACTTGCCCTCCAGACCCTCGCCCAGCGCCGTGAGGATACCCACCGCCTGCGAGTAGGAGCCGATGCCCGCGGCGGAGAAGTAGTGGCCCTCGACGCGCCCGGGCACCACCTTGCGCGCGCGATCTCCCATCTCCCAGGCCTGCTTGCCGAAGCTCTTCTTGGCCTTCGAATCGGCGGCGCCATCCGCCTGCCACTGGAGGAGCCGGGCCGAGCGCCACAACAGCTCGTAGTCCTCGGGGGCCGCCTGGAGTGCCTTGTTCAACGTCTCGCCCAGTTGCTTCACCACGGCACCGTCCGCCCGCTTCGCGTACAACGCGTCCATCGCGGACAGCTCATCGGGGGTGGCGGCCAGCCCGGGCAGGGCCATCAACAGGACGAGGGCAAGAGCAAGCGAGCGCATTCCCGTCGTGTTAGCACGCGATTTTCAAACGAGGAAGGCGGCCCCCGCGGTGCTTCAGGCACCTCGAGGACCGCCTCGGTGAGCTATGGACATGGAACCCGCCCTCGCGCTCAAGCGGCGTCGGCCGGGTTCATGGCCTCGAACTCCTCGTCCTGGTTGAAGGCCGCCAGGTAACGCTCGAGGAAGTTCTTCGTCTTGAGTTCCACCTGCCGCACGCGCTCGCGCGACACGCCCCAGCGCTGGCCCAGCTCCTCGAGCGTGCGCGGTTTGTCCTGCGTGAGCCGCTCCTGGAGGATGTCCCAGCCCAGATCGCCAATGCGCTTGCGAACCTTGGCCAGGGCCTCCTGAACCTCCCCATCCTGCTCGCGCGACAGGAAGATGGCCTGGGGCGACGGCCCCCCGTCCTCCAGCCGATCCAGGAAGGTCGTCTCGCCGTCCTCGTCGATGCTCGCGTCGAGCGAGAAGTCCATCATGCTGCCGCGCTCGGCCTCGCCACCGCGCACCTGGCTGCGGTTGTCCTTGAGGTAGCGGGTGATGTAGGCGCGGATCCACCACACCGCGTAGGTGGCGAAGCGCACGTTCTTCTTCGGGTCGAAGTGCTCGATGGCCTTCATCAAGCCCACGTTGCCCTCCTGGATGAGGTCGTCCAGGCGAGCCCCACGGTTGGCGAACTTCTTGGCCACCGCTACCACGAACGCCAGGTTGCTCGTGGCGAGCGTCTGTCGCGCCGCCTCATCGCCCTTGCGGGCACGACCAGCCAGCTCGTACTCCTGCTCCCGGGTCAACTGCGTGTGCTCCCCGAGGTGACGCAGGTAGTGCGAAAGGCCCTCGGCTCCGTACTTCATCGTCCTGGTTGCCATGATTTCGCGTCCTCCGTTGCATTCACGATTCGGACGCGCCCACCCCCGTCTCCGCGTCCACTCTTGGAGTTAAGACGCACGACGGCCCGGAGGGTTTCTCGATTCCACGACAGGGGAGTATTTGTTCTGCTTACCCTGTCCACAAGTCGCACGACAATGTTCGCGGCAATGACTTGGAGTGAAACGACCCCACTCCTTCCATAGCGTCACGGCCGCCTGGGCGCTGGAAAGATCTTCTCCGGATTCAGGAGTCCCGAAGGATCGAAGAAGTCCTTCAGCCGGCGTTGCAGGGAGAGGACGCCCTCATCCTGCTCCATCGCCAGATATTCCCGCTTGGCGTGTCCCACACCATGCTCGCCTGTGATGGTGCCACCCATGGCGACGGTGATTTCCAACATCCGTTGGATGCCCTTCTCCACGAGCGCGCGCTGGTGCGGACCGTCGTAGAGCAGGTTGGCGTGCAGGTTGCCGTCTCCCGCGTGACCGTAGGTGGCGACGAGCAGACCCAGCTCCTCGCCCATGTCCTTGAGCGCCCGGATGATGTCGGGAATCCGGGAGCGAGGAACGGCGATGTCCTCGGAAATCTTGTGCGGCCGCAAGGCCCGGAGGGCCGGGGAGACCAGGCGGCGCGCCGTCCACAGCCTCTCTCGTTGGGACTCGTCCTGGGCCACGAGCACCTCCCGCGCCCCCTCCCGCTCGCAGATCTCCCCGAGCAGGGTGAGCTCCGTGAACAGGCCCTCCTCCACGTTGCCATCCACCTCGGCGATGACGGCCGCTCCCGCGCCCTCGGGGAAGGGAAAGCCGCGATGACGCACGGCGTAAAGGGCCGTGTCATCGAGGAGCTCCAACGTCCGGGGGAGGATTCCCGCCGTCAGCACGGCGGTGATGGCGCGCGCGGCGGCGTACACCGAGTCGAAGACGACGAGGGCCGTCTTCACGTACCGGGGCCGGGGCAGGAGCTGGACGGTGATCTCCGTGGCCACCCCGAGCGTTCCCTCCGAGCCCACGAAAAGGCCCACCAGATCGTAACCCGCCACTCCCTTGAGCGTGCGGCGGCCCACGCGCAGCACCTCGCCCGAGGGCAGCACCCACTCCAGGCCGATGACGTAGTCCCGGGTGACGCCATACTTGAGCGCCCGCGGGCCTCCGGCGTTCTCCGCCACGTTGCCGCCCAGGGTGCAGAACTCCCAGGAGTTCGGGTCCGGGGGATAGAAGAGCCCCTGGGCGTCCACCGCCTTCATGAAGTCACCGGTGATGACGCCCGGCTGCGCCACCGCCGTCATGTCCTCCACCGACACCGAGAGGATGCGGTTCATCCGCTCCAGGCTCACCGCCACGCCGCCTCGTAGGGGCAGCGAGCCGCCACTCTTGCCACTGCGCGCCCCACAGGGCGTGAAGGGCACACCGAGCGCCTGGCAGGTGCGGAAGACCGCGGACACCTGGGCCGTGTCCTCGGGAAACACCACGAGATCCGGGGGATAGACGCCCGAGTCGGACTCGTCCCGGGCGTAGCGCTCCAGGGTGGGCGCGTCGCGGCGCACCTGGCCCTCGGACAGCACCGCCACCAGAGACGTGTGGGCTCGCTCCATCAGCGCGGGATCGGGTCTCGGAAAAGTACGCTCCGCGGGCAGGCTCATGCCGCTCCCTCCTTCATCGGCGCGGGAGCGCCAGGCGCGTCCACAACTCCCGGCGCATGGCTCCGTCCCGTCGCAACAAACCTTCATAGGCCTCCGCGTGCGTGCGCGCATCCCGCTGCCGGGGCCCCCGAATGCGCAAACACGCCTGCTCCGCCTCGATGATGCAGGCGGTGGCGGGGCTGCCGAGCACGCGCGCCAACGACGCGGCCACCTCGCGCGCCATGTCCTCCTGGAGGATGAGCCGGTGCGCGAAGCAATCCACCAGCGTGCCCAACCGCCCGAAACCCACCACCCACTTCGCTGGGACGTAGGCCACATGGGCCCGGCCCTCGACGGGCAGCAGGTGGTGCGGACACATGGACTGGAAGCGCAGGTCCGTCACCACCACCAACTCCCCGGACGAGCCTCGCGGCGCGCGAATCAACTCCCCCAGCGCCTCCTCGGGCGTCTGGGTGTAGCCGTCGAGGAACTCCGTCGCCCACGCCTCCGCCACCCGCTCCGGCGTCTCGTGGAGGTTGGGATCCTCCTCCTGGGAGAGTCCCGCCGCGCGCAGGAAGTCCTGGATGGCCACGGCCATGGCGGCCCGATCCGGCTTCATGACTCGCGCTCCCTCCTTCGTGACTCGGCGATTTCCCACGGGCACACCTCCTGGACGTTCCTAGGACCCCAACACGACAGGGGGTGCAACCTATAGCGAAGCCCGCGTGGGATCTTCCGGGAAGACCCATCCCCGGAATGAAGAGCGCTTCCCGCCGTTCACCCTCCCACCCTTGACACGCTCCGGGCACGTCAGTAGAGCCCTGGGATCCCCTGGTCCATGCGTTCCCGAGCCCATACCGCTGGTCCCCTCATCGCGCCCCTGCTGGTGGCGCTCTGGGTGATCCAGTCACTGCTCGCCCTCGCGCACGTCCAGGGACACTCGCACCGCTACTGCGCGGTGCACGGCGCCTTCGAGGAGGCCCCTTCCAGCGGGAGCTCCGCACGCTCGGTGCGCTTCCAGGAAGAACGAGCGGTGGAGCGGCAGGCGTCCGTGCCCGAAGGCGCGCTGCGCCATGAGGCGTGCGACTTCCTCTCCTCCAGCGAGCGCCCCCCATGGACCGGGAGCCCCGCGCCAGCGACGTCCCTCGTCGCGACCTGCCTCGAGGTGAATCCGCTCGTCACCGAGTCTCCCCGCGCGCTGTCCTCGCTGTCCGTGCTCGACCTGGCGCCCAAGGTGTCTCCTCCGGCGCGCGCCTAGCCGCGTCGAAGCGAGGTCTTGGGTCGACGTCCGCCCCCGGGCGACGTCCTGGTTCGAGGAGTAGCACGTGTCCCTTCCGTCGTGCCGGCTCGCCGGCATCATCGCCTGTCTGTCGTTGTCCCTCCCGCTGTCCGCGTCCGCGCAGGACCCGGCCACGCCTCCCCCCTCTTCCCCGGACACCCCTGCCTCCGCCGAGGACCCGGGGCTGTCCGCCGACGACTTGAAGGACATCGAGTCGGCGCTCGGCCAGGACGCCGCCGCCGCGGACCCGACGGGCGCGCCCCCCGCCGCGACCCCGCCCGCCGCCAGCTCCAATCCCAGTGGGGTGGTGATCAGCCCGAGCAACATCAACTTCCGTGGACTGGAGCTGTCCTTCATCCTCGACGTGGCGGGGGCCGCCTTCAGCGCGAAGGAGCCCCTGCAGTCGGGCGGACATGATCCCACCGCCAACGGCTTCAACCTCCAACAGTTGGAGATGTCGTTGAACACGGCGGTGGATCCCTACTTCCGCTTCACCGGCAACATCGTCTTCAGCCAGTTCGGCGTCGAGGTGGAGGAGGCGTACGCCGCCACCACCGCCCTGCCCGCCAACCTCCAGCTGCGCGCCGGCCAGTTCCTCACCCTCTTCGGCCGGCTCAACTCCACCCACCCGCATGCCTGGGACTTCGTGGACCAGCCCTTCGCGCTCGGCCGCGTCTTCGGCGGTGAAGGTAACCGCGGACTGGGCGTGGAGGCCTCGTGGCTCGCGCCGCTGCCCTGGTTCCTGGAAGTCGTGGGCTCCGTCACCGATGCGAGCGGCGGGAGCACCGCGCGCAGCTTCCTCGGCGCCGGGGGCGGAGGGGTCCGCTCACCCTTCGACTTCCAGTTCACCGGCGCGGTGAAGCAGTTCTTCCCGCTGGGGGATGAGCTGTCACTCGTCTGGGGCCTGTCCGCCGCAGATGGGCCTACCCCCACCGGCTACCGCAACCGCGCCGACGTGTTCGGCACCGACGTGTACCTCAAGTACCGGCCCCTCGCCGGAGGCGACTCCACCATCGTGGCCTTCCAGGGCGAGCTGTTCTACCGACGCCGGCAGGTGCCCCAGGACGTCCTCTCGGATCTCAGCGGCTACGGCCAGGTCCTCTGGCGCTTCTCCCAGCGGTGGGCCGCCGCTGGCCGCTACGAGTTCGGCACCCCCGCGCGCGACCTCGAGGGCGCCATCGCCAACGACGCGCTCGACCCCGACTGGACCGCCAATCGCCAGCGCGTCTCGGCCAACGTCACCTTCTGGCCCACCGAGTTCTCGCGCCTGCGCCTGCAAGCCGCCACGGACCTCGTCGGCTGGCGGGAGCAGCCGGACACCTCGGTCTTCCTCGCACTCGAAGTGGTGATGGGCGCGCACGGCGCTCACGCCTTCTGAATCCCCTTCCCGCACTGGAGCCCTCGATGAGCCCCTTCCGATTCCTCGCGGCCCTGAGCGCCGCCCTCTGCTGCCTGCTGTCCCTTCCCGCCCGCGCCGACCTGAAGGTGGTCGCCACGCTGCCCGACCTCGCCGCGCTCGCCAAGGCCGTGGGCGGCGAGCACGTCCAGGTCACCGCCATGGCGCTGTCCACCCAGGATCCCCACTTCGTGGACGCCAGACCCAATCTGGCGCTCGAGCTCAACCGCGCCGATCTGCTGCTCTCCATCGGCCTGGAGCTGGAGATCGGCTGGTTGCCCACGCTCCAGAATGGCGCGCGCAATCAGCGCATCCTCTCCAGCGGCCCCGGCTTCCTGGACGTGTCCCAGTTCGTCACGAGCAAGCGCGAGGTGCCCCAGACGCCCACGGACCGCAGCAATGGCGACGTGCACCCGGGCGGCAACCCGCACTACCTCTATGATCCGAACATCGGCCTCGTGGTCGCCCAGGGGATCGCCGAGAAGATGATCGCCCTGGACGCGAAGAACGCGGAGGCCTACCGCGCCAACCTGGCGAAGTTCACCGACGAGCTGAAGAAGGCCATCCCCGGTTGGCAGCAGCGGCTGGCCGGACTCAAGGGCACGCCCATCGTCGCCTACCACCGGACCACGGCCTACCTGTCCGCGTGGCTGGGCTTCGACACCATCGCCTACCTCGAGCCCAAGCCCGGCATCCCGCCCACGCCCGCCCACGTGGCCCAGGTGCTCGCGCAGGCCCGCCAGCGCAAGGCGCGCATGGTGTTGCGCGAGGAGTACTACCCCGCCAGCACCTCCAAGCTGGTGGCGGATAAAATCCCCGCCCCCCTCGTCGTCCTCCCGGGCGGCACCAACTTCCGGGGAGGAGAGACATACCCACAGCACATCGAGGACGTGGTGACCCGGCTGGAGAAGGGCCTGAAGGGCCAGGGGAGCTGAACCATGCGCCGCTCCCTCCTCCTCGTGTGGGGCCTCGCCCTGGGTGGTTGCGCCTGGGAGCCCGGCCAGGGTTTCGCCGTCGTCGAGCCCTCCGTGCGTGTCGCCTACGAGCCCCTCGCCTCCCGCGCCGCGAGCGACGGCTACCAACGCTTGAGCTCGGACTACCAGGTGCGCCTGGACTCGGCCTCGATGCGGCTGTCCGGCATCGAGCTGCTCGCCAGCGCCTCGGGCTCTGGCTCGGGCACGACGTTCGACCCGGCCCGTCCCCCGCCGGGCTATTCGCTGTGCCACGGCGGCCACTGCCACCGCGACGACGGCGCCCTCATCCCCTATGAGCAGGTGGCCGCGGAGATGGGAGGCGGAGGCGGCTCGAGTGCCGTGGTGACGCTCGCCACGGAAGCGCCGCTGGATCTGCTCGCCCCCGAGACGCGCGCGATGGCGTGCGCCCCCGAGTGCGCGCTACCCCAGACCCAGGTGTCCCAGGGCCGCTGGTCCGTGGCGTCCTTGCGGCTCGTGGGCACCGTGCGCGACTCGCGCGTGCCCGCGCGCTTCCAGGGTGAGCGCTCCTTCGAGTTGGAGCTCCCCACCGGCACGACCACGGACGCCCCCGTGGCGATCCTCACCGGCGCGGTGGACCTGCCCTCGGACCGTACGACCCCGCCCGAGGCGAAGCTGCGCCTGGACCTGGTGCTCACGGCCGCGCTGTTCGACCCGGTGGACTGGGGCAAGCTCGTGCAGGGGGACAACCCGGTGCTGTTCAATGAAGACGCACGCAAGGCCCTGGTGGAGCGATTGTCCCAGCTCAAGCCCCAAGCGGAGGTGTCCCGTGGAGAATGAGCCCGTGGTGACGAAACACGAGCACTCGCACGAGCACACGAAGGACGTGATCCTGTGCTGCGAGGATCTGGTGATTGGCTACGACGGCAAGCCGATGCTGCCACCCGTGGACTTCCAGGTGCGCCGGGGCACCTTCCTGGCGGTCATCGGCCGCAACGGCTCGGGCAAGAGCACGTGGTTCAAGACGTTGCTGGGCCTCCTGCCGCCGGTGTCCGGCCGGGTGTACCGCTCCAGCCCGCACGTGAAGAGCGCATATGTGCCGCAGACCTCGGGCATCGACGCGCTGCTGCCCGTGCGCGCGGGGGAGCTGGTGCGCTGGGGGCGGATGTCCGGGTGGAACTTCATGTGGCCCTTCGGTGCGCGCGGGGATCGGCGCGCGGTGGAGCAGGCGCTGGACACCGCCGGGGCCCTGCCCATCGCCCACCGCCCCTACCGCGAGCTGTCCGAGGGACAGAAGCAGCGCGCCCTGCTCGCGCGCGTGCTCGCCACCAAGGCGGACCTGGTGCTGCTCGACGAGCCCACGGCCGCCATGGACGCCGTGGCCGAGCGCGAGACGATGAAGCGCCTGGCGGATCTGGCGCATGAGCATGGACTCGCGGTGGTGGTGGTGAGTCACGACCTGCGCGTGGCCGCCGAGTCCGCCGATCAGCTCCTCTTCGTGGATCGGGAGACCAGGTCCGTGGTCCTGGGCGACGCGGACACGGTCTTCTGCCATCCTGCCTTCCGCCGCCAGTACGGCGACGAGTACTGCCCCCGTCATCCGCCTTCAGGACATCCTCGTGGACCCACAGTCGGTTAGTCCCTCCTCCTGGGCCCAGTTCTGGGACGCCTACGAGTTGTTCCGCGATCCCATGCTGTGCGCGCTCATCGCCGGCAGCGTGCTCGGCTTCCTGGGCGTCTACGTGGTGTTGCGGCGCATGGTGTTCGTCAGCGCCGCGGTGACGCAGTCGGCGGGCCTGGGCGTGGCGCTCGCCTTCTATGTGGAGATCCACCTGGGCCTGCACGTGGATCCCACGGTGGGCGCGGTGGCGCTCGCGCTGGTGGCCACGATGCTGTTGATGATGGACCCGGCGCGGCTGCGGCTCACGCGGGAAAGCCTGCTCGGCCTGGCCTATGCGTTCACGGGCGGCGCGGCCATCCTCGTGGGCGACCGCATCTCACAGGAGGCCCATGACATCCAGGGCATCCTCTTCGGCACGGCGGTGCTCGTGGAGCGCCCCCAACTGCTCGCGGTCGCGTGGGCGGGCGCCCTCATCCTCTTCATCCACTTGTGGTGGTTCCGCGGCCTCACCTTCGCCAGCTTCGATCGCATCGGCGCGCACGTGCAGGGGCTGCCGGTGCGCATGCTCGACGCGGTGTTGATGATCTCCATCGGGCTGATGGTGGGTGTGTCGGCGCGGGCGCTCGGCGCGCTGCCGGTGTTCGCCTTCTCCATCCTCTCGGCGCTCGCCGCGCTGATGTTGGATCTGCGCCTGCCGTGGACCTTCCTGTTGTCCACGCTCGCGGGCGCCATCTCGGGCCTGGGTGGCTACCTCTTCGCCTACTTCTACAACTTCCCCGTGGGCGGCTCGCAGACGGTGCTCGCGACCGCGATCGTGGCACTGGCCTTCGGGGTGCGTGGCGTGAAGCAGTTCGTCACCCGCTCCCGGGCCTGAGGCAAAGGGCGCTCAGCGCACCGCGGCGGAGATCTTCTTGAACTCGGGGGCGTCCGCGCTCCCGAGCAGATCGAAGAGCGCCAGCTCCACGGTGAGCAGGCGAGCGCCCGCTTCGCGGCACGCCTCCAGGCCCACGCGCCGATCCTCGGGGTGGCGCGACAGCACCGCGTCCGAGCAGACGAACGGTGTGAAGCCCCGCTCGACCAGTGCGCGCACCGTCTGGAAGACACACACGTGGGTCTCCATGCCCACGATCAGCACCTGCTCGCGGGCATGGAGACCCATCAGCACCTCGGGCACGCAGGCGCTGAATTCCCGCTTCTCCACGGGGGAGAAGTCCCCCAGGCGCGCCTTCACCAGCGAGTGCGTGGGCCCCAGGCCCTTGGGGTACTGTTCGGTGACGAGCACGGGCAGTTCCAGCGCCCGTGCGCCCTCGATGGCGGCGTTGACGCGGTTGAGCATCCGTTCGAGCGCGTCCTGCGCCATGGCGCCGCACAGCCGCTCCTGGACGTCGACGACGAGCAGCGAGATCTGATCCCTCTGGAGCCGGAAGGTAGGCATGGGCCGTGTCTCTCCGAGCCCCTCCCAATCGTCAAGCACCCCGAGATTCGAGGGCCGGGTGATTGACGACCCTTGGACGCGTGACCAATGTCGCGGAGATGAAGGGACATGCCCGCCAACTGATGACCGCGCCCGTGAAGTCCGTCGCACTGGACACTCCGCTCTCGGAGATTGCCCTGCTGCTGGCCGATGCACACATCGCCGGCACACCGGTGACGGACGACGAGGGACGCGTGCTGGGCATCATCAGCGAGCCCGACATCCTCAATGCCCTCCTGGCGGACCAGCCGCTGGACACCACCGCGCGCGAGCTGATGAGTTCGCCCGTACACACGGTGAATGAATTCGAGACCACCGACGAGGTGATGGCGCTCTTTCGCAAGCACGGCGTCCACCACCTGCCCGTGGTGCGTGAGGAGCAGCTGCTGGGCATCATCACGCCCGCGGATGTCATCCGCTACCTCGCGAGGGATCTCGACGAGCCGCCCCGGGTGGGTTGAGGGCGAGACAGGTGGCCGCCCTCGCGGTATGGGAGGGCGCGATGAGCGAACCTCTGCGACTGGATGACTGGGGCGGCGCTGGCCCCGTGCTGCACTTCGCGCATGCCAATGGCTTCCCGCCGGGCAGCTACCGCAAGTTGCTCCAGACGCTCACGCCCCGCGCGCACGTGCTCACCCAGCAAAGCCGCTGGCTCGTGCCGGGAATGCATCCCCGGTCCCTGCGCAACTGGGAAGACCTGGCCGACGATCTCGCCGGGGCCCTGCTCGCCCGGGGGCTGTCGGGCGTGGTTGGCGTGGGGCACAGCATGGGCGGCGTGGCCACGATGATCGCCGCGGCGAAGCACCCGGGGCTCTTCCGGGGCGTGGTGATGCTGGACCCGGTGCTGTTCACGGGCGGACCCGCCCTGTTCTTCCAGGTGATCGGCCTGCTCGGACTGGCCGGCCGCGTGCCTCCGGCCAGCCTCGCCCACCGGCGCCGCGAGCGGTGGAACTCGCGCGAGGAAGCCGCCACGAGCTACCGCAAGAAGGCCCTCTTCCGGCACTTCGATCCCGACTGCTTCCAGGACTACCTCACCCACGGCTTCACGGACGTCCCCGGAGGCGGGGTGCGGCTCACCATCCCCACGGCCTGGGAGGCGCGCGTCTTCGAGACCGCTCCCCACTCCCCGTGGCGCTGGCTGCGCGAGGTGAAGGTGCCGATGCTCGTGCTGCGCGCCCAGGACTCGGACACACTCACCCGCGCGGCGCTGGCCCGGGTGCGCCGCACGAGCCCCGACGTCGAGACCGGGGAGTTGCCCGGCACCCATCTCTTCCCGCTGGAACGACCCGAGGCGTGTGGCCAACGCCTCCAGGCCTTCCTCGACAGGGTGGGCGTGCCCGCCCCGGCCTGAGCACGCGGCTCAGTAGGAGGCGTTGGCGGCTTCTCCCCCACCGAGCTCCACCCGCTCCGAGCGGAAGATCCGGGCGCGTTGGATCTCCGACAGGTGGGCATCCGCCCCTCGCCAGCACTCCAGACACGAGGCGAGGGCCCGGGTCGCCGCGTCCCGATCTCCCCGAGCGACGTGCACCTCGGCCAGCAGGAGCCAGGCATGCCCGCTGCCGGGCCGATCCTTCACGAGCGACTCGGCCAGATCGACCGCCTTGTCCGCGCGGCCGGCGCGGAGCCGGGCGCGGGCGAGCGTCTCGCGGGCCTGACGGGAGAAGGGAGCGGGACCCGCCCCGCGCAACCGACGCTCCAGGCGCATGGCGCGGATGAGCGTGGCCTCGGCGCGAGCGGGATCTCCCTGCCGGGACTCCAGCGCGCCGCGCAACTCGCACCCGGCCAGCTCCACCACCCGGGCGACATCGCGCGGGCACAGCAGTCGGCCATCTCCCTTGCGCTCCTCCGCGAGCGACAGGCTCAGCGCATCGAGCGCCTCGCACGAGCGCTCCGCCTCGGTGAGCTTGCCCAGCTCCAGGGCGCGCAGGCCGCGGGCATACGTCTCCATGCCGCGCAGCAGCACCTGCTCGGCCGGGCGCGAGCCCTCGGGCAGCTCCACGCGCAGCTCCGCCGCCGCGCGCCAGAAACCAAAGCGCAGGTGCAGGCCGGAGAGCGCGCCCGCGGCGAACACGAGCGACTGGCCGAGCCGCGGCGTCACGTCTTCCACCCGGGTCCGCAGGCGGCGTGCCCACCCCTGGGCCTCGCCGTAGCGCCCCGCGTCGGCGCACGCCTGGACGAGCAGGCGCAGCGCCTGACCCGCCACGGACGCGGCGGCGCCGGGGATGCCCTCCTGCTGGAGCCAGGCGTCCTCCACCGCCACCGCCGCCTCCAGCGTCTCGCGGGCGTCGTGGGTGTGGCCGGTGCGCAGCAGGAGCCGGCCGGCGCTCAACAAGGCCGTGCCCACCTGGGGAACGAGCAGGCGCAGGCGGCGCGCGCTCTCCACCGCCTCACCGGGGCGCGCGCTCTCCTCCATCAACTGCACCCAGGCATGGTGCACCCCTTCGTGGTGCGGGTGCGTGCGCAGCAGCTCGCGCACGAGCGCCTGCGCATAGGGCTGGCCCGGTCCGGGACGCCCATCCGACTCGTACCCGTCCGCGAGGAAGCCCGCGAGCAGCAGCCGGGCCTCGGCGTCCTCGGGGAAGCGGTCGATGAGACCCTCCATCTCGCGCACGAAACCATGGCGGCCGTTGGCGGGGCCCTTGTCGGCCAGGAAGGTGGCCGCGACGATGTAGCGCTGCTCCGCGTCCGTCACGCCCTCGCTGAGCGCGAGCGCCCGGTGGATGGCCTCCGCGCGCGCCGTGGCGCACCGGGCGCCGGCCCCTCGCGTCAGGGCCAGACCCCACCAGGCCATGGCCAACTCCGGATCCCTCCGCGCGGCCTCCGCGAAGGCCCGCCGTGACTCGCTCCGCCAGCCCAGGTGCAACAGGCGCAGCCCTTGATCGAACCAGGCCTGGGCCAGGGGCTCGCGGGTGCTCACCGGGATGTGCGCGCGCCCCAGGCCCTCGCGACGGCGGGGAGCGGGCAGTTCCAGATCCGGAAGCTCGTCCCAGGGCGAGTTGGGGAAGAGAGCGGGTTCCTCGGCTCGAAGGTATCGCGCCAACATGGTGTTCCTCCTCAAACCCCGACGAGCGGGGTCAACGATGCGTTCACGACCGGGCGATCCAGCCCGTCCACCTTCGCGGCGAACCGCCGCCACGCCGCCGCCAACCCCTCCCCGGGTACCGACGGCGCCTTGCGCAGCGCCGCGATGCACTCCCGCCGCCACTCGGAGCCCAGCAGCGCCCCCACCCACTCCTCGTGTCCGGCCAGCCACCGCGCGAGCGCCACCACCGCGGCGCGCGCGAGGGAGCACTCGTCCGCGGTGTCCGGCACACGGGGGACGCCGAGGTCCATCGAGTTGAAGAGCGGGCGTTCCAGGCGCCGCTCGTCCACCAGCAGGGGGGTGAAACCGGAGCGCGGGACATAGACGCAGCCCCCCGCGCTCCGGCACAGCACGCCAAAGCCCCACAACGTGAGGGCCCCTCCCCCTTCCAGCGCGGTGGCGTAGGCGCTGGTGCCCTGCTGACCCGCCGGGAGGCGCTCGCGGGAGAGGCCCCGGCGCAGCAGCAGGTTGTCCGGGTGGAGCACGTCCCGCCCGAGGCACCACATGGAGAGGTCGAACAACCGCTCGCCCTCGCGCCGCACGTCGTGCGGCAGTGCGCAGAGAGAAGAGGAGCCCATGGTGCGTGTCCTCAGCTCGCCTTGGCCTTGGCCGCCGCGCCCTTCTGGGCGGAGACCTCACCGAACAGCGCCTGGAACGTCACCGCCGCGCCGCCCTTCTTGCTCAGCACGGCGTTCACGGCGCGCACCAGCTTGCCGCGCACCTTGGGCGGCAGGGGCTTGTCCTCGAGGGCGGCCGTCACCTGCTGCTCGCTCACGCCGCGGCCGCTCTTCGGCTTGCCGATGCCCAGCTCCGCGTACGGCCTGGCCTGCTTCTCCTTGTCGCGCCGCTTGTCGGAGCGCTGCTTGACCAGCTTGCGGTCCGCGTCCGAGCGCGCCTCGAGCTGCGAGGACAGCCGCACCAACGTCCGGGGCTCGAGCTGCTGCGCATCCAGGAATTGCTTGAAGGTACCCATTGTCGTCTCCTGCGGTTGAATCGGTTGGAAGAAGAAAGGAGCGGGAGGCTCGCCCCCGCTCCGGGGGAGTCACGAACGCTCAGTGCTCGTGCTCGTGGCCGGACTCCTCGATGACGAGGGAGACCGAACTCACGCTGGAGGAGGGACCGAAGGTAAGGGTGTAGGTGCCCACCTCCAGCGGCGCCACGTAGCGGCCCTTGATGGTGCCGCAGGACGCCGAGTTCTTCGCGGACGACTCGAACGACACCGTCTGCCCGCTGGAGCTGGTGAGCGTCAGGGACACATCCGCGCTCAGGAAGAAGGTGTAGTCCGTGGCCGCGTCCGCGGCGAACGACACCGAGCCGGTATTGCCGGCCGTGCCCGCGGGCAGCGAGATGTCATAGCGCTTGTGATCGGCGCCCACCTCGGGCGCGCTCGTCGACGAGGCACTCGCGGTGACGGGGACCGCGGGTCCTTCCTGCAGGTGCTCGCAGCCCTCGGCGTCGGCGTCTTCGGCGGGCTCACCGCCGCATCCCACGAGCAGGGCGCTCGACAACAGGCAGGCGGACAACAGCTTCTTCATCATGGTGTGACACTCCGGGTGATGGGACATCGGGGAACGACGAAGCCCCCCGCGCCCGGGCCCCGGGAAGAACCGGGACACGGGAGACGGGGAACGTCACGCGTGCGCGGACGCACGGCGACAGGAGGGCATCACCTGGACGCGGGAGGACCCGCGAGACCGGGCTCCGGCGCGGAGGAGGCTCGGGACACACGTCCCCGCGAGCGCCTCGGGAGAGGCACGGGGACACACGTCCAGCTCCGCGAAGGAGTCATCGCGCGACGGGCGAGGTCAGGGATGCACGAACGACGGGGAACGCGCGGACGCGCTCAGACCCGAGGAGGAGAGGCCTTGGGCGCCAGACGCAGCCAGGCCACGGGCGGCTCCACGCTCTCGCGCTCCACCACGACTTCTGGAGCTTCGGGAGCGGGCGCATGGAGCGTGGGCATGACCTCCGACGGAGGAGGCATCTCCCGGCGGAGGAAGGAATGGGCGCAGTGCGCGTCCACACCATGCGCGGAGACCGGGGACTCATCCGAGGCGGTGAACCGCTCGTCCTCGAAGGACACCCGCGCCTTCGCGGGGGTCTCCGCCCGGCCGACACCATCCTCGTGCACCAGCTCGCCGTGCTCCAGGCACGTGCTGTGCTGCACCAGGACGAAGTGCGCCGCGCTTCCCAGATACGCCAGCAGGCACAGCACGACCCAGGGCAGCGCCAGGGGGCGCGGCCGTCGGGACATCGCTGGCGGGTGGCGGGAATTCACGAAGACACGGCTCCAAGCGCAACTCAGTTGCGTCTACATCTTTACGCCAGCCTCCTCGCGGGTGCAAGTCATTGCAGGACTTCTTTCTCGACTCCCCCTGATTTCCCGAAACCCCGGAGGACGATCTGTCCTCCACGTGGGCCGTGGTGTGGCCCGGTGTGTCGAAGTCCCTCCCGGCGCGAGCAGGGCCGGGATAGGAAGGGCGGCGACAGAGCAGAAGGAATGAATCCCGTGCAAGAGTTCCTGGAAGTCCTGCGGCGAGAGGCGGCCCACTTCGGGCCGGAGTTGGCGCGCACCGCGTACGCGCGAGGCCTGGCCGTGACCCTCAAGGACGGAGCCACCCGGCCCATCCCCGTCACCGCCACCCCCGTCATCCTCGACGCCGCGGAGATCCGCCGCCGCGCCACCCTCTCCGCCCACCTGGCCTCCGCCACCCTGAAGGTGACGCGCACGGTGCTCGCCAGTGAACAGCGCGAGCTGTTGCTCGGAGGCCTCTCGCCCCTCGAGCGCGCGCTCACCGAGCGCACCTTCGCGAACGTGAAGCGGCTGGCCACCACGCGGGTGGACTACTTCGTGGACACGCGGCCGCGCGCCCTGGAGGTCAACGCCACCATTCCGGCCATGCAGGGCTATTCGGACATCGCCGCCCGCACCTTCATCGAGGGCGTGGCCCGGCACGTGCGCTACCCCGAGGAAAAGCTGCCCGCGCTCCTCTCCGCCAATGGCAGCAACGCGCGCGCCCTCTATGACGCCCTGCGGGACGGCTTCGCCGCCGAGCGCGATGGCCGCGAGCCCCGCACCCTCGCCCTGCTCTGCCGCCGCCACGACGCCCAGATTTCCGAGCAACGCTACCTGTGCGAGCGCTTCCGCGAGTTCGGCGTGGACGCGGACGTCGTCCACCCGGACGAGGTCTCCGGCGAGGAGCACTTCGAGGTGCGCGGCAAGCGCTACGAGCTGGTGTACCGGCACCTCTTCACGCGCCGGTTGGAGGAGACGCCCGCGCCCTGGGTGGAGGACTTCTTCTCCACGGTGCCGGGCCGCAAGGCGGTGCTGCTCAACCCGCCCGTGTCGCCCGTGGAGGTGAAGACGACCTTCGCCCTCGTCTCGCGCGCGCTCACGGATGCCGCGTTCGCCGCCACCGCCGGCCTCACCCCCGAGGAGCTGGAGGCCATCCGCGCCTCGGTGCCCTGGACGAGGCCCTTCCGCCACGGACCCGAGCAGGGCCCCGCGGGAGAGCCGGTGGCGGACCTCGTGGCGCGTGTGATCGCCGAGCCCGCCCGCTTCGTCCTCAAGCGGGCGTGGGACTATGGCGGCCGGGCCGTCTATCTCGGCCGCTCGGTGGGCACACCGGCGTTCGAGGAACGCTCCCGCGCCGCCTATGGCGACGTGCTTTCCTGGGCCGAGCTGTGCGAGCGGGCCGCCGGCGATGCCCGGGGAGGAGGCTTCGTGGTGCAGGAGGTGGTGGAGAGTCCGCCCGAGGAGCACCTTCTGTGCGAGGAGCGCGGCCTCACCACCCTGCGGCTCCATGTGGACTACTCGGCGTATGCCTCGGTGGGGCTCGAGCGGCAGCCCGCCTGGGGCGGGGTCTGCCGGGGTTCCACCTCGGAGATCGTCAACATCGTGGGGGGAGGGGGCGTGCTGCCCCTCATCACCACCGAGGTTGCCCAGGCACTGCTGGACGCCTGGAAGGCGCGTGAATTCCCGGGAACGGACAGCTCCGGGAAGGGATGAGCGGCACGCGGGTTGTTGGAGCGCTATATAAGGCGCCGTCGGGTGGGACCTCCCGCCCGTTCGGAGCGAAAGGACACGGAATTCATGGCTTGGGAAACACAGGGGTGGCAGCCAGCGCGCGCTGACGTCACGGACGTCCTGATGCAGGAGTCCCAGCGCACCTTCATGTCGCGCGTGTACGGGTGGATGTTCGCGGGACTGCTGACGACGGGCGTCGTGGCGCTGTTGGCCGCGTCGAGCCAGCAGGCGGTGATGATGGTCGCCCAGTTCCGGTGGGTGTTCCTCATCGCGCAGCTCGGCCTGGTGTTCGCCCTCTCGGGTCTGGCGCCCCGGATGTCGGCTCCGGTGGCCGGCGCCCTCTTCCTGGTGTACTCGGTCCTCACCGGGCTCACCTTCTCGGTGCTCTTCTACGTCTACACGGGCGGCTCCATCGCCAACGCCTTCCTCATGTCCGCGGGCACCTTCGGCGCGATGAGCGTCTACGGCGCGGTCACCAAGAAGGACCTGAGCGGCTGGGGCACCTTCCTCTTCATGGGCCTCATCGGCGTGGTCATCGCCAGCGTGGTGCAGATCTTCGTGCAGAACTCCATGCTCAACTTCGTGCTGGGCTGCGCGGGCGTGGTGCTCTTCGCGGGGCTCGCCGCGTACGACACGCAGAAGCTGCGCGAGATGCACGCCGCCGTGGGTTACAAGTCGGCCACCTCGGCGAGCATCAATGGCGCCCTGGTGCTCTACCTGGACTTCATCAACCTCTTCATCTCCCTGCTGCGCCTCTTCGGCGACCGCCGCGACGACTGATAGTCCCTGGCGCATGACGACGACCAGGCGGTGGGCTCTCTGCTGGGCCCACCGCCTTTTTCATGCCCGCGAGCCCTACTCCTGGGTCTTGCCCCGGGAGAACGGCATGAGCAGCCGCTCCACGGGGCGGCCTCCCACCAGGTGCTCGTCGACGATGGCGGGCACGTCCTCGGGCTTCACCCCGCCGTACCAGGTGCCCTCGGGGTAGACGACGACCGACACGCCGAAGGAGCAGGTGTCCACGCACCCGGCGGCGTTGGCGCGCATCTGCCCCTTGAGACCGCGCTTCTCCAGCTCCTCCTTGAAGCGGGCGCGCACTTCCTCGCCCCCCTTGGTGGCACAGCACCCCTTGGGGTGGCCGTCGGGACGCCGGTTGGTACAGACGAACACATGACGTTGGAACGGAGGCATGTCCTCCTCCTAACGCAGCCTCCCCCACTCCGTCCTCCCGTTTCTTGCTCCCACCCCTGGCCGGGCGGAGCATCCATGCACAGACTCCCAGCAAACATCCGCTTTTGATCAACGCCCCCAGATTTCCGGAGTGACCATACATGACTCGTCACCCAACGACGTGCCCCTTGAATAGGGAGTTGATCAACGAGCCGGAGGGCTTTAGATCGCCGTCCTGCTGGAGCCCCGCCCGGCCCCGGAGCGACTCACCCAGGAAGCGCTCGTTCGGCCGGACTCCCCCAGGAATAGGTGGTACGAGCGTGACGTGCACTAGATCTGGTGGTGAAGCCTTGACGAATCCGGATCGGGGATCGTACCTTTGCTTACCTGTCCGCCCCCTGAGCAGGCAGACACGACGTCGACGATTCCGGCCCTGATCCAAGGTCCCCCCACCGTCTCTTGAGGGAGCGGCGAGGGTTTCCATCGAGTTGGCTCGATCCCGAGCGATCTCGCGGACTTGGCCTTTTGCAAAATTCGCAGTCACACCCAGAGTGAAATACGGCGAGGGACCATGGAACACCACGAGCTGAACGCCACGGCGGCGGTGCTGGACGGCAAGGAGATGGCGGGGCCGAGGACGAAGGCCCCGGGTCTCACGGTGGAGCGCTTCTTCACGACGCCGGGGGTGGATCCGGCGGACGAGCTGGCGTGGGAACTGCGCACCGCAGGCATCTCGGGCGAGGACGGCAAGTCCGTCTTCCAGCAGAAGGAAGTGGAGGTGCCCAAGTCCTGGTCGATGCTGGCCACCAACGTGGTCGCGTCCAAGTACTTCCGGGGCACGCCGGGCACGTCGGAGCGCGAGACGAGCGTGCGCCACCTGGTGGCGCGTGTGGTGGACACCCTCACCCGCTGGGGCGCGCAGGGCGGCTACTTCGCCACCGCCACGGACCGGGACACCTTCCACGCCGAGCTCACCCACCTGCTCTTGCGCCAGAAGGCGGCCTTCAACTCGCCCGTCTGGTTCAACGTGGGCGTGGAGGAGCACCCGCAGTGCTCGGCGTGCTTCATCAACTCGGTGGATGACTCCATGGAGTCCATCCTCGGCCTGGCCAAGACCGAGGGAATGCTCTTCAAGTACGGCTCGGGCACGGGCAGCAACCTGTCCACCATCCGCTCCAGCCGCGAGCTGCTCGCCGGGGGCGGCACCGCGTCTGGCCCCGTGTCCTTCATGAAGGGCTTCGACGCGTTCGCCGGCGTCATCAAGAGCGGCGGCAAGACGCGCCGCGCCGCGAAGATGGTCATCCTCAATGCGGACCACCCGGACGTGCTGGAGTTCATCCGCTGCAAGTCCAACGAGGAGAAGAAGGCCTGGGCGCTCATCGAGGCCGGGTATGACCCGAGCTTCAACGGTGAGGCCTACTCGTCCGTCTTCTTCCAGAACTCGAACAACTCGGTGCGCGTGACGGACGAGTTCATGCGCGCGGTCATCAACGACGGCGCCTGGACGACGCACGCGGTGCGCGACGGCCGGCCCATGGACACGCTCAAGGCACGCGAGATCTTCCGGGAGATCTCCTCGGCGGCGCACCTGTGCGGTGACCCGGGCATGCAGTTCGACACCACCATCAACGCCTGGCACACCTGCTCGAACACGGATCGCATCAACGCGTCCAACCCGTGCTCGGAGTACATGTTCCTCGACGACTCGGCCTGCAACCTGGCGTCGCTGAACCTGATGCACTTCCGCACCATCGACGGCGACTTCGACGTCACCGCCTTCAGGCACGCGGTGGACGTGGTGCTGCTCGCGATGGAGATCATCGTCGGCAACTCCAAGTACCCCTCGGAGAAGATCGCCAAGAACAGCCACGCCTACCGGCCGCTGGGCCTGGGCTACGCGAACCTGGGCGCGCTGCTCATGGCCGCGGGCCTGCCGTACGACTCGGACGTGGGCCGCAACTACGCGGGCGCCATCACCTCGCTCATGTGCGGCGAGGCGTACGCAATGAGCGCGCGCATGGCGGGCAAGCAGGGCCCGTTCGAGGGCTACGCGAAGAACGCCGAGCCCTTCCTCGGAGTCATCCGCAAGCACCGCAAGGCCGCCTACAACATCCCCCCCGAGGGCGTGACGACGGAGCTGTTCGAGGCGCAGAAGCAGGCGTGGGACGAGGCGCTCGCGCTGGGCGGCGAGTTCGGCTTCCGCAACAGCCAGGTGACGGTGCTGGCGCCCACGGGCACCATCGGCTTCATGATGGACTGCGACACGACGGGGATCGAGCCCGACATCGCGCTCATCAAGTACAAGAAGCTGGTGGGCGGCGGCATGCTGAAGATCGTCAACCAGACGGTGCCGCTGGCGCTCGAGAAGCTCGGCTACCGGCAGACGCAGGCCCAGGACATCATCACGTACCTGGACAAGCACGAGACGATCGAGGGCGCGCCGCACCTCAAGCCCGAGCACCTGGCGGTGTTCGACTGCGCGTTCAAGCCGACCAAGGGCCAGCGCAGCATCCACTGGATGGGCCACCTGCAGATGATGGGCGCGACGCAGCCCTTCCTCTCGGGCGCCATCTCCAAGACGGTGAACATGCCGTCGGACGCCACGGTGGAGGACATCGAGAAGGCCTACATCGAGGCCTGGCGGATGGGGCTCAAGGCGGTGGCGGTGTACCGCGACGGCTGCAAGCGGACCCAGCCGCTCAACACCTCCAAGGACAAGGTGAAGGACACCAAGGCCGTGGTGGCCGAGCCCGCGCTCGCCGCGGTGCGCGACGCCAACGCCATGCGCCGGCGGCTGCCGGACGAGCGCCAGGCGATTACTCACAAGTTCTCCATCGGGGGCCACGAGGGCTACCTGACGGTGGGCATGTACGAGGACGGCACGCCGGGCGAGCTGTTCTGCGTCATGGCGAAGGAAGGCTCGGTGGTGAGCGGCCTGATGGACAGCTTCGCCACGGCGGTGTCGCTGGCGTTGCAGTACGGGGTACCCCTGCAGGTGCTGGTGGACAAGTTCAGCCACGTGCGCTTCGAGCCGAGCGGCTTCACGGGCAACCCGGCGGTGCCGATCGCCAAGTCCATCGTCGACTACATCTTCCGGTGGCTGGCGCTGAAGTTCCTGCCGGCCGAGCAGGCCGAGGGCGTGGAGGAGACGGTGGAGCCCAAGGCGGTGGTGGCCGAGGTGAAGCCCGAGGTGCAGGCGGCTCCGGTGGTGGCGCTGCCCATGGCCACGCCGCGGCGGACGTACCTCAACCAGGCCGACGCCCCGCCCTGCCACACCTGCGGGGAGATCATGGTGCGCAATGGCGCCTGCTATAAGTGCAGCAATTGCGGCACCACGAGCGGCTGCAGCTGAGACGGATGTAAGGCATTGAAGCCTTGAGCCCCGGTGGGAGTCATCCCATCGGGGTTTTTCTATTCAAGCGTTCCTCCTCCCCTCCCCTGCTCCCGGGCATGTGTCAGTCCCTCGGGGAGCGTGTCCGTGACGGAAGAGCTGTGGCTCGCTGCCTTCACGCGCTGACGAAGGCGCCCAGATCGGCCGGGGTCCCTGGAGCCGACGGTACGCGCTGTGGATGGGGTGTTGGTGCGGTCCTGCGCGGCGGTCGTGCCGCTCCGACGAGCAGGCACGGACGGGCTTCAGCGGAGCGATCGAGCACGCCAGCCCACCCAGCAGGGGGACCTGCGTGAGCGAGTCGCCAGCGAACGAGGAAGGCCCCGTGCGGCGGACTTGCAACTGACTGAGGGGAGAGGCTGGGGGCCGAGTCGCCCGGCGGGCTCCTCGGGATTTCTCCGAGGAGCTCCACCGGGTTCCATCAGCGCGCGATGCAGGAGTCGAACCTGCGGCCTTTGGCTCCGGAGGCCAACGCTCTATCCAGCTGAGCTAATCGCGCAAACGCCACCGGCGAGCGGGTAAGTAGCCGACTTCTTCCGCCGACGCAAGCACGCTTTCTGGCAACAGCCCACCAGGAGCGAACACTCCCCGGAAGAAGCGTGTGGAAGCCGGGAGTTTGTCCGCCAGTTCACCAGGCGGAGCCACTCTTCCACGCCATGCCTCGAGCACACTGCCCCGAGCATGGAGCTGCGAATGCACGAGCCGGGGATCGAACCCGGACGGCCCCTTCGGGCCAGCGGATTTTAAGTCCGCTGCGTCTGCCAGTTTCGCCACTCGTGCGCGCGTCGACCCAACAACGGATGAACCCAGGAGGCAGTCTTCTCCTCCGCGTCCTTCCGCCCCGTCCTCATCTCGACCCTCCATGGGCGGCAGCACATTCTTACCTGGAGGGTCATGAAAAGAGCCCAACCGGACAGGTAGTTGGACCAGGGTGGCCGAACTTACCAGACCCGAGGGAGCACTGCCAGCGAGTCCTCGACTCTGAGTACGGGTGGGAGGCTCACACCCAGTGAGCGTGTGGGAGGGAGCGTTCCGCGCGGCCCGACGCCGCGCGAGGCAAGACAGGACGTGGGGTTGGGCATCGAGGGGCCGCGAAGCGCCCGGCGCGGAGCGCGACGCCGGTGGTGGCAAGTGCATCGGGGAGCGAACGTCCAAGGCGCCCGACGCGGGGGCGAGCAGCGACTCGACAGGCGGAGCCAACGGACGCTCCTGGGCTGGAGTCCGGAGGGAGGGAGAGCGCCGCGCACCGGACACGAGGGGTGGCATCCACCGGACGACGGCGCCGCACATGGGCATCCCGTCCCGAGCGCCGCTGTTATATAGCGACCGCCATGCTTGAAACCGTCACCAAGGGCTTCCGTGCCGCGAAGAACCGCCTCGCGGGCAAGAGTGAAATCACCCCCGAGATGGTGGACGAGTCGCTCCGCGACATCCGCGTCTCCCTCCTGGAGGCGGACGTCGCCTTCGACGTGGTGAAGAAGTTCGTCGCCCGGGTGCGAGAGAAGGCGGTGGGCGAGGTGGTGCAGACGACCATCACGGACAAGGCGGGCAACAAGCGCCGCGTCTCGGCGGGCGACCACTTCGTGAAGATCTGCCACGACGAGCTCGAGGCGTTGATGGGCCCGGTGGACACGAGCCTGCAGCTCAAGCCGCGCGACCAGCTCAGCGGCATCATGATGGTGGGCTTGCAGGGTTCGGGAAAGACGACGACCACGGGCAAGCTCGCCAGCAAGCTGCTCAAGGAGGGACGCAAGCCGCTGCTGGTGGCCGCAGACATCTACCGGCCGGCGGCGGTGGATCAGTTGAAGGTCCTCGGCGAGCGGCTGAAGGTCCCGGTGTACTTCGAGCCCAACGTGGCGCCACCGGAGCTCGCCCGGCGAGGGTACGCCGCGGCGCGCGAGCAGAAGTGCGACGTGGTGCTCATCGACACGGCGGGCCGCCTGGCCATCGACGAGGCGTTGATGACCGAGTTGGAGGCCATCAAGGGCCAGGTGCGGCCTGACAACATCCTGCTCGTGTGCGACGCGATGATTGGACAGGACGCGGTGCGCACGGCGGCGGAGTTCGACCGGCGCCTGAGCCTGGATGGCTTCATCCTCACGAAGCTGGACGGTGACGCGCGCGGAGGCGCGGCGTTGTCCATCAAGGAGGTAACGGGCAAGCCCATCAAGTTCCTCGGCATGGGCGAGTCGATGGACAAGCTGGAGGAGTTCCGTCCGGACGGACTCGCGAGCCGGATTCTCGGCTTTGGCGACATCGTCGGGCTGATGAAGGACTTCGAGCAGGTCGTCGACGAGAAGAAGGCGGCGGAGGACGCGCAGAAGCTCCTGTCGGGCAACTTCACGATGAAGGACTTCGTGGGGCAGATCCGCATGGTGCGGAAGATGGGCCCGCTGAAGGATCTGCTGGAGAAGTTCCCGCTCTTCGGCGAGATGACCGAGCAGCTCAATCCGGACGAGACGGAGCTGACGAAGATCGAGTCGATGTACGACTCGATGACGGAGCAGGAGCGGCTGCGTCCGCAGATCATCAACGACAGCCGGGTGAAGCGCATCGCGAAGGGAAGCGGGCGCAAGACGGAGGAAGTGCGCGAGCTGCTGCAGAAGTTCGGGATGATGCAGCAGGTGATGGGGACGATTGGCCAGAATCCGGGCCTGCTGGGGAGGATTCCGGGCTTCAAGCAGATGGGGCAGCTGGCGCAGATGAAGAACATGGACCTGTCGAGCATGTTCGGGAAGGACCCGAAGATGATGGAGAAGGCCATGGCGGGGATGGGGGGCATGCAACTGCCGCAGATCGCGCCGGGCTACACGGCGCCCATGGGGCAGGCGGCGATGGCGAAGGCGCGGATGATGGGCTACGCCCCACCCTCCGCGGCCAAGCCCGAGAACAAGGACGCCATCAAGGAGCGCCGCAAGCGCGAGAAGGAGAACAAGAAGAAGAACCGGAAGAAGAAGTAGACGCTCCGGTACGGGAGCGCCACGTGCACGCCGCTCGGGAGCCCCGCGAAGGGCATCCTGGAGCGGCGCGGTCGTTTTGGGGCCCTCATCCACCTCACCGGACTCTTCTCTCCGACTCGGGACGAGCCGAGCGCATGGGGCTTTCCGTTCGGAGAGGGCTGAGGCACGCTCGGCGAGACATTGCGGGGACTTACGGCAGCGCACGGCCCCGCGAGTCAGCCCCGGGCTCCTGGAATGGAGCCTGCACTGCGAAGAGCCATGACCATCAAGAAACGCATCATTCCTCTATTGCTCACCGGGTGGATGTCCGCCTGCATCAACGTTCCCGAGATCGAACCCGGCGGGGGAAACCCGCGACCGGACGCGGAGGTTCCGGACTCAGGGACTCCGGTGAGCGACCTGGCGGTGACCATCACGAGTCCCGCGGACACCTTCTACAGCAGCACGTCCGTGACCATCACGGTCGAGGTGCGGGGAGGCGTCGCGGACACCGTCCAGCTCCTCAAGAATGGCGAGCTGCTGGCCGCACCGACTGCCCCACCGTTTCAGTACACGTGGGACACCACGCTGGAAGCCGAGAAGGAGTACGCGATCACGGCCCGGGCTCTTCGCGCGGGGAAGAGCTTCGACAGTAAGCCGGTGAAGGTGGTCGTCGACCGGACCAACCTGCAGGTTGCGTCACGGACGCCGACGCACGGCTCGACCAACGTGGATTACCGGACGCCCTTCCAGGTGGTGTTCACCAAGCCCGTGAAGGTGACGACGGTCAACGACACCACGGTGAGCTTCGCGGTAGCGGGGGTCCAGGCGGAAAAAACGCTCTCGCTGTCGAGTGATGGAAAGACGCTCACGATCACGCCCAAGGAACGCCCGACGCTGCCAGCGACCTTCTCGTTCGGATTGAGCCGGGGAATCACCGACTTGGCGGGCAAGGCGCTGGCTAACCCCATCACATCGACCAGCTCCCCATGGAGCTTCGAGGTTCCGGATTGGTACGCCTTCGGAGGCGCGCTGGAAGCCATCACGGGCACCGACACCCAATTGAAGGACTCCACCATGGTGCTCGACAAGGAAGGCAATCCCATCGTTGCATGGAGTGAAGAACGGGCCCCAGGAGGGAGGTCCTCCATCTTCGTCTATCGCTGGGATGGAAGGGCCTTCGTGCCCATGGGTGAGCCGCTCAATGGTACGCCGCTCGGCTCTGCGTTCAAGGCGTCGATGGCGCTCGGCAGCGATGGAAATCCCATCATCGCATGGGAAGAGTCCGACGGGTTCAACGAGAACATCTACGTAAAGCGATGGATTGGGAGCACCTGGCAAACAGTAGGAACTGGCCCCCTGTCTGCTGAAAACGATACAAGGTCCAACCGAGTTCCGACGCCCGCGCACAATCCCTCTCTCGCAGTGAAAGGCAACCAAATCTACGTGGCATGGGACGAAAGAGACACCACCAACGTGTCAAACATCTATGTTTGGATGTCGGCCAGTGGAGGTGGTTTCCTTGGCGTAGGACCCAATAGGGGGCGGGTACATGCCGTCCCCATGGAAACCAGCAGTTCAAAGCCATCTCTCGTCGTAAACAACTCCGGACAACCCATTGTCGCATTCCAGGAACAAACCCTGGAACAATACTCTCCCACCAACATTTACGTCATGAGATACAGCAACACCCGCGACAAGTGGGAGTATGCTGTTCCCCCGTTCGAAGGGAATGAAACCACCGGGTACATTTCGGGCGGCCTTAGCGCAACTCCTGGTGGAGAAACATGGGCAAAGGACTGCTCGTTGTCTATCGGCTTGAACAACACTCTATTCTTGGCTTGGGCAGAAGAGTCCTACATAGACGGGCCTGGCGACATACAGGTCTTTCGCTCAGTCGGCGAACAATCCTGGGAGCGCATGGGACCTGCATTGAGCGCGTACGACGCGCGCACACAGGCGAGCCTTCCCAACATAAAAACATCGCCTACAGACAAAACATTTACAAGCTGGCAGGAGTTCTCCTGGGACAACGATGGAAGCAGGCAGAGTTTCATTAGCGCCTGGGAGCACAACACCTGGAACAGTCTCTCAAATGCAAACGGCATCAACGCGGGGCAGAAGAGCAGTATCCGATCAACAGTCTCAATTGATCAATCCGAAAGACCAATCATCGCTTGGTTCGAGGGCCGTGGCGCAGGAGACTATCTCTCAGGGGAATACCTTTACATTCGCCGATACAACCAATAAACACCAAAGCACTGACGACCAAAAGAGTCATCCTTGACGCTTTGGAATTACAAGGCCACGTGAAAGGCGGCGCAAAACACGCCGCCTTTGCCGATGTTTGTAAACCTTGTGCGCATTCTGCCCTTCTTCGTTTTTTTGAGCAGTCTCTTCATCCATGATTTGGAACTCCACAAGAGTGAAGACTGTTCTATTTTTTCGCTCACGGTAGTCTTGCTCTGGAGCGGGCAAATACGCATCCATCCGCAAAGGCACATCCACAATAAAATTCAACGCTCGGTATGTGCTTCCAGAAAAAACATTGCGTGACTTATCCTCTCGCTCTTCATAATCGAGGTCCAAATGAAGATGCTGAGCGTACTGTTGGAGATGAGGGTTCTCCGCAAGCACAGCCTTGAACGAGACAAGCGTATTTTCAGTCTGCCCAGGAACAACGAAATTAAACGGAAACAGGTGTTGGGTTAAGAAATAAAGAACAGGAACGATATCTGATTGCGTCCGAGTGATGATTCGGAAGCGAGTGCGGTCGTAGATTTGAGCAGCAACCGTCTCTCTCTTGGCCAGCAATTTGGTAACAAGAGATTCTCGCGTCTTGATGGAATGAGCAAACTCAACAACTGGTAGACCCTTGGTTTGAAGCAACTGAGCTACGCCCAGCACCTTGTCCATTACCAGCCGTGACAGCTCCACTTCGGAGCATGCCAATCGATGAAGCAGATCTCGTCCCTCAATGTGTTGAATGACGTGCATCACCTTGAGGACGATACAAGCGATACGTCGATGCCTTGGCAACCCCTTGACGCCAGAGGCAAAGAGAAAGAGGTCGTGAATTTTCTCCGGATTCGCCACAGCATCTGCGACCCGGTAGTTGAAGGTTTTTCGGAGGTACTCCACAGCATCCGAAAGCACAACTCGCGCCCACGCCTCATCCTCAGCCCGAGTCGTGTCGAGCTGGCAGAGGCGAAGGAATCGGTCGACCTCTTCATGGGCCTGGAAGTGCATTCGCCGCCAGTCGATGACAGAGCCACCGCGGAGAATGAGCCGGATGCGCTCGAGTTCTCGAAGACCCATGTCCGCCACGGAACAAATGGGCAGGTCAGGCAACGACTGTAGAGTAGGTGCGGACTTCACCATTGAGCTTCTAGCTGAGCCTGCTCACGGAAGGAAGAGGCTCAGCCAGAAGCAAGGGGTACTAAAGTCCCGCTTCACCGCCACGAGGCACAAAGACTACTTGACAGCAACCTGGCGATTATTGCGGTACTCGGTCTGCTTGACCAGGGTTCCATCTGCGGAAAACTCCTTGGCCGTACCTTCCCGCAGCCCCTCGACGTACTGGTCGACCTTTTTGACCTTGCCGTTCTCGTGCAATTCAACGACTTCGCCGTGAAAATTGCTGTGCTTGAAGGAGGCAGACCCAGTCTTCCGGCCCTGTTCGTTGTAGAAAGTCCAAAGGCCTGTACGGAAGCCATCCTCGGACATACCTTCTGCCTGCTTGGTTCCGTTGGGAAACAAGTAGACCGTAGGCCCATGCGGACTGAAGGCCTTACCATTCGTCTTCACGCAGGCCACGATATCCGCAGTCTTGCCGTTCGCGCTGCTGGACTGCACGGTCCCAGCAGGGCAATCCAGCTTGATGGACTCCTTGGCCAAAACCGAAGAGCCGCAAGTCACTGCCGCGAACATTCCGAAAGCCCTGATCCACTTCGTGAGTTGCATGGTGTTCTCCTTTTTCTCAACCAACATGGCATCACTGCCGCCAACCAAACTGACGCACAAGTCTTGTTGATATTTATTGGTGTTTGTTTCGACCGAAAAAACAATTTATGTAGCAAAAAGCCCCACTCCTACGAGTAGGAGTGGGGCCCAGCTACCAACAGCGAGAGAAACTCATCCCACCAGTCAACAAAGGTCTAGCTGTTGATGTTCTCGCACACCGGGTTTCCACCCGTGAAGTAGAAACCAACCTGGATCGTCTGAGCGTTAGAGGGGCGGCAGAGGTAAACATTGAACTCGGCATCCTTGGGGTTGCTGGCAGTCCGATTGTAGCCAGTGTTAGGCACAAGGAGACCACGGTTAACCACATCAAGCTTGTCTGACCCCGTGGTCACGTAGAAGAAACCAGACAAACCAGCGCGGGTAGAAGGCCAGTCAGCATCAGTCCGGTACGCACGAACCCGAACGATGAATGCGTTAGGCGCATCAGACTGGCAGTACGCCGACCCAACCTGGTAGTCAGTTCCCGTCACGGAGTAGATCACAGGGCCGTTGCTCGAAGCAGCGCTCCAATTCGGACGGTTCTGCGAGAAGTTCTCACAGGTCGCCGCAGCCTCAGGCGCAGCCGTGCAGGTACCGCCGCTGCAGAACTGGCCATAAGCGCAGGTGCTCTGGCCCGAACCCGTGCAGGCAGCTCCCGGCGGGGTGGTCGTCCCAGTCGACTTGCACACGCGGTAGGTCGTGTCGCACGACAGGGTCGAGGCGTCGGACACGCGCTCGTCCGTCTGGCACAGCGCATCCGTGGAGCACTTGCAGATCTTCTGCGAATTCGTAGAGCTGATCGCCTCGCACGTCTTCGCGGAGTCCGGACAATCAGTCCCTTGCGTACAGGTCTGCACACAGACCTTGGCCTGCGGGTGGCAGATCTCGGTGCCATCCTCGCTGCAGTCAGTGTCCGCAGTGCACGACAGATCCTCGCGACCACCACCCGGGCAGGCCGTCAACGCCAAGCCCAGCGCGGCAATCATCAACGTCATCTTCCGAAGCTGCATTATCGGCTTCCTCCTGAAGGGATACGTCACATGAAGGCGGGCAGCCGGCCACTCGAGGCCCCCCTTCATCCTGCAGCGCGCGGCTTTAGTCCCGTCGCTCCAGGCCTGTCAACGAGTGTCGACAGACCCTCTCGACGCATCCCCCCAGAGGAAGATTCATGCCCCATGAGATGAACAGTCACCCTGTAGTCTTGTCCGCTGGGTGACTGTCCTCTCCTACCCAAGGGTCAGAACGTAAACGGAAAGTCGATGGGATCTCCCTGCACTTTGTGCTTCGGGAAGTTCCACCCCTTGATCAGCCCGGAGATGCAGGTCGCCATGTAGGTCGAGCGGAACTCCCCCGTCTGGCAGGACACGTTCTTCGTCTTGCCCGACGTCTGGATGGTCCATCGCATCACCAGCTTGCCGCTCAGACCCGGGTCCTTCTTCTTCTGCTCGTTCACGCACTTCACGATGGCGGGCTTGTTGTTCACGACCACCTGCATGATGTCCGATTGTCCGAGCTTATCGGGCACGGACCCACCTCCACCAGGCTCCGGAGGCACGTAGACCGTACGGCCCGCAGGCGCCGAGCCCTTTCCGCTGGCCGGCTTCGTTCCGAACAACTCATCGAACTCGTCATCGCCGCCCCCGCCACTGCTCTTCGGCGGCGGGCTGCTACGCGCCACGGGCGCTTCGTCCTCATCCTCGCGCTGCGTACGGCCCGTCGAAGGCTTCTTGGTTCCTCCACGCGCAGGCGGATCCACCCGGGCGACCTGCTGCGGCGTCTGCGTCTGCGCAGGCACGGCGGCGGGAGGAGGCGTCGTCGCCGGAGGCGGAGTCGCCGTCGGCGCGGTCGCGGGGGGCACCGCCGCAGCCACCGCGGGCGCGGTCGTTGTCGCTGGAGCCGTGGGCGCCGCCGGAGGCGTTGCCGCGGGATTCTGCGCCACCGCGGCCGCCGGGGGCGGAGGCATGGGCACTTCCGCGGCCTTCGCCGGAGGCGGCGTCACCGGGGCCTGGGCCACGGGCTGTGGCGCCGGAGCCGCTGGCGGCGCGGACGGCCGGGACGCCATGAAGAAGCCAACGCCACCCGCCAACAACAGCGCTCCGACGACTCCGCCAATCACCATCCCCATCTTGCCGCCCTGCTTGGGCGCCGCCGGGGGCGGATAGCCGGGATAGGCGGGGGGCGGCGCATAGGCCGGAGGAGGCGCGTACTGCTGCGGCATCGGCTGCGCATAGTGCGGCGCCGGTTGGGCGTAGGCCGGAGCCACGGGCGCGGGGGCCTCGGGCAGCAACGGGCTCGGCGCCGGCGCGGCCGCGGGCGGCGGCACATCCAGCAACCCGGACGCCGCGGGCTTCGCCTTCTCCTCCGCCACGGAGCTCTTGGCCGCGGGCTTCGACAGCGCCTCGTTCTCCTCCTTCACCAGCGAGGCGAGCACGCTCGCCGCCGACGGCTTCCAACCCGACTCCTGCGCGGACGGAGCCACGGGCGCGGGCGTTTCGGCCCGACCCGCCTTGGAGGCGCCTCCCGCGCTGAACGCGGACTCCACCGGACCCGACGACACCGGCGACGACGACGCCACCGGCGTGGGCTCCACGATCACCGGCCGGGTCGGACGCGGCGCCAGCACCGACGCCAGCTCCGAGGCCTCGGAGAGCGGAATCCAGTCGCTGAAGCCCGCGCGCCAGCACAGGCTGTCCGGACCGACCTCGCCCCGCTCCCAGTGATCCTTCACCTTCTCCATCGACAGCGGGCCCACCTGCTTCTCGTCGATGGCGACGAACCACTCGTGCGAGGCCGCGGCCTTGGCGCTCCCCGCCTCGGCCTCCGCCAGCTTGCGCATCGCGTCGCTCGCGTCCGAAACCGCCGCGTCCTCCACCAGGGCCGGTCCCTCTCCCGCTGGCACCTTGTGCGAGCCGGAGTTGAGCACCTGATCGAACACGGCGCCGATCTCGTCGTCCTCGACCCCCCCGAAGATTCCTCCCTCGGGAGGCGTGCCCAGCGACGCGGGAACGCCAAAACCGTCCGTACTCGACTGACCCTGGGACGCGGCCGCACCGCCCGCGGCCTCACTACTCGTCCCATCCTCCTTCACCGGCGCGGAGCCGGCTGGGCGGACGACAATGTTATGGCCGCACTTCTTGCAACGAACCTTGACGCCCTTGGCGCCAACCTTGTCGTCGCTGATCATGTATTGCGCGCGGCAGCTATCGCAAACGAAACGCATCGTTCCCCGCAAGTCTCAGGAATAACGGGAGAAAACCCGTTGGAATCGTAGAGGTGGCTTCCGGGGGGGTCAAGGACGCCGCTCTAGCCCGCCCGGTTGCTTCTTCAACGCGTGAACCCCTCTCCAGGGTTCACGCGCCCTTCATGGTGCGGCTACTTCTTTACCTGCACCTCCACGTCCGTACCTATCGCGACACGCAGCTCGCGAAGTTCGTCGGACGTGGCGAACAGCAGGAGATCCTGGAGCTTCGCCTTCGGAGAAACCCGGAAGGCCGACCCGGTCTCCTCCAGAACCATGCGCTTGACGGGCTCGCACTCGCCCGCGGCCAACAGGCCCGCGCGCACCGCCGTCAGCTCCACTCCCTCGAGGTACTGGCGCACATCCGCCGGCGTCGCCACCGGGACGTAGACGCGTGCCACCTTGGCCAGCGCCGCGCGGCCCTGCTCGCTGACGCTCTTCTCCAGGACCCGGCGCTCCGCGTCCACCGCGCGCGGATCCACCGTGAAGCGCAGATTGGGCACCACCAGGCTGAGCGCGGCCTGCACCACGGCCTCGAGCCGCTCGGGCGCCAGCCGCTGGCTCAACGCCAGCTCCGGACGCACCAGCGCGAACGCCCGGCCGAGCATGTAGTAGGCCTCCTTCTGCCCCTGCTCCGCGAAGAAGCGCCCACCCGCGCGAATACAAGCCGGGTGCGTCTGGAGCACTTCCACGTTGAGGCGCGGATCCGGCGTCGGCTCGTTGGAGCGCTTGGCCAGGTTCTCGCGCCGGGCCACCAGGTGCGGCGAGTACAACTCCACCGCGTCCATCCCGAACAGGCGCGCCACGTACCGGTAGTGCTGCACGTGGTACTCCTGCGAGCTGGCCAGGTCGATGCGGTGCTTCTTGGGCACGATCTGGTAGTTCTGGAACGGCACCGCGTACAGGTGGCCGAGCTGCTCGAAGAGCAGGCCCATGAGCTCGGTGAACGGACCCTTGAGCCGTGGGTGCAGCAGGTGCGAGGACCACATGCGGTCCGGCAGCGGCCGCTGGGCCACCTCCTTGAGCTTGGCGTAGGGCCCGAGCTTGGAGAGGATCTCCTTCTCGTCGTCTCCCGCCTCGCCCAGCAGCCCCGCCACCGCCTGCGCCGCCCGCCACGCGCCGTCATAGTCACGGCGCAACGCGCACAGGCGCACCAGCTGCGAGCACACCTTGCGCGCATCCCGCGTGTTCGGCAGCGCCCGGCGCAGCGCCGCGATGGCCTCGTCCTCCTTGCCCGGGGAGGCCGCGGCCAGCTCGGCGTAGATCTCCTGCACGGACGCGTCGTCCGGCAGGCCCTTGGCGACGAGCCCGTAGGCAGCCACCGCGTTCTCCGGGCTCTTCAACACCTGGCGATAGAGGTCTCCCAGCGCCCGCCACAGGCCCATGCGCGCCCCGTGCGTGTCGGGCGTCTTCGGCATGCGCCCGATCATCTTCACGTAGTTCTCCTCCAGCGCCCTCCACTGGCTCGCGCTTCCCAGCATCGCCTCGAGGGCACTGAAGGCCTCGACGAAGCGATGATCCAGGTCCAGCGCCGTGTTGAAGGCCTCGGCCGCGCCTTCCACGTCGCGCAGCTCGTCCCGGCGCAGCTCGCCGAGCGCGAACCACACCCGCTTGGCCTTGTTCGGCTCGGCGCTCAGCGCGGGCAGCCGCAACATCCGCTCCAGCATGTCCGCGGCCTTCTGGCCCTGACGCGTCTCGCGCAGCAGCACGTACAGCGCGTCCAGCACCTCCAGCGACTCCGGCATGAGCTTGAGCGCGCCGGTGTACGCGTCGATCGCCTGGTACGCGTCCTTCAACTTCTCGCGCGCGATCTGGCCCAGCTCCAGGTAGACCTGGGCCTTGCTCTCCCCTTCCAGCGCCTGCGCGAGTTGCTGGCGCAGGTCCGCCGCCCGTTCCCAGCGCTGCGACGCGTCCATCAACGCCACCAGCGCGCGCAACGAGGCCTCGTGGCTGGAGTCCACCGCCAGCGCCTTCTCGAAGTGGTTCTGCGCGCGGTCCACCTGATTCAGCTTCGCGTGGATGTCTCCCAGCTGCCAGTAGACCTCCACCACCTCCATGTCCGTGAGTTCCTCGCGGTGGTGGATGAGGATGGTCTGGAAGATGCGCAACGCGTCCTCGTAGCGCTGCGCGTGCTGCACCAGCAGGTGGCCGTAGCCCTCGAGCACCGGCAGGTACGTGGCGTCGAGATCATAGGCCTTCTTGTAGGAGTCGAGCGCCTTGTCGCGGTTGCCCAGCTTGTCCGCCACGTAGCCCAGCCGGTAGAGCTGCCGGCACAACTCCGCGGCCAGTCCCGAGTCCTTCTCCGCGATGGCCCGCTCCGCCATCTTGCGCACCACGATGTCGAGCATGCGCTCGCAGCGCACCCAGTCCTCGCGCGCGCTGTAGACGTCCGACAACGGACGCGCCGCCTCCAGGCTGTCCGGCGCGTAGCGCAGCGTCTCCTCGTAGTAGTGCGTGGCCGTGTCGGGGTCGCCCTTGGTCTCGGCGTTGTAGCGAGCCACCTCGAGCAGTGAGCGCGCCTTGGCCTCGGGATCCTCGGTCTGCTGCGCCTCCTGGAGCAGGGTCTGCTCGTAGCCGCCCCAGTCCTTCTCCTGCTCCTGGATGCCCTTGAGGGCGCGGATGCTCGCCAGGTGGCCCGGGTCGATCGCGAGCGCGCTCTGGTAGCTCGCCCGCGCGCTGCCCGTGTCCATCAGCATGTCCTCGTGCATCCGACCCATGCGGTAGTACAGCTCCACCGCCTCGGGCGTGCGACCCGCCAGCTGCGCCTCCTGCTGCAGCACGTCCAGCGCGTAGGGCCAGTTGCCGCTGCGCTCGTACAGGTTGCCGAGCGCATGCAGCGCGGGCCGGCACATCGGATCCATGCTCAGCGCGTGGTGGTACGTGTTCACCGCCCGGTCCACCTGCTTGAGCTGCTGGTGGTAGACGTTGCCCACTTCCACGTAGATCTCCGCCTGCTCCTGCGTCGACGTGGCCAGCTGCAACTGCCGCTCGTAGGCGACGATCAGGTCCTCCCACCGCGACTGCGTCCTGCGCAGGCGGATGAGGGACTTGATCGCCTGCATGTTCTGCGGATCGATCGCCAGCACGCCCTCGACGAAGGCGTCCGCGTTGGCCGGGTTCTGGTACGTGTCCTCCCAGATGCTCGCGCACCGGAAGAGCACCCGGACCCGCTCCCGGTAGTCCGTGATGACCTCGAGCATGCGCTCGTAGATGGCGAGCAGTTCCCCCGGCTGGTCGAGCCGCGTGTGCAGCCGCTCCAGCGACTCCAGGGCCTGGAGGTTGTACGGCTCGAACTCGAGCGCCTGCCGGTAGGCGGCCACCGCGGGCTCGTCGTCCCCGATGTCACGCTCGTAGACACCCGCCACTTCCACCTGGATGCGCGCCCGCTCCTCGACGGTGGCCGCCAGGTCGCGCGCCCGCAGCAGCGTGGCGGCCACGTCCCGCCACGCCTTCTGGCGACGGTAGAGCGCGACGAGCTCGCCCAGCGTCTCCGTGTCCGGCTCCAGCTCCAGCGCCCGCAGCAGCGCGCTCGCGGCCTCGTCCGGGTCACCCTGCTCGTCCTGGACGCGCGCGATCTCCCGAAGGATGGCCTTGCGCGCCTCGATGGAGCCCGCGGCCTCGATCTTCTGCTCCAGGGCCACCACGTACTCGCGCTCGCGGCCCCGCCGCTGGAACATCCCCGCGAGCCCATCGAGCGCCGTGGCGTTCGTCGGATCGAACTCGAGGATCTTCCGCAGCGCCCCTTCCGCCGCCTGCGCGTCATCCAGCTTCAGGTCATGCACGCGCGCCAGCGTCGCGTACATGCGCTCGGCGAGCGGCCCGCGCGGCAGCGCGTCCGCCACCTCCTCGTAGACGGCGGCGAGCTCCTCGTGCGAGCCCGTCTCGTCGGCGAGCCGCTCCACCTCCTCGCGCAGCATGTCGTCCGAGGCGTCGAGCTGCAGCGCGCGGCAGAGCGCCAGGAAGGCCACGTCCTTCTGCCCGAGCCGCTCCTCCTGCACCTTGGCCAGCTCCTTGAGCGTGGCCAGCTTCTCCTCTTCCGTGACGAGGTGCGGCAGGTAGCGGTCCACTACCTGCGCGTACGCCCGCCAGTCCTTGTTCGCGCGGTACAGCTCGCACACGCGCTCGTAGGCCGTGCGGTTGGCCGGATCCAGCTCCAGCACCTTCTCCAGCGCGCCCGCCGCCAGCTCGGGCTTGTTGCCCGCACCGGACCACAGGTCCGCCACCGCGAACCACGTGGCCACCGCCTGGTCGCGCTCGTTCTCCTGCAGGTGCACCTGCACCTTGAGCTCGAGCACGCGCACCGCGTCGTTGTAGGCCCGCAGGGACACGAAGAGCGCCTGCACGCGCTCCAGGTCCGCCACCGCGTGGGGCTCCACCTCCAGCGCCCGGCGCGCCGCGTCCAGCGCCTCCTCGCGCCGCCCCATGCCCGAGAGCACCTCGGCCAGCCGCAGGCGCAGCACCTTCACGCCCTCGGCCGACTCCTGCAGCGGCACGAGCCGCCGCAGGATGCCCACCAGCTCCTCGGCCGGTCCCGTCTCCTCGTACAGCTCGCGCAGCGTGTCCAGCACGCCCCGGTGCCGGGGATCCCGCTCCAGCGCCGCCTTGAGGTAGGTCACCGCCAGCTCCGGCTGCTTGAGCAGCCGGTACACCACCTTGCCCAACCGCTCGTTGAGCCGCACCACCTCGCGCGGATCCAGCGTCTGCGCCAGCCGATCCGCCAGCAGCACGCGCAGCTCCTCGTGACGGCCCGCCTGCTCGTAGAGCCCCTCCAGCGCCGTGAAGGCCTGCTCGTTGCGCGGGTTCTTCGCCAGCAGCTCGCGGTACAGCTTGATGGCCCGGTCCAGGTCCTCCAGGCCCTCGGAGGACACCTGCGCCATGCGCATGAGGACGCGCTCGCGCTCCAGGCCCGTGACGCGCTCGGACTGCAGCTTCAGGATGGCGTACAGCTTGTCCTGCGCTCCGGCCGCGTCATAGATGCCCTCGAGCAGCCGCGCCGACGCGAGATGCGTGGGATCCAACGCCAGCACCTGCTCGAAGGCGGAGGCGGCGCGATCCATGTTGTCCAGCTTCTCCTGGACGAGCTGACCCAGGCGGAACAGGTAGCCCACCTTCTCCACCGTCTGCTCGGCCGTGGAGGCCAGCGCCTCCAGCACATCCGCCAGCTCCGGCCAGGCCTCCAGCGTGATGTAGAGCCTGTCCAACGCCGCCAGCGACCGGACCTGAGCCGTGGAATCCAGCTTGCGCGCGCGCTCGTAGTAGATGATGGCGCGCTCGGGCTCGCCCAGGCGCGACTCGAAGAGCTGGCCCAGCTTGAGGCAGATCTCCGCCGAGTCCTGGACCTCGGCCACGCGCGGCAGCGCCTCCTCGTAGGCCACCACCAGCTCGTCATAGGAGCCGGCCGCGTCCGTGGCGTTCTCCAGCCGGATCCGCAGCTCGCGGTCGTTCGGGTCCTCCTTGAAGGAGCGGAAGAGCGCCAGGAACGTGAGCTCCGGCTCTCCCTGGGACTCGCGCAGCGTGGCCAGCTCGCCCAGGAGCGTCTTGCGCTCGTGCGCGTCCGGCGACACGCCCACCCGCGTCTCGATGAGCGAGGCGAGCCGCGTCACGTCCCCGCTCGCGCGGAAGGCGTTGAGCAGCGTCTCCACCGCGAGCAGGTTCTGGGGCTCGCGGCCCACCAACGCCTCCAGGCGGCCCACCGTCCCCAGGTGGTTGGGCTGGATCGACAGCACCTCGCCGTAGAGAGCCAGCGCCCCCGCCTTGTCGAGCAGCTTCGTCTCCCGCGCCACCGCGAGGCGGAACTTGAGCTCCAGTCCCTCCTCGGGCGTCACGAGCGCGATGCGCCGCGCGAGCACGTCCGCCAGTTCCGGCCAGCGCTCGAGCTTCTGACACAGGCCATCCATGCGCGCGAGCGCCGCCGTGTCGTCGGGCTTCACGTCCAACAGGCGACGCAGCGTGGCCAGCGCCCCCAGGGCATCGTGCAGCTTCTCGTCCTGGAGCGCGGCGATCTGCAAGAGCACCTGGGCGCGGCGCGCGGGCTCCTCGGCGCTCGCGAGCTGGCGCCGCAGCACCTCCAACAGCTCCTGCGGCGTGCCCTGATCGGCCACCATCCGCGCCATGCTGTCGAGCGCTTCGGTGTCCGTGGGCAGCAGCGTCAACACCTTGCGCCACGAGGCCAGCGACTCGTCGTCCTCGCCCAGGCGGGCCTGCAGCCGCGCCAGGGCCCGGTACAGCTCGGAGCGCGCCGTGTCGCCCGCCCTCGGGGCGATCTCGGAGAGGATGGCCGCGAACTCCTCGAGTGCTCCGGCCTTGTCCACCAACGAGAGGCACAGCTCGAGCGTGCGCGGCTCATCCGGCAGCTCGCGCAGCGCGCGCGTGGCCGACAGGAAGGCCATCTCCGCGTTCTCCAGCGGGCCCCCGTACGTCTCCGCGATGCGGCGCAGCAGCGACGCGCGCTCCTGGGGCACGGGCTCGGCGGAGACGCGCGACTCCAGCATCTGCACCTGCTTGAGGTGATCGCCCACCGCCGTGAACACCGGCTCCAGCGCCAGGGCCGCCTGGCCGCGCAGCGGGCTGTCCGAGCGCGCCATCTCCTCCAGCGCGCCCACCGCGCCGGCGTGTGCCGCCCGGCGGCGCAGCACCTCCTGGTAGAGCTCCAACGCCGCGCGGGGATCATCCAGGCGGCTGAACTTCAAGCGGCCCAGACGCACGCGCAGCTCGCTGCCCTCTTCCTGGGCGTTGCGCGCGTCGGCCAGCTGGATCTCCCGCTCGATGTGCTGCGCCAGTTCCGGCCAGCGCTCCATCTGCGTGAGCACGCGGCCCAGCAGCTTGAACGCGTTGGCGTCCTCCGGACGGCGATCCAGCACCTCGCGGTACGTCTGCGCGGCCAGGGCCTTGTCGCCCAGCGTCTCCTCGGCGAGGTGCGCCAGCTCGAAGAGCAGGTTCACCTGCGCGGGCACGGACGGCTCGGCCGCCACCTGCCGGCGCATCACCATCGCCAGCTCCCGGTTGGCGCCCGTGCGCCGGTGCACGCGGGAGATGGACTCCAGGACCTGCTTGTTCTTCGGATCGCGCCGGCTGACCTCCTCCAGCGCGCGCACGGCCAGGTCGTAGCGCTTGAGGCGCCCGTCGTAGATGGCCGCGAGCCTGCGCCAGAGGTCGCCCGCCAGGGGCTCGGCGGCCCCGCGATCGAGCTGATCCTCGTAGGCCGCCGCCACCTCCTCGAACGAGCCCGAGTCGGCCGCGAGCCGCTCCAGGTCATCGCACACGCCCTCGACCTGCGGGGCATCGTTGAAGGCACGCAGGCGCGCGACGAAGGCGAGCGACGTCTGGCCGAGCGCCTCGCGCAGGGTGGCGATCTCCTGGATGCGCTCCAGGCGCAGCGCGGGCTGGGTGACGGGCAGGAGGATCTCCAGCACATCCACCAGCTTCCGGGTGTCGTTGAGGCCGCGGTAGACGGGCTCGAGCAACCGCGCCGCCTCCACCCGCTGCGCGTCGAGCTGCAGCAGGCGCTCCAGGCCCGCGACCGTCTGCGGATCGCCCGGGGCGAGCCCCAGCAGCTCCCGGTAGGCGCTCAGCGCCTCGGCGTGACTGCCTTCCTTCTCCAGCAACTGGGCCCGGCGCAGGATGAAGCCATGGCGGGACTCGTTGTCCTTGGCCAGCTCGGCGAGCTGCGCCAGCACATCCGCCTGCTCCAGGGGACGGCGCGTCTTGGCGAACAGCTTGTCCAGCGCGAGCAACCCGTCGGCCGCCTTGCGGATGGCCAGCGCCGAGCGCCACGTCTCGATCGCCTTGGCATCGTCACCCGCCGCGGCGTGGGCCTCACCGGCCTTCACCAGAAGCGCGCGCCGTGCCTCGGGGTCCGTGGCCAGCGCGGACTGGGCGGCATAGACCTCGGAGAGGCTCTTGGCGTTCTGTCCCCGCTCGTACAGACGCGAGAGCGCGTCGAGCGCCTGACGGTCCTGCGGCGCGTCCTCGAGCACCTTCTTCCAGACGCTGGCGGCCTCTTCCGTCTGGCCCATCTGCTCGCGCAGCTCCGCGGAGCGGCGCAGCATCGAGAGCGTCGCCGCTTCACCCGCGGGCAGCTCCGAGGCGGCCTCCTCGTACAGCTCGGCCAGCATCTCGTAGGAGCCCGTGTCGCGCGCGAGCCGCTCCAGCTCCGGCTGGAGTGACTCCCGCTCGATGCCCTGGGAGAAGGCCTTCACCGCCGCCATGAAGGCGAGCGACGGCTGCTGCATGTCCTGCTCGTAGATGCGGCGGATGTCCGCGGTGAGCTGCACCTTCTCCGCGGTCATGGCGGACGCCAGGCGCGCCTCGCGCAGCGCCACGCGACGGGCATGGTCGCCCAGCCGCGCCAGCACCGGATCCAACACCTCCAGCGCCCCGGCGCTCATCGGCACGGCCGCCTTCACCCACTCCTCGAGCGCCGCGCGGGCACCGGGATGGCCCGGATCCTCCGCGAGGATGCCCTGGTAGAGCTGGAGCGCGGCGTTGGCGTCGCCCAGCGACGTGCGCAGCAACTCCGCGAGACGGAAGGAGACCTCGCGGCCCTGGGGACTCTGCCCTTCCTGCGTGCGCCGCAGCCCGAGCGCCCACGCCAGCTCCTTCGGGTACTCCAGCTCGGTGTACAGGCGGTCCAGGGCGGCGGCGGCCTCGCGCTGGAGCGGCTCCTTCTCGGCGATGGCCCGCCACGCGCCGGCGGCGCTCTCCAGGTCGGACAGCTTCGTCTCGTGCAGCAGGGCGGCCTCGCGCAGGTACGCGATCTGCTCGGCCACATCGGCCGCCGCGGCGGCGAGCTTCTCCAACACCTCGGCGAGCGCGGCCCACTCCTCGCCCGCGCGGTGCAGGCGCTGCAAGGCCTTCAGGCAGTCGACACTGCCCGGCTCGAGCATCAGCAGGGCCCGCAGCGACTGGAGCGCCGCGGCGCGGTCGTCGAGCTTCTTCTCCTGCACCTCGGCCAGCTCGCGCAGCAGACCCGCGCGCACCACGTCGGAGGTTCCCTCCTCCGTGAGCTCGATGAGGATCTCCGCGTAGGCATCCAGCGAGTCCGCGTCCTCGGCGGCCTGACGCGCCGCGACCCGAAGCGCGGAGTCACCCGGCGCCAGGCGCAGCGCCCGGGCGAGCGAGGCGAAGGCCAGCTCCGGCTGTCGCAGCTGGGTCAGGTGGACCTGCGCGGTCTGCCGCAACGCCAACACCCGGGCGGCGTCATCCTTGGCCACCTCGGCGAGCACCTCCAGCGCGGCGACCAGCTTGCGGTGATCCTTGGTGGCCTCATACGCCGGGATGAGCGCCCGCGCGGCCTCCTCGCGCGCGGGACCCGCCGTGAGCATCCCCTCGAGCGCGGCCCGGGCGTCGGTATCCGACGGCCGCTGGCGGAGGATGTCCGAGAAGCTGCGCACCACGTCCGTGCGGTCTCCCGAGGAGTCCTGGAGCACCTGCGAGCGCTTGAGCGTCAGCCGCGCCACGCGATCCAGATCGCCCGCGTCCTCCGCGAGCGCGATCTGCCGCGCGAGCACCTGGCCCCACTCGGGCTTGCGATCCGCCTTCTCGTACAGCTCGGCCAGTTGCGGCAGGTGACGCACCTCGTCCGCTCCGGCGTGGATGGCGGCCTGGAGCGCCTCGGCCGCCTGCAGCGGACGGCCCAGCCCGGCGTTGAGCTCCACGAGCTGCATCAGCAGCTCCACCTTCTCCGCGCGCGGAGCCGTCTGGATGCGCTTGCGCAGGAGCGCGTCCGCCTCCGCCGCGCGGCCCGCCTTGCCGTACATCTGGATGAGGCGGCCGAGCACGTCGGACGAATCGGGCGCGCGCTGCAGCGCCGCCTCCAGCGCGCCAATGGCCTCGGCAAGCGCCCCGGACGCCTCGGCCAGCGTCGCCGTCTCCGAGAGCAACTGAACGGCGAGGGCCGGCGCCTCCGCTTCACCGGCCAGGGCGCGCAGCACACGCACCAGCTCGGCGTGAGCGGACAGCTCATGGGCCAGCCGCGCCAGCTGGGCACGGTTGGCCTCGTCCGTGGGCACCTCACGCAGGGCCTTGATGCGCAGATCGAAGGCGGACCGGCCGTCCACGAGCTGCTTCTCCTGGAGGCCGGCGATCTGCGCGAACAGCCGCTGCCGCGCCGTCACGTCCTGCGTGGCCTCCAACTGCTGCGACAACGCCGTCACCTGACGCTGATGATCTCCCTGGCGGCCGTAATGACGGGCGAGCGCCTCGGCGATCTCCGCCGTGCGCACCCCCGCCGTCGCGAGCCGCTCGAGCCCGCCCAGCACCACGCCCGTGGAGACGTTCTCCGAGAGCAGTTGCAGGAAGAGCGTCGCCGCCTCCTGCGGACGGTTCAGGCGCTCGGCGTACAGACGGGCCTGACGCGCCGCCCAGTCGCTGCGCTCCACCTGCGTCTCGGACACCTTCGCCAGGCGTCCGGCCAGCTCCGTGGCCTCCTCCACCTTCGACAGCGCGATGCACACCGCCTGCAGGCGCCGCACGCTCGCCGGATCATCCGGCGCGAGCCGCACCAACTCGCGCACCAGGGGCTCCAGCTCGGCGGGGGTCGCCCCCGACGCCTCGCGCCGGAGGATCTCCCCTTCCAGGCGCGTCTTCGGATCCGCCGAGAGCGCCGCGGCGGCACGCAACGCCTTCACCGCTTCCTGGGCGGCACTGTCACCCGGAGCGCGCGCGAGCACTTCCTTCCAGGCCGCTTCCGCCCCCGCGGGATCCGCCAGCGGCCCCTCGAGCAGTCGCGCCAGGTGGCGCCAGATGGGCAGCGACGCCTCGGGCGGCAGCGCCGCCAGGGCCGCGCGCCGCAACGCCGTCGCGAGCGCGGGCTCCGCGTGGGCCTTGCTCGCGTGCTCCACTACCGCCTCCAGCAACATCGGCCGGCTCGGCTCCAGCGTCAGGGCGCGCGCGAGCACCTCGAAGGCGCCCCGCGCGTTCTCCGCCTCCTCGTACAGCAGCGCCAGTCCCTCGCAGAAGGCCACGCGCTCGGCGCGCGAGCGCGGGGCGAGCATCGCCAGGTCCAACAGGGGCTCGATCGCCGCCAGGTCCTCCTGCTCCGCCAACAGCCGCGCGAGCATGAAGGCCGCCGCGGCGTTGACCGGATCCAGCTTGAGCACGGACTCGAGGTGGGTGCGCGTCGCGGCCCCGTCCTTCTGCTGCAGGTACAGGTCCGCCAGCCGCAGGTGCAGGGTCACCCGGGTGGACCGGTCCTTCACCGTCGTGAGCACCCGCTCCAACATGGCGAGCGCGTCCGCTTCACGCTGCTGATCCAGCAGCAGCTCGGCGCCGAGGTTGGCGATGTCCGCGCGCGAGGGATCCACCGACGTGGCCTTCTCGAAGGCGGCGAGCGCCCCGGCCGGATCATTGAGCCGGGTCATCCGCAAGGTGCCCAGCCGCAGCCACAGGTCCGCCTGCACCGTGCGCTCACGCGCCTCGTTCGCGAGCGTCTCGATCCACGACTGCGCCGACGACACGTCGCCATTGCGCTCGGCCTGGAACTCGATGAGGTTGACGGCCTCGGGCATGCCCGGCCACAGCAGGAAGCAGCGGTCCAGCGCCTCCTTCACCTTGTCCGTCGCCGTCGGCTCGTACCAGGCGTGCAGCTTGGCCACCAGCAGCGACAGCCGCGCCGCGCTCTTGCGATCGCGCTCCTCCAGCGACATGCCGCGCAGGGTGCGCGCGCGCTCGCGCCACGTCTGCTCGAAGCGCTGCAGCGTCTGCGCCGCCTTGTCCGCCCGGACGTTCTTCGGCTCCAGCTCCCGCACCACGGCCAGCGCCTGCTGGGCGAGCACGTGCTCGGTGGGATCCTCCACCAGCTTCTCGCAGAGGGCCGCGTACTCCTCCACCATGCCCTCGCCGCCCAGCGCGGCCCGCTCGCGCTCGAGCGAGTCGAAGACGGGCTGGAAGCGCTCGTCGGCCATGAGCAACTGGCGCGCGCGCTTGAAGGTGTTGCGCTCCGGCCTGGCGCGCGCGGCCCACTGCAGGCACAGCACCGCGCGATCGCGCCGGAAGAGCTTCTGCTCGTGGAGGTTGGCCGCCTTGAGGAAGAAGGACGCGGACTCATCTCCCTCGGAGAGGGCGCCCAGACGCTCCAGCACGTCGACGAGCGCCGACATGTCCTGGCGCGCCTCGTAGACGGCCTTCAGTCCGAGCAGCGCGGGCCGGGTGTCCTCGGCGATGAGCAGCGCGCGCCGCAAGAGTTCCTCGGAACGCGCGGGGTTGCGCAAACGCTCGTGGGCGAGTTGGCCCGCGCGCACCAGCACCCGCGCCGCCTCGGCACCCGTCGTCTCGCGCGCACGGCCCTCGTAGAGACGGATGAGCTCCTCGACCCGGCCTGCCTTCTCAAGCGAGGCCTCAACCTCGGCGAAGGGCCGCTCGGTGACGACACGCTCGGCGGGTCGGCGGAGGTTCGACGAATCCATGAAGAAAAAG